>CP092079.1:250082-334765 GCA_022226955.1 Nitrospira sp.
ACCGGCATCGGCCTCTTTCAGGATCGACACAATTTGCGTTTCGGTGAACTTCGACTGGCGCATAGGAACCTCCTGGCTAGGGTGACGTATTCTGCCAGAAAGTTCTCCTTACTGAGTGTCGCGGTTTACGGGGAGCTTACATTTCCACCTCCTGACTTTGCTACAATCCCGTCCTCTCTGAATAAGTATAGGTGTCTGTGTGTAACCAATCGCCCGGTCAATGACCACTTTGCGGTTGCGCGGCTTGAAGGGAAATGACCTGGTGAAGACTATCGCGATTATCGGAGGCGGGCCGGCTGGGCTGATGGCTGCGGAAAGTGCGAGCGCGGCGGGAGTGCAGGTAGATTTGTATGATGCCATGCCGTCGGTCGGGAGAAAGTTCTTGCTGGCTGGGAAGGGCGGGCTGAATCTCACACACTCGGAGCCGGTGGAGAAACTGTTGTCTCGATATGGAACGCGGCGGACTCAGATTGCTCCGCTCCTGGCTGTGTTCGGCCCGGATGCGCTGCGTGCCTGGGTGCAGGGATTGGGGATTGAAACATTTGTCGGGTCGTCCGGCCGGGTGTTTCCGAAAGATATGAAATCGGCTCCGTTGTTGCGAGCTTGGCTGCGGCGATTACGTCAGGCCGGTGTGCGGTTCCATGTGCGGCATAAATGGCGCGGGTGGGATGCGCAGGGTGCGCTGCAATTCGATTCTCCTGATGGGGTGCAGGTGGTTCGCGCCGATGCAGTGATCCTTGCCTTAGGCGGAGGCAGCTGGCCGCAGCTTGGCTCGGATGCCGCCTGGGTGCCGTGGCTCGCGCAGCGTGGCGTGTCGGTGAGTCCCTTGCGCCCGGCCAACTGTGGATTCGACATTGCCTGGACGGAGATTTTCAAGAACAAGTTTGCAGGTCATCCGGTGAAATCCGTGGCCTTGAAAATTCAGACGCCGGCGGGCGGGGAGAAATGGCGGCAAGGCGAATTCGTCGTGACCACAACCGGGGTGGAAGGAGGCGTGGTTTACTCGATGTCGTCCCTCCTGCGCGACGAAATTGCGACGAAGGGAACGGCGATGTTGCGGCTGGACCTGGCGCCCGATCAGGATCTTTCCCGGTTGACGAATGATCTCGCCAAGCCGCGCGGGAAAAAAACCATGGCGACGCATTTGGAGCGACGGTTGGGCATGACGGGCGTGAAAGTCGGGCTGTTGCGCGAAGTGGTGTCGAAGGAAGACTTTACCGATCCAGCCAAACTCGCCGCGGCGATCAAATCATTGCCGTTGAAGTTGACCGCGACCAGGCCGCTGGCTGAGTCGATCAGTACCGCCGGTGGAGTCATCTTTGAGGCTTTGGATGATCGCTTGATGTTGCGCGAGGTGCCGGGAGTGTTTTGTACTGGGGAAATGCTGGATTGGGAAGCGCCGACTGGCGGGTATCTGCTCACGGCTTGTTTTGCCAGCGGCCGCGTGGCCGGTGCGGGCGCGGTGGCTTGGCTCACGGCACGGTCACGCTGAAGAGGACATGCCATGATTTTGCCAGCGAATAGCGAGCGACCGATTCTCGAACGCTTCTTGAAAGCCGAAGCCATGGCGCTGTGGGCCGTGCGCGCGGCGCAATTGCGTGACGTGCCGCCGAATGTCCTGGCCTTTCTCAAACAGCACGAAGCCGATGAGGAAGAGCATTTAAAGCATTTCGAAGCGCTGGTGGGCTATCAGTCATGGGGGCGCGAGGTCTTGCCGGTGGTGCCGCATCAGTGGCCGGCACTGGCGGTGCTGCTGTTTGGATACGAGGCGTTGGGATTGGAGTTTGCGAAACTGCTGGTTAGCCTTCGTCCGGATATGCAATCTATCGTGGATGACGAAGAAACCCACGTCTCGTTTTTCGAGCATGAGATCAGGAAGCTTCTCGCCGGTGCGGGAGGCGAGGCCGATCAGGCGCGTATTTCAGCGAGGGCCTGGTGGAAGAAATTTCCGAGAACCGTTGAACGGTACCTGCAAGATGCCAGTCTGAACGAATGTCGCACTGAGGTCATGGCGCAGATGCAGGCAGCGATCCAACAGCGATTTATCGATGTGGAGTTGCTGAGGTAACAGAGTACTCGCTTCACTCAAAGGCTCAACGTACCGAATCGTACGCCTCACCTCTTCGTTTGCTGCGGCCTTGCTGGACAACCTTTTTGAACAGCCTGTGGAGTAATGAGGAGGGATAGATAGCTAGGCCGGTGCGACAAGCCCTTCGACGGCGCCCATCTTGCGGAATTTGAGATCGCGCTGGTTCAGGAGTTCGTTGTGTGGAAGGTCGAGTAGTTGGAAAAGTTGATTGGTGAGAGCTTTAGCCACCCGATCGCAGACGGCTCTGGGATCGCGGTGTGCGCCGCCTAATGGCTCAGGGATAATTTCATCGATGACGCCGAGACCCATCAGGTCTTGAGCAGTGATCTTCAGGGCCGTGGCCGCATCGGGAACTTTGGCTGGGTTGTCCCAGAGAATCGCGGCGCATCCTTCTGGCGATATGACGGAATAGACCGAATGCTCCAGCATGAGGACGCGGTCTGACACTCCCAACGCCAGCGCGCCGCCGCTGCCGCCTTCGCCGATGACAACGGACAGAATGGGAACCTTGAGGCGCGACATCACCAGCAGATTGCGGGCGATGGCTTCCGCTTGTCCGCGTTCTTCAGCGCCGATCCCTGGATAGGCTCCAGGGGTATCGATGAAGGTCAGGATGGGATGGCCGAATTTTTCCGCCATCTTCATCAGGCGCAACGCCTTCCGATAGCCTTCCGGGTTGGGCATGCCGAAGTTTCGCTGCATGCGTTCCTTCAGTGTCTTGCCTTTTTGATGACCGATGATCATGACCGTCCGGTCGTTGAACTTCGCGAACCCTCCGACGATGGCGCGATCGTCGCCGAATGAACGATCCCCATGGAGTTCCAAAAACCCGCGGCTGAGTTCGCTGATGTAATCGAGGGTGCTGGGACGCTGGGGATGGCGGGCGAGTTGGGTGCGCTGCCAAGGGGTCAGGGTGCTATAGAGCTGGCTTTCGACCTGCGCGAGCTTTCCGCGCAACTTCCGGATTTCTTCTTGTGTGGAGGCTTTGCCGGAGCCAGCCGCCGCTAATTTTTCGATCTTCTCTTCGATCTCTCGAACCGGCTTTTCAAATTCAAGATAGTCGCGCATAGGGTTCGATATTCCAACGTAAAACTGCCTGGAGTGTACCCCCAATTACGTACATTAAGATAGCAAAGACAGAGCACCTTTGCCTAGCACTTCTTCAACGTCCGCCACAAAATATTCGCTCGGTGAAATGCTGTGATTCGGCAAGGGAACCGTATCGGCTTCCAGGGCATTCCCCATCGCGAACGTCAGCGAAACCGTCGTATTGCCGGGATAGCGGATGAAAATGTCGCGGAGCTTCGGGAGCTGGTCAGCGGTCTCCGATCGATCCGACAATCTAATTTGCACGCGCTTGATCGATTGCGTTTGCAGCGCGGCGAGCGGTTCGATTTTCACGCCGCGCAATTTGGTGCCCTTGTCTCCGCGATCGATCGTGCCGGTGATGCGCACCAGCCGCTCCGGCGCGATCAGCTCGCCCGCTGTTTTATACAGATCTGGGAAGGCGATGACTTCGACGGTTCCATGAAGGTCTTCGACATTCAAATAGGCCATGCGGTCGCCTTTTTTGGTGATCATGGATTTCACCGAGGCGATAATGCCGCAGATCTTTACTTCTTTTCCGTCGGATACGTCGGAGAGGCCGATGGTGGTGGCCGTCGACAGGGCTTTCAGTGTCGCCTCATAGCGAGTGAGCGGATGGGCGGTAATGTAGAACCCGGTCAGTTCCCGCTCATACTGTAGCCGTTGCGCCTGATCCCATTCGGCGATTGGTGGAAGCGGCGGCGAGGCCAAGGTCGCTGCGGTGCCTGGTTCGCTCAGCTCATCGCCGAAAATACTGGTTTGCCCCAAGTCTCGTTCGCGCTGTGCCGCGGCGCCGTCCTCGACGGCTTGGTCCATGACGGCCATGAGCTGGGCCCGCTTGGCGCCGGTGGAATCGAACGCGCCGGTCTTGAGCAGGCCTTCCAGCATGCGCTTATTCACTTTATGGAGATCCACGCGGCGGCAAAAATCGAAGAAAGATTTGAATGGACCGCTCTCCGCGCGAATAGCCAAGACGGACTCGACCGCTCCCTCGCCCACGTTCTTAATCGCCGCCATGCCGAACCGGATGGCGCCGTCGACCACGGTGAAGTTTTTGCCGCTCTCGTTGATATCGGGCCCCAGCACCTTGATGCCGAGGTCGCGGCATTCGGTGAAGTAGCCGACGATCTTGTCCTGGTTGCCCATGTCCGTCGTCATGAGCGCGGCCATGAATTCGGTCGGGTAATGCGCCTTGAGGTAGCCGGTGTGATAACAGACGACGGCGTAGGCCGCCGCGTGCGACTTGTTGAATCCATATCCGGCGAACTTTTGTATCAGCTCGTAGAGCTTGTCCGCCTTCTTTTCGGCGATCTTGTTATTCTTGGCGCCCTCCAGGAATTTGACGCGCAGCTTTTCCATCTCCTCCGGCTTTTTCTTGCCCATGGCGCGGCGGAGAATGTCGGCTTGTCCGAGCGAGAAACCAGCGATCTTGTTGGCGATCGCCATGACCTGTTCCTGATAGACGATGACCCCGTAGGTGTCCTTCAGGATCGGTTCGAGTTCAGGCGTCTCGTACGTAATCGGAACCTTGCCCTGCTTGCGTTTGATGAAGTCGGGAATGAGATCCATCGGGCCGGGACGATAGAGCGCGATGATGGCGATGATGTCCTCGAACCGGTCCGGCTTGAAGCCGGTGAGCAGGTCGCGCATGCCGGAACTTTCCAACTGAAAGATCCCAGTGGTTTTGCCGGAGGAGAGGAGATCGAAAGTTTTCACGTCGTTGAACGGCAGTTGCTCGACCGAGAGCGGCGGCTGATCCGGATGCGTGTCGTTGATGAGGGCTTCCGCCCGGCGGATCATCGTCAGGGTTTTGAGGCCGAGAAAGTCGAATTTGACCAAGCCAATTTTCTCGACATCGCCCATCGTGTACTGCGTCACGATTTCGTCGTTGGCCCCCTTATAGAGGGGCACATGGTCGGTCAGCGGGCCTTCGGAGATGACGACGCCGGCGGCATGTGTCGAGGCGTGGCGTGCCAGGCCTTCGAGCGACTGGGCGACTTGCATGAGCTCGGCGATTCGCGCGTCAGTATTGATGAGCTCCGTGAGTTTCGGCTCCTGTTCCAGCGCTTGTTGCAACGTCATGTTGAGCTGGCTCGGGATCAGTTTGGCAACTTTGTCGGCTTCGGCATAGGGGATTTCGAGCACTCGGCCGACATCGCGGATCGCCGCTTTGGCGCCGAGCGTGCCGAACGTAATGATCTGTGCGACATGGTCTTTGCCGTATTTCTCTACGACATAGTTGATCACCTCGCCGCGGCGATCCATGCAGAAGTCCATGTCGATGTCGGGGAGGGACACACGCTCCGGATTCAGGAACCGTTCGAAGAGCAGGGTGTAGACGAGCGGATCCAGATCGGTGATGCGCAGCGCGTAGGCGACCAGACTGCCGGCGGCCGATCCGCGTCCCGGCCCGACAGGAATGCCGCGTGAACGCGCGAAGCGGATGATGTCCCAAACGATGAGAAAGTAGCCTGCGAATCCCATTGAGCAGATCACCGTCAGCTCTTCGCGCAGCCGCAACTCGTAGGTGGCTGGCAGGATGGTGCTGGGGCGTTCTTTGAGCCGGGCTTTCAAGCCTTCGATGGCCAGCTGCTCCACATACGTTTCGCGCGTGTAACCGTCTGGAACTTTGTATTGCGGCAAATGCGTCTTGTTGAGCGCGAGCTCCAGATCGCAGTTGTCCGCGATGCGGCAGGTATTCGTGACGGCGCCGGGAAACTCGGCGAAGGCCGGGGCTATCTCCTCCGTCGATTTGACGTAGAGCTGATCGGTGTCGAACTTCATCCGGTTCGGGTCGCTACGCGTCTTGCCGGTCTGTAGGCAGAGCATCAGTTCGTGCGGGTGCGAATCTTCTTTCTTGAGGTAGTGGCAGTCATTGGTGCCTGCCATCGGGATATTGAGCTTCTTGTGGATCTCGACCAGACCGGCATTGGCGATGCGCTGGTGGTCGAGACCGTTGGCTTGTACTTCAAGATAGAAGTGCTCCTTCCCGAAGATCTCCTGAAATTCGCCCGCCACGGCCATCGCGCCGTCCATATCTTTTTGGCCGATAAGATAGGGAATTTCGCCGCTGAGACAGCCTGACAGAGCAATGAGCCCTTCGTGATGCTCCTTGAGAAGTTCCTTATCCATCCGAGGTTTATAATAGAATCCTTCAAGGTATGCTTTACTAGAAAGCTTAATAAGATTCTGGTAGCCAGTCAGGTTTCTCGCCAGCAAAATCAGATGGTAATAATCGTTGTGGGCAAGCCCGCTATCCTTCTTCGCATGACGGCTTCCCAGCGCCATATAGGCTTCGCACCCGATGATGGGCTTGATACCAGCATCCTTGGCTTTGCGATAGAACTCAATGGCTCCGAACATGTTGCCATGGTCGGTCATCGCCACGGCGGGTTGACCGAACGACTTGATCTGCTGCACGAGCGGCTCGATCTGGTTCGCGCCGTCGAGGAGGCTGAATTGGGTATGCAGATGGAGATGGACGAACGATGAAGCCATGCTCGGATTTTAGGAGGGCGGGGAAGGGGAAGTCAAACCGAGGGGGCGTAAGAGCGTAACCGCAGAAGATAACGGGGTGGGTTTATAAAGGCTATTCAAGCGGGTGGCGCACATGGAGGCCTGGGAAACGATGATAGTCGCGATCAGCTGTGATCCACTCACTCCCGCTTTCAATTGCCAGGGCTGCAAGGAACGCATCAGGAACTAGGTTCCCCTTGATTCCTGATGTTTTGCACAGACGACGAAAGATGTCCCAATGACGCGGCCCGGGGTTAATGATGGTACAGGTAGAGTGACTGCGCAACTCTTCTGCGAATGCCAAGGCTTTATCCATTCCGCTGGGTGGATTAAAGACTTTAGGATGGGTGACGACGCGGAGAAAACCGCTTAAGACAAAATCGGATAGACCGTACGCATGATCAGAGTTGACGAGATCTTCAAGCCATTGGAGATACTCAGCATGGCGTGGCGAGTCCTCGCGGTGGGCATAGACCAAGACATTAACGTCAAGAAGAACCATGCGGTTGTTCCATAACGTCGAGCAAGGCGGAGGAATCGTCTAGATCCACACCGGGGTGGACTCCGCGTCCTGAGACCGTGGTGAGTTTCACTGGT
Source organism: Nitrospira sp. (assembly GCA_022226955.1). Classification (NCBI taxonomy): domain Bacteria; kingdom Pseudomonadati; phylum Nitrospirota; class Nitrospiria; order Nitrospirales; family Nitrospiraceae; genus Nitrospira; species Nitrospira sp. Next base: position 257,371 of record CP092079.1, read on the forward strand.
TTGCGCGGTTGCTCAACGGTTCGGCGTGACAGAATCTGGCGAAGCGCATCTTCAATGACTGCGGTCAGCGATGTGCCTCTGTCGTGGGCCAAGCGTTTCGCAGATTTGAGAAGTTGATCGTCGAGTCGAATTGTTGTACGCATGCATCAAAGCATACTAGCCGTGCATCAGTATGTCAACAAGTGAAGCTTCTAGGAGGGCAAGGAAGGGGATGTCAAACCGAGGTCGATTATGAAGTAATCGTGACCGTCAGCTGCTTCGTCGCAGAGCGACCAGCGGAGTCCTGCACTCTGAAAGTTGGTGATGTCGATCCGATGACCGTGGGGGTTCCACTGATCATACCTGCCGTACTCAATGATAAACCGGCTGGGAGCGCTTCTGATCCGGGATTGAGGCTCCATGTATAGGGGCTCGTGCCTCCCGATGCGGCCAGCGATCTGTTGCAGTTATTTCGATTGCCCCTGCATGATGATATGGACGTGGTTGTGATCGTGAGTGCGGTTGTGACGGTGATCGAAAGCGATTGCGTATCTGTCTGTGACAAGGCATCGGTCACGCGCACGGTGAAGTTCGAAGTGCCGGTATTCGTCGGAGTGCCGGAAATGATTCCTGTCTGACTCAACGTGAGATTGGCAGGGAGCGATCCGGCGCTTCGGTTCCAGACCAAGTTTCCTGTTCCCCCTGTAGCTCGCAAGGTTTCATTGTAGGCCAAGCTAACCGTTCCACCGGGAAGGGATGTCGTGGTGATGCTCGGTGGAGCAGCCGGGTTGATGAGGATCGAAAGGGCCTGTTGGTCGGCTTGTCCTGTTGTATCGGTGACTCGTACGGTAAACGATGATGTACCGGAGGCTGTTGGTGTTCCGGAAATCACGCCGGTTGTCGTATTCAAGACCAGATTCTGTGGGAGTGTTCCGGCGACGATTGCCCAATTCAGCGGACTGGTCCCGCCAGTAGCTCGCACCGTCTGGTTATAGGCTTGTCCGACATTTCCGCTGGGGAGCGATGAAGTGACGATCGAGAGGACTGCTGGGGCAGTCGTGACTGTGAGCGTCAGCGGTTTCTGAACAGATTGCTGAGGCGATGAAGAGTCGGTCAGAGTAAAGGTGAGCGAACTGGTTCCCTGCGTTGCCGGTATTCCTGTGATGGCGCCAGTCGTCGTGTCGAAGCTCAGATTCGCTGGGAGCCCTGGCGTGACAGTCCAGTTGTAAGGAGTAATTCCGCCTGAGGCTCCTATCGTAGTGGCATAGGGCTGGTTGACGGTCCCATCAGGAAGAGACGGTGTTGTGATGGTCAAGGCGCCTGGTCCCGATGCTGGGGTCGGCGCATTTGACACATCGCCGCACGATGCCGCTCCGGTTGCAAGGAGGAGCACCAAGGCGAGCGTCCACAGCTTCGCAAGTGCTTGCTTTATATTGTGCGTCTCACGGAGTTTCTCAAAAACTAACAGCGGCATAGTAATCTCTTCAAAATTAAGGCAGAAAAGTTAGGTGGTATTCACCGCAAAAGCTAACTGGTGGCCGATTTGCGCGTGGACAAAATTATTTGCGTATCATATCGGAAAAATCTGAGGAGGCCCTCCCTACAAAGGGGGGGAAGTGGAAGATATTTTGATGGCGAGAAGGTGGCCGTACATTAAGATGCAGGCCGTCCAGCCTTACGGCTGAGGCGGCCTGCATCCAAGATATCAAAGAGTCTTAAGGCGCAATCGTCAAACTCAGAGTCTTGTTCGTCGTTCCTGCCGCTGAATCGGATACAGTGAATTCATGGCTAGTTGTACCGCTTGGTCCTACCGGTGTCCCGCTAATCGTTTCTGTGAGCGCATCGAATGTCAGCCCAGCCGGCAATGCAGGCGTTACCGTGGGTGACCACGTATAGGGTGGTGTTCCACCGGACGCGGCCAATGTGACCGTGGTCGCAGGAGTGCCGCCGGTTGCACCATAGGCTGCGCCGACCGCTCCATTTGGTAACGGTGAAGCGGTTGTAATGGTCAATGGCAGCGGCGCGGCATTGATGGTCAAGGTCAGTGATTTTTGTACCGATTGGGATGCGGCATCCTGCAAGGTAAAGGTGTAAGACGCGCTGTTATTGGCAGCAGGCGTTCCGGTAATCGCTCCAGTCGCTTGATCGAGTTGCAAGTTAGTAGGTAGTGCGGGGCTTACCGACCATTGATAGGCCGGTGTGCCGCCCGATCCCTGCAGCTGAGCGTTGTACGCCTGTCCCACCGTGCCTACTGAAAGAGATGTTGTCGTGATGGTCAGTGGCGGCGGCGCGGCATTGATCGTGATCGTTAACGCCTTGGTGGCGGATTGTTGGTTGGGGCTCGTGGAGTCCTGCACGTGAAACGTCGTTGAGGTAGTACCGGAACCAGTCGGCGTTCCAGTGATGGCTCCAGCTGCGTTGATATTGAGACCAGCTGGTAACGACGAACCGGAATTGACGCTGAAGGTGTACGGTATCGTTCCTCCGGAAGCCGCGAGTTGCCCGATATAGCTTTGTCCCGCAATGCCGGTCGGCAGCGTAGTCGTCGTAATTGCAACAGGTGTGACGTTTGCGTTGATGGTAAGGGTGCCGGTCCGTTCCCCAAACTGATTGATGGGGTGCGTTGAATCTGTCACTCGGAACGTATGATTGGTCACTCCGTTATTTCCGTTTGTCGGAATCCCGCTGATAATGCCTGTGGTGGGGTTCAGTGTCAGCCCCCCGGGCAGGGCTGGAGTCACTGTCCAGGTTAATGGGGCTGCGCCTCCCGTTGCCGTCAGTTGAGTGGGTGTGTAGGCCTGGTTCACGGTTCCAGCCGAGAGCGTGAACGCAGTAATAGTGGGCGGCGACGGAGGAGTGATGGTGATGGTCAAGCTTTGGTCGTCGGATTGCGAAGTAGAATCAGTGACTCGCAGTGTAAAACTAAACGAGCCGGTGCTGGTTGGTGTGCCGGACATGCTCCCGTTTGAGGGATTGAGGTTGAGGCCAGGCGGCAATCCTCCGCTCGTGATTCCCCAGACCAGTGTGCCAAACCCTCCTGTCACGGAAGGCGTTTGGCTATAGCCTGTATTAAAAACTCCTGCTGGTAGAGAGGTGGTTGTGATATTCGGGGCAGCCGGGAGTCCGATCGTGATCGACAAAGCTTTTTGTGTGGACTGTTGGGGTGTTCCGGAGTCCTGCACGCGCACGGTGATAGACGCGGTCCCATTACTACCTATTTGTGGCGTGCCTATAATTGCGCCGGTCGAAGGGGTAAGCGTCAACCCATTGGGGAGTGTCCCGCTGATAACACTCCATGTTTGCGCGCCTGTTCCGCCTGTGGCAACCAGAGTGGAGTTATAGCTTGAGCCTACTGAGCCACTTGGAAGAGAGGATGTCGTAATAACTAATGGTGGTGGTGCTGCGCCGACAATGAGCTGCAACACCTTACTCCTAGTTTGAGGCGTGGGTGGAGTTTGATCAGTGACGGTGAACGTGTAGTTTTGGTTGCTGGTACCAGATGGGAGACCGGAGATTGCTCCCGTTGATGGATTCAAGGTCAAGCCATTTGGTAGGGCGGGTGATCCGCCCGCGAGTCCCCATGTATACGAACCCGTACCTCCTGTCGCTGTCAGCGTCGCACTATAATTTTGATTGGCTGTGGCCTGTGGGAGTGAGTTTGATTCTATGGATAATGGAATGGCGTTGATAGTGAGAGAGATGTTTTTTTCAACCGTCGACGTGGTTGCATCGGTCAGGGTAAAGGTATGGGTTGCGTTACTGGTGACCGTCGGTGTTCCGCTGATCACGCCATTCGATGGATTGAGCGAGAGCCCACTGGGCAACGGCGTGGTGCCGGTTTTGAGTCCCCATGTGTAGGGCGTCGTTCCACCATTAGGACCGAGAGCCACGCCATAAATTTGATTGATTGAACCGGATGGGAGTGAAGAGGTGACGATGGTCAAAGGGACTGGTGCCAGATTGACCCTGATCGGTAGGACTTTTAGAACCGATACTCCTTTGGAGTCCACCAATTTGAACTCTGTATTTATTGAGCCCCCGGTGGCGCTGGTTGGTGTGCCGGTGATATGCCCATCTGATGTGTTTAATGATAATCCATTCGGCAGCTGCGGTGAACCGGTGTTCAGGCTCCAAGTATAGGGCGGTGTTCCACCGGAAGAAGCGAGCGTGATGTTGTAGGTTAGGTTGACAGTGCCATCTGGCAATGTAGTTGTGAGAATGGAGAGCGGTCCTGGCCCAGCCGCCGGTGCCGGGGCGTTCGATACGTCTGAACAGGCTCCCAGGCCCAGAGCAATGAAGAATGAGAGGAAGACGGTCCAGGTTGTGTGTCGGCTAAGACGTTGCGTATCCATAATGGAGCCTCGGTGATGAATTAGGGCTCTCCTCGAGTGAAGAGCTTGGATGACGGATATGTTTCGATATCGGCATCTTAGTCGGTTGAGAGGGCGTAGTCTACCCTACGGGTGTAGAGTCTTCTGTAATTCTTTGGGGGTGGTGCGACGGACATATGTGAGGGTGTTGGATGCAGCACAACGTCTGCCCTGTCACTGAGAGCCTTTAGAGATTATTGCCGCCCGCCGAGGCCGCGCGGTTCACCGTAATGGTGTAGGTCTTGGCGCTCGTGTCGGGGGCGGTGACCGTGATCGGCACGACTGTACTCGTGCCGGGTCCAGTGAGCGGAATCACGACCGATGTGTTGGCCGTACCGGCTCCGGCAGTGAGGGCCTCGGCCATTGTTGCATTGGGATCAGACTTGATGGCGGCGACGGTCACGGACGTGACGCCGGCGGCGACATTCACGGTGTAGTTTAGTGTGCTGGCCGCAAAGGCCGGAGCCAGCGTCTGCCCTGTCACTGAGAGCGCCGAGAGATTGTTGTCGCTCGCCGGAGCCGCGCGGTCCACGGTAATGGTGTAGGTCTTGGCGCTCGTGTCGGGGGCGGTAACCGTGATCGATAGGACCTTACTTGTGCCGGGTCCAGTGAGCGGAATCTCGGTTGGCCTATCGGCCGTACCGGCTCCGGCAGTGAGGGACCCGGACAGCGTTGCATTGGGGTCAGGCTTGGTGGCGGCGACGGTCACGGACGTGACGTTGGTGGCGACATTCACGGTGTAGTTCAGTGTGCTGGCCGCAAAGGCTGGGGCCAATGTCTGCCCTGTCACTGAGAGCGCCGAGAGATTGTTGTCGCTCGCCGGAGCCGCACGATTCACCGTAATGGTGTAGATCTTGGAGCTCGTGTTGGGGGCTATGACGGTAATCAGGATGGTTGTGCTGGTCCCCTGTCCATTGAGCGTAATCGGAGACTGACCGGTGGCTTGTCCGACTCCGGCAGATACCAATCCTGACATTGTCGCATTGGGGTCGGATTTGGTAGCGGTGACCATAACGGATGTCACCTCGCTGGCGACCGACACGGTATAGATCTGAGTGTTCGGAGCAAATCCAGGATTTAAGGTCTGGCCTAATATCGTAAGCGCCGATAGATTGTTGTCGCTCGCAAATGCCGTGCGGTTTATGTTGATGAGGTAGGTTTTAGGGCTCCCATTTGGAGCCGTTACGATAATTGTAATAGGCGTAGGCGATCCAGCTGGGCCAAGGTCAACGCTGCGTGGCTGACCCGAGCTGGTCTCTTGGTTATTTACCCTCATAGTGGCGAGAGGGTCCTGAAGAGTCGCTGTGACAGATACGCTGCCGATGGCGCTGGCGACAACCACGGTATAGTTTGTTGAACTCGCACTGAATGCGGGGCTCAACAGACCTGGGGATATCGTTAAATTCTGAAGATCATTACTCCCGCCGCTGCGATTCACAGTGACAGAATACGTGCTTTGGCTTCCACTCTGGGCGGTCACGACGATCAGAACTCGCGTGCTAGTGCCTGGCGCGCCAAGGGAAATGGGGCGATTGGGGCTACTCGAAGATGGGCCGCTATTGATGCTTGCTCTGGCATTTTGATCTAACGTTTGCGCCGATACGGTGACGCTGGTAATCGAACTCGCGACATTAACCGAGTATCCGGTCACACTGCTTAAAAAGGGAAGTCCTCCCGGGCTGACGGTTAAGTGTGAGAGGCTTGATTCTGGCGGTGGAGGCGGCACCGTCACCGTCGTCGGTGCCGGGGCGTTCGATACGTCTGAACAGGCTCCCAGGCCCAGAGCAATGAAGAATAAAACGAAAACGGTCCAGATTGTATGCCGGTTGAAAAAATGCGTACCCATTGCGGAGCCTCGGTTATGTATGTAGAACTCTCCCTGGTGGTGACGAGTTCAGATCAGTGAGTATTTTCGACAGCGGCATCATAGTCGGTAAAGGGGGAGGGCGTCTACACCTACGGGTATAGAGGTTCGGAAATTAAGTGGAGACGCAGGCTGAGTTGTCTGGAATATTTCACTCCAGCCGCTCGATGTAGGTCCAATCAGGGAAGAGGGTCTTGAAAGTTTTCAGCCGCGACCTCTGCTTGGGGCCTGCTCGGACTCATTCTTGAACTTCCCCGACCCATTTGCTATCCTTCGCCCGCCTTCCAAGATACAAACCATTACTTTATCGAGTACTTCTCAAGGAGCTATAGGTATGGCCAGCATTAAGCGGGCGCTGATCAGTGTTTCAGATAAGACAGGCGTGATTGAGATGGCCAAGGGCTTGGAAGCTCTTGGAGCAGAAATACTTTCGACGGGTGGAACGGCCAAGGCGCTGCGTGATGCGGGAGTGAAGGTCACGGATGTGGCGGCGTACACAGGCTCGCCGGAGATTCTCGATGGCCGGGTAAAAACGCTGCATCCGAAGATCCATGGCGGGTTACTGGGGCGTCGGTCGGTACCGGCCCATGTCGATCAGATGAAACAGCACAATATCGGTCCAATTGATGTCGTCGTCGTGAATCTCTATCCCTTCGAAGCGACGATTGCGAAGCCGAATTGCCCCTTTGAAGAGGCGATTGAGAATATCGATATCGGCGGCCCTTCAATGCTGCGTTCAGCGGCGAAGAATCATGAGGACGTGCTGGTGGTAGTCGATCCGGCGGACTATACGCGTGTGTTGGATGCGGCGAAGGCTGGGAACGTCCCGCATGCCCTGCGCCGCGAGCTGGCGATGAAGGTGTTTCAGCATACGGCGCGTTACGACAGTCTCATTGCCGACTATCTCGAAAAGCAGGTGCAGGGCGGGCAAGAGGGGGCGGTGAAGTTCCCGAAAATCCTGTCGATGCAATTCGAGCTGGCGGAGACGCTGCGGTACGGAGAGAATCCGCATCAGCAAGGCGCCTTCTATCGCGAATTTAATTCCAACGAGCCGTCGGTGTCGCGCGGGAAGATTCTGCACGGAAAGGCGATGTCCTATAACAATTTCCTGGATGCGAATTCGGCGCTGGAATTGGCGAAAGAATACGACGAGTGCGCGGTGGCGATTATCAAGCACAATAATCCCTGTGGTGTGGCGCTGGGAGCGACGCCCGTCGAAGCCTATGTGAAGGCGCGCGCGACGGATCCGGTCTCGGCGTTCGGTGGCGTCCTGGCGTTCAACCGGCCGGTCGATCTGGCTGCCGCCAAGGAAATTACCTCGACGTTTGTCGAGGTCGTCATTGCCCCGGGGTTTGCCGAGGATGCGCTGGCTGAGTTGAAGCGCAAGAAGGATTTGCGATTGCTCGATGTCGGTCCGCTCACAAAGGTGAAACAGGTTGGGCTAGACCTCAAGAAACTTGTTGGCGGGTTGATCGTGCAAGATCGCGATCTGGGTGTGTTAACGGATCTTCGGGCGCTGCAAGTGCCGACGGCTCGCAAGCCGACGGATGAAGAGTATGCCGCCTGCGCGTTTGCCTGGAAGGTCTGCAAGCATGTGAAGTCGAACGCCATTATTTACGCGATGCCGGGGCAGACCGTCGGGATTGGCGCCGGGCAAATGAGCCGCGTCGATAGCGTGAAGCTCGCGGTGATGAAAGCGCAGATGCCGGTGAAGGGCTGCGTGATGGCGTCGGATGCCTTCTTCCCGTTCCGTGACGGCCTGGATGCGGCGGCGGAAGCTGGGATCACGGCGGTGATTCAACCGGGCGGATCGATTCGCGATGCCGAAATCATTAAAGCGGCGGATGAGCATGGCCTAGCGATGATTATGACGGGGATGCGCCACTTCCGCCATTAGTCGGGATCGGCTTCTGAAAATGATCCCCTGCGTCGTTCTCGGCTCGTCAAAATCCTCAACGTACCCCAGAGGGTACGCCTCCGGTTTTGACTCACCTGCGGCCTTGCAGGATGATCATTTTGAGAAGCCGCATTAATTTATGCACCTAAGAGCATCATGAAGATTCTTGTTGTCGGGAGCGGTGGGCGCGAGCACACGATGGTGTGGAAGCTCTCGCAGAGTCCGCGGAAGCCGCAAATCTTTTGTGCACCGGGGAATGCCGGGATTGAGTCGCTGGCGGCTTGCTTGCCGATCAAGGCGGACGATATTACGGCGCTCAAGGAATTTGTCATCAAGGAGCAGGTCGATCTGACTGTGGTGGGGCCGGAGGCGCCGCTGGCAAACGGCATTGTCGATGAGTTTCGCAAGGCCAAGTTGAAAATCTTCGGTCCGACGAAGAATGCCGCCCGGTTGGAATCCAGCAAGATCTTTTCGAAGGATGTGATGGCCTTGGCCAAGATTCCAACGGCACGGGCGAAGAGCTTTGAAAAGATGGAAGAGGCGCTCGCGTATGTCGAGGCGCATGAACTCCCGGTCGTCATTAAGGCCGATGGGCTGGCTCAGGGCAAGGGTGTGATCATTGCGACCACGCGCGAGCAGGCGAGACAGGCGATCGTCGATTCGATGGAACATGCCGTCTTCGGCCAGGCCGGTCAGCGGGTGCTCATCGAGCAATTCCTCGATGGCGAAGAGCTCACTATCATGGCCTTTACGGATGGCAAGGCGGTGGTGCCCATGTTACCGGCGCAGGATCACAAGCGGGTGGGCGATGGCGACAGGGGGCTCAATACCGGGGGGATGGGGGCGTACTGTCCTGCTCCGTTGGGCACGTCGGCGTTGCGTGTGCAGGTGACTCGCGAAGTGTTACAGCCGATTGTGTCGGCGATGTCTCGGATGGGCTCTCCGTTTCAAGGTGTGTTATACGCCGGAATTATGGTTGTGAAGGGCGTGCCCTATGTGCTCGAGTTCAATGCGCGCATGGGCGATCCGGAAACGCAGGTCGTACTGCCGCTACTGAAGTCCGATCTCATCGATGTGATCGAAGCCGTTGTTGAGCATCGGTTGGATCAGTTTGTAGTGGAATGGCATGATGACTGTGCGGTCTGTGTAGTGATGACGTCGGATGGTTATCCCGGCAGTTATGAAACGGGAAAAACTATTCACGGACTTGCCGAGGGAGAGCCTTCCGCGACGGTGTTTCATGCCGGGACGGTTCGAAAGAATACCGACATAGTGACGGCCGGCGGCCGGGTGCTGGGCGTCACTGGACGCGGAGCCACGATTGCGGAAGCGCAACAGGCTGCCTACCGGCGAGTTCAGAAGATTTCTTTTGACGGACAGCATTATCGAACGGATATTGCCCATCGCGCTCTCAGGCGCAGCAGCTAGCAGTTCCACGCCTCCCGCACCTTTCATGGCTGTCATCGAGTCGTATTTCGCAGCGGATTCAGGTGTGTTGTTTCCTCGGATTGCCCGACTGGTGCAAGCCGGTGGGGTGCTCGCGATTCCTACAGAAACCTACTATGGGTTAGGTGCGAATCCGTTCGATGGTGCAGCGGTGGCGCGCCTGCTCTCCATCAAAGGGCGGCCTGACGGCAAACCCATTTTGATCCTCATCGGCGATCGAGCTCAGCTTCAGGATCTTGTCACCGAGGTGTCTCCTGCAGCGCAGGTGCTGATGGAGGTTTTTTGGCCGGGACCTCTGACCCTGGTGTTTGTATCCAGTGCGCGCCTCCCGTTATCCATCACCTCGGGAACAGGAACGGTTGGGGTTCGCCATACCTCTCACACCGCTCTCGCGGAGCTTCTTCGACATGCTGGTCCTTTGACGGGTACAAGTGCCAATCGCTCAGGGGAGCCGCCGGTTCAGACTGCGGCTGAGGTGGATCGGACAATCGGCGCTCTGGTCGATGTCATTGTCGATGGCGGGCCGACGCAGGGCGGATTGCCGTCGACGGTGGTGAGTGTGTGTGACGGTGTGCAGATGATTCGTGAAGGGCCGATCGATCGAGCGATGATTCAACAGGCCCTTGTGGCGCGAGGATTTCGCCTCAAGTTGTGAGAAGTGTGTTATACATCCGCGCAAGGATGTCAGAAAGGAGGGCGGTATGGTGATGGTGCTGCGTCAGCGAATGCTTGTCGGTCTCGTCGCGATAATGGGGGTGGCGGTATCGGGTTGTGACTATTGGCCGCCCGCGCTTCAGGCTCAGGTAGAACAACTTCGGTCTGAAGTGCAAACGGTGAATATGGAGAAAGCCCAGCTGCAGAACCAGATCAACGATTTGTCGAAAGCGAAGCAAGATCTGCAGGCCCAAGTCGATGACTTGAGTCGGATGAATCGTGACAAGACTGGAATGATTGCGAGTCTTCAGAATCAGGTCGATGCCTTGCGTGTCAAGGCGGTCAAGGCGATGGCTCCCAAAGCCTCGAAGGCTCCTGCAAAAATCCCCACGAAAGCGGCCGCCAAGTCCCCGGCGAAACCTGCCGCGAAGGCTCCTGCGAAGAAGAAAACGACGACCAGGTAAACGAGACCGGAAATGCCGGTCTATTTTTTATCTGAGACGGCGGTGGCCGCCGGTGCGCTACTGGCAGATGGAGGAGGCGAGCTGGTCGTTCCTCCGGAAGCCGGTGGCGCCGGCGGTGCAGCGGGAGTCGTTGATGAAGCCGTTGCCGATGGAGCCGCTGCCGAATCGGCAGGTGTCGTTGCCGGTTTGGTCGTCTCTCCGGTCGGCGGTTTCATCTTGTCCGAGTAGTCCGTAATGTACCAGCCTGACCCCTTGAACATGATGGCGGGCGCAGAAATGATTCGGCTCACCGACTTGCCGCATTTTTCGCATGCGGCGACGGCGTCGTCTTTCATGCTCTGTTTCAGCTCAAACGTATAGGCGCAGTCTGGGCAGTGATATTCGTAAATAGGCACGTGTAACCCTCCGGAATACGCAGTCGATAATCTAGTTCAATAACTCTTGCTGTGCGCGAGTCAAGTGGCGGCTAGGCGGTCAGTTTCCCAAACGCGGCCGCAATCCGATCTAATCCCTTTGTGATCGTGTCCATGCTAGTCGCATAGGACAGTCGAATATGCTGCTGGCTACCAAATGGCTCGCCGGGCACCACAGCCACATAAGCTTCTTTTAACAGATAGTCGGCCAGGGCTTGCGGTGAGGCTACCGGTCCGTTTGGTCCGGTTCGTCCCAGCACGCCGCCAATGTTGGGAAACGCATAGAAGGCTCCTCCTGGCATTCGGCAGGACACGCCTGGAATTGCATTCAGGCGCTGCACCATCACGTTTCTTCGCCGGTCGAATTCGACCACCATCTTTTCGGTGAAGGGTCCGCCAAGTTTCAGCGCGGCGACGGCGGCCTTTTGCGAAATCGAGCAGGGGTTCGACGTGCTTTGGCTCTGGATATTCGCCATCGCTGTCAAGAGCGGTTTGGGGCCGGCGGCATAGCCGATGCGCCAGCCTGTCATGGCGTAGGCTTTGGAAACACCGTTGATGATGACGGTGCGTGCAGCGACTTCAGGTCCCAGCGTGGCGATGCTGATATGCGTGGCGCCGTCGTAGAGCACTTTTTCATAAATTTCATCGGAGATGATCAGCAGGTTGTGCTTCACCGCGATGGAGGCAATGGCCTCCAAGGTGCGCTTGTCGTAGGTGGCTCCAGTCGGATTGCAGGGGCTATTGACGATGATCGCCTTGGTGCGCGGGGTGACGAGCTTCTGCAGTTCATCAGGGTCGATGGCATAGCCCTGATCTTCCCTGGTTGGGAGCAGGACCGGGGTGGCATCGTTGAGGAGCGCCTGATCGGCATAGGAGACCCAGTAGGGTGTTGGAATAATGATCTCATCGCCGGCTTCTAAGAGGGCTTCAGCCACGTTATAGAGCGAATGTTTGGCTCCGCAGGATACTAAGATCTGAGATTTCTCATAACGCAAACCTTGCTCAGCTAACAGCTTATCGGCGATGGCCTGACGCAGCTCGTCGATGCCTGACGACGGGGTATATTTTGTAAAGCCTGCGCGAATAGCTGCTTCGGCTGCGGCCTTGACTGGTTCCGGCGTGTCGAAGTCCGGTTCTCCGGATGAGAAATCGACGACGTCGATCCCTTGGGCCGCCATGGCTTTGGCGGTGGCGGTCATGGCCAATGTTGGAGACGGAGTAATGCGGTTGACGCGAGCGGCGAGTTTCATTGTTTGAGGCTCCGGATTCGTTCTTCAAGACGTCGGGCTACATCGGGATGCAGGAATTCCGTTAATGGACCTCCGTGCTGGGCCACGTCTTTAATGATGGTGGACGAGAGATACGAGTATTCTTCGCTGGACATGAGAAACACGGTCTCTACATTCTTGGCTAATTTTCGGTTGATGAGGGCCATCTGAAACTCGTGCTCGAAGTCTGAAATGGCTCGCAGGCCTCGAATAATAGCGGGAGCTCCCAATCGCGCCACATAGTCGACCAGGAGGCCTTCGAAAATCGTCACGTCGACCTGAGCCAAATCTTTCACGACCAGTTTGACCATCTCCAGCCGCTCCGCCAGATTAAAGAGCGGGTGTTTAGCCGGATTTGGCGCAACCGCCACAACGACCTTATCGAAGACGCGCAGGCTTCGTGTGATGATATCGGTATGCCCGTGGGTAATAGGGTCAAACGTGCCGGGGTAGATGCCGATTTTCATGCTATGGCCTCTGCGGGAAACGAATAAATCGACAGGGCCGTGTCTCCGTAGTGGTAGTACTTCCTAAACGCAGCCAAGCCGAGCCGGTCGGGAAGCGTGGATTTCGATGCATGTTCGACGACGAGCCAAGCATCGGGCGAGGTGAGTGTCGCATGGATAGTCTCGAACATGTCTTCCAGCTTGTAGGCAAGGTCATAGGGAGGGTCGGCGAACACAATATCGTAGGGACCGGTCCATAGCTCCGGCCTGGCCAGAAATTGCTTGACCGTTCTTGCTTGGATTGTCACAAAGGCGTTCATTCCGCATTCGGTGACATTGTGACGCAAGAGTTTCAAGGATTCGGCTTGGGACTCAACGGCGGTCACGTGGGTTGCTCCACGGCTGAGAGCTTCAATGCCAATCGCTCCGGTCCCTGCAAAGAGATCCAACACGCGACTGTCCGGAAGCCGGTTCCCTAAAATAGAAAACAACGCTTCCCGAACTCGGTCGGAGGTAGGACGGAGTGCGGTGCCGTGTGGTCCCTGAAGACGCCGACCCCGATGGGAACCAGCTATAACGCGCATGTCATTAGATACAAGAAATCGTTAAGAGAGAAAGACTCTAACACAGCGTTTTTATAGGGGTCAAGGGATGGAGTGGGGGAAGTATCGGATGGAAATCAGGGGCTGGTGACGAGGTGAGTTTGTCGAGGAGGAGTCAGCGCAGGACGGGCTTTGACCATAACTTAGGAAAACGGTATACTTTTCGCCGCACCCACTTCTGCGTGGATGCGGGAGCGGTCTGCTCAGGATGATTCGACTACCTGCGTCGGAGCCGGATCAAAGCGGGTCAATGCTTGATCGTTAGCTAGCCGACACTGGTTGGGTATCCCTCGCAGCCAAACTTTTTCTTCGATTATTGGAAATCGTGCGGTCAATGATTGCACCGCAGTTAATGCATTTCCAGGCGTAGAAAATGAGGAAGAAGTCTGAAAACCGCTCCAGCATCATCAACCCTTTACATTTCGGACATTCCATCGAATCCTCCCAGGTGGTCTTTGTGAACAGCTACATGTCAACAAAGCAAAAGCTGCACCAAATTGTCGTATGTCAATATTTCAATGGTTTATCGGTTACGTATTTGTCTCCAGGAGGTAAAACCTACCCTCATGACTCGTGCAAAAAGGTGCATGGCGTCAGATTTTTGTTCAGAGAGGGAGAATCATGACAACTGATATGCATAAAGGGATCGACCAATGGCCTGCGACTGAACGTCCGAGAGAACGCCTTTTGGCCAAGGGGGCTGAGATCCTCTCGGATGCTCAATTATTGGCAATTCTGTTGAGGACTGGACGTCGAGATTCCTCCGCTGTGCAAGTTGCGATGGAACTGCTCCATCGCGTCGGGGGGCTGGCATCGTTAGCGCGAAGTGGACGTGAAGAGCTGTGCATGATTTCTGGAATCGGCCCGGCAAAAGTTGCCCAGCTGAAGGCCGCGTTTGAATTGGGAAAGCGAGCCATGGCGATTCCTATTTCGACAGGGACAAAGATTTCATCCAGCGCGGATTTGTTCCGGCATTTCCACGCTCTGGTGCGTGACCTCAAACACGAAATCTTTAAGGTCATTTTGCTCGATGCAAAAAATACGGTCATGAAAGAGGCGACGGTGTCGGAGGGAAGTCTCACCGTGAGTATCGTGCATCCTCGCGAGGTGTTTGCTCTTGCGGTCCGTGAATCTGCAGCAGGTGTGATCTTTCTGCACAATCATCCCAGCGGCGATCCGACTCCGAGCGCTGAAGATCGGCGGCTAACGGATCGATTAGTGACAGCCGGCGAAGTGTTGGGGATTCGTGTATTGGACCATGTGGTCATCGGAGACGGTCGATACGTGAGTTTTGCCGATGAGGGGTGGATTAAGGTATAAGAGTGTTGTTACGCAATCTTGACGAGAGTGCATATAAGCGGGACGACAAATGAGGAGGTCGATGGTCTAACAATCGTTGTGTCGATCGAAAAGGAGGGCCTGCCATGGATGAGATTCGTCTCCAGCCAGTCAGGAATATTGCGTTGCTGTCCAACGCCGGCGCAGGCAAGACATCCCTCACTGAGGCCCTGCTATATGTCGGCGGCGCGATTCCAACTCTCGGTTCCGTACTCCACGGTACGACCGTTTCCGATTTCGAACCAGAAGAACTCCACCATCACTGTTCTACCAGCACCAGCCTCCTCCAGTTCACATGGAACCAGACGGCGATCACGCTCGTCGATTCTCCCGGCGCGTCGAGCTTACTGGGTGAATCGCTGGCAGCGTTGCGGGCTGTCGATGCCGTCATCATTGTCCTCACTCCTGATGCCGGAATCCGGACAGAACTAGCTCGTCTCTGGAATAGAGTGAAGGAGTTGGAGCTGCCCTGCCTCGTGTTTGTGAATGGAATGGATAAGGAAGGTGCTTCGCTGGACGCAGCCCTGGATGTCTGCCGGACCCAGCTTGAGTGTACACCGATCCCTGTGACACTGCCTGTACAGGCCGGTTCCACCTTTGGTTCCGTGATTGATGTCCTCGATGAAACTCTCATTCGGTCAGAGGCTTCCTCTTCCAAGGTTGAGCGAGTTGCCGTTCCAACTGAAATGGCGCAGGCACTCAAAGATGCGCGGAAGCAGTTGATCGAAGCCGTCGCTGAGAGCGATGAGGACCTGTTGAATCGTTATCTGGAACAGGGCGACTTAGACAGAGATCAACTCGTGAAAGGATTGCGACACGACATCCTGACCAGGCAGCTTCTCCCCCTGTATGCTGGTTCGGCACTACACCATGTCGGGATATGGTCGTTGCTCAACGCGATTGTCACGCTCTTGCCGTCGCCCGCAGAACGAATGGCCGCTCATCCGGCGGAAGGGTGTCATCCGGAAACCGAACAGCCCTGTGAACGGAAGGGGAGTATGGAGGAGCCGTTTTCCGGCCTTGTTTTTAAGACGATCATCGATCCGTTTGTTGGGAGACTGTCCTATTGCCGAGTCTTGTCAGGGGCGATCCATGCCGACTCGACGGTTCTCAACGGAACGAGGCATGTCCGTGAGAAGCTCGGTCATTTCTATACGATATTGGGCAAGAAGCATGTGGCGGTCAGTTCGGCACAGGCAGGGGAGATTGTGGCGATTGGAAAGCTCAAGGATACACAGACCGGCGATACGCTCTGTCACGATAGCGCGCCGATCTGCTATCCGGCGCTTGCGTTGCCTCGGCCGGTGTTGTCGTTTGCCATTGAGGCTAAATCCAAGTCGGAGATCGACAAGGTCAGCCTTGGTTTGCATAAATTGATTGAGGAAGATCCGACGCTGGAGTTTGTCCGCAATCAGGAAACCAAAGACATGGTGCTCAGCGGAATGGGACAGCTCCATCTCGATCTGGCGCTGGAAAAGCTCCGCCGGAAATTTGGAGCGGAAGTCACACTGCATACGCCCAAAGTACCGTATCGGGAGACGATCAAAACGACGTCGCAGGCGCAGGGGAAGTATAAGAAGCAAACCGGTGGGCATGGCCAATTTGGCGATTGCTGGCTGGAAATCTCGCCTCTTGAGAGAGGGAATGGATTTGTATTTGAGCATCGTGTGGTCGGAGGAGCGATCCCGCGCAACTTCATTCCGGCGGTTGAGAAGGGAGTCGTGGAGGCGATGCAGGAGGGTGGGCTGAGCGGATTTCCCGTTGTGGATGTGCGCGTGGCGGTCTATGACGGCTCGTTCCACACGGTCGATTCATCCGAGATGGCCTTCAAAATCGCCGGATCGATGGCTTTCAAAAAAGCGATGGAAGCGGGGCATCCCGTTCTTCTCGAACCGCTGATGCTAGTTGCGATCGAAGCTCCCACCGATACCGTCGGAGCGGTCATGGGGGATATTAACGCGCGGCGGGGGCGCATCGTCTCGGTCAACGCCGACGATCATGCCGAACAAATCAACGCCCTGGTGCCGCTCGCGGAATTACTGAAGTATGCGCCGGCGTTGAATGCCATGACTGGCGGGCGTGGCAGCTACGCGATGGAGTTTGCCCGTTACGAGGAAGTGCCGCGCGACCTGGCGGGGAAGGTCATCGAGGAGCATAAAATTGAGCGGCATGCGGTCGCTGCGCATTGAAGCCGCTCAGTCGGTGGATTTGAGGACGACGTAAAAAGCCCGGTTCTCACGCAGCACGCGGAGCAGCACGGTGTCGCCGCGCCGAACTTTTCCGATGGCCGCAGTGAACTCGCCGACCGTGGCGACATCGGCGCGGTTGACCTCCTTGATCAAGTCTCCTTCGCGAAGACCTTCCGCGTGGGCCAGGCTGCCTGGATCAACTTTCGTGATCAGGACGCCGCGCGCTTCACGGAGTTTGAATTTTTCCGCCAGTGCGGTTGAGAGATCCTGAAGGTCCAGGCCGAGTTTCACCTCGGTTCGGGATTGGGGCAGTGAGGCGGCGACAGCTGTGTCCCGCCGCTCGCTCAACGGCACCGTGAGTATCTGCCTGGTGAAATCTCGGACAACTTCAATTTTCGGGGCCGCGCCGGGCGGGAGCGCTCCGATCAAACGGGACAGTTTGTTCGGAGAGTCCACCACGCTGCCGTCGATCGTGAGAATAATGTCGCCTGGCTTGATGCCGGCTTCGGCGGCAGGATCTTTCTCAAAGACTTCATTGACCAGCACGCCTTCGCCTTCGGCCACCCCGAATTTTTTCGCCAGCTCGGGTGTCAATGGCTGGATGCCGACTCCCAGCCACCCACGCACGACTTTGCCGCGCGCGATGAGCTGCTGAATAATCTGTTTCGTCATATTCGAGGGAATGGCAAATCCGATTCCCTGCGCAAAGTTGATGATTGCCGTATTGATGCCGATGACCTCTCCGCGCAGATTGAAGAGCGGCCCGCCGGAATTTCCAGGATTGATCGAGGCATCGGTTTGAATAAAGTTTTCGTAGCGGGACAGGTTAATGTTTTCCCGTCCGATCCCGCTCACCACGCCAAGAGTGACCGTCCGGTCGAGGCCGAAGGGGTTCCCCACCGCGAGCACCCATTGCCCGACGCGCACGGTGCTGGAATCGCCAAAGCGGGCAGCAGGCAGCGCGCGATCCGCCGTGACTTTCAGGAGCGCCAGGTCGGTGTCTGGGTCTTTGCCGACCACCTGGGCGATCAGTTTCGTTTTGTCGGATAAGCGCACCTCGACTTCAAGCGCATCGCCGATGACATGGTTATTCGTGACGATATGCCCATCGGTATCCACAATCAGGCCGGACCCGGACCCCGATGCGCTGGGCGTGCGGTCTGCGCCAGACTCACGCGGCCGGTTCAGGCTGGAAATGGGAAACAGGTTTACGACGGACGGCTTGGCCTGTTCCGCCAGATCGGTAATGACGGTTTGAATTTCTTCGAGCATCCGGATTCCCGGCGAGTCCACGACCGCTGCCGTTGCGAGGGGGTTGACCCCAAAAAGGAGAAGCGAGAAAAGAATCGCCGTGGTCCGCAGATATCGATAGGCATACATCATAGATCCATTCTACCGGATGACCGAGGCCTCTGCCTATGGGCTAGGCGGATTGGGTTGCTGAGGGTACGGAGTGACGGCGGCGAGTCAGCCAGACCGAGAGACGATCCAGTTCAGTCTGTCCGCCTATCAGGACGACAATGTCGCCTGCATGAAACGTGAGAGTCTCAGCAGGCTCCAAAAGAAAGGGCCCGCGCATGACCGTGGCGATGTGAATGGACGAGGAACGCGGAACATCGCCGATGCGTTGTCCGACCGCGGCTGAGCCATGCGGGATCGCAACCCGGTCGATGCCGGACGCACGGTGGCTGAGATCCTGCTGTAGACGGAGGAGATCGTCGTGAATCGTTTCCAGCTTCAGCTGTCTGATCTGCACGTCGAGCGCGGCCAGCGACTGCTTGAGAGCCTGAATGCGAGCGGTGGCCCCGGTGACGACGCGGTCCACTTCGGAGAGGTCAGGGTCGAGCGCGCGGCGCTCGGCGGGGCGGCGGGCAATCTGGTTGACGATCTGATGGCCAAGGTCCTGACTGACGGCGTCGATTCGCTCCAGCACGCTCGAAGCCTGCCAATGAAGACGGAGGATCTGAACCTTGCGATTCACGCGCTCCGCAATCGAGACAACCGCTTCATGAAGCGCGGTGCTTGTAACGGAGAGTTCTTTTTGCAGACGGCTGAGGAAATCTAAACGCATAAGTCTTACTGAATAGCAATGTCCGATAAGATTGATTATGTCAAATTAATCGTTCAGGCGAAGAAGGATTCGAATCTCTTGTTCTGTCTGTGGAAGTAATTTTCTTTACCATTTTGAAGTAAGTTGGCTGACAGTTCTCATGTTTCAACGCGTGAACGCGTGTGTAATTGGATGCGCCACCCATAGCCCTTTCACGCGATAACATGCGAAGCAATGTCCGGCATAATTCTATGCGCTGCGCCGGGGTTAGTCTATACCTTCCCCTTAGCACAGTTCGCCAAGCCAGTTGCCTCATTGCAGAACAAGATCATTGCAGAACAAGATCATTGCCCACATTTCTACCGGCGGTTGAAGCAGGCGGAGCCGCGGAGGCACTGTGTGATTGCAAGACCTGACCCCAGTAGATGACCCAGTATTGCGTGCGATGGAGAGCAGATTGCCGACCGCATCGTAGCTATAGGTCGCTACATGCCCCTGTCCGTCGATCACCTGCGACAACCCGGCCCAGGTCGTCGTAGATGTAGGTGGCTTGGTCCGCAATCGTGAACGCCGGCACCCATGCACCGAGTAGCAGCGCACACATCAGAACCGTCAGCACTTTAGAGATCGCCATCTGCTTCATCACAGGTCTTTCATCGAGACATTCTACGTGGCCTGTATCGACCATTAAAAAAAGACTCTCGACCCCTTAGATCCCTATTTCCTCTTCTTGAACATAGGATCACTCCGTTTGTTCTCCTTTGATTGACACAACTTTCTGCCCATCCGTGGTGACATATGCCTCTGTCACATTCCACGAGTTAGCCGTGCGTTTCATCCGCACATCCAATACTGCTTCACTTTTTCTGCCTTTCAGCTCAAATACAAAACTAGCTTCACCGCCACTTCCTACATAGTTAACATCAAATCCGCTCCAAAACTTCCAGTTCACTTCCGAAACTGGTCCAATAAATTCGAGAACGTCCGAGTTAGACTTCGCAAATTGCTCAGCTCTCTGGTATGCGTCGCTTTGTACGGTAAAAAAGCGTAATCCCCAGAAAAGCGCAGTGACCATAACCACAATAATAAATACGTCTCGCTTTTTAATGCTAAAGAACCTCAAAATAGTAATCTCCTTACTGCATCACTTACATTTTCTTCCGCCCCCGAAGATTGTGATTTGCACACCAGCACTACCAGTCGCATTTATCCCAGAAATTGCTCCCCTAAGGCCGGCCCGCGTTTTAGGACCTTGTACATAAGGATCCGTTCCAAATTTACTGATATTTATTCTAATATTGGTGTTCCCGCCTGCATATATATAACCTGCATTAAAGTCCAACACTGAATCGGGGTCACAACACAATCTGAATGGGGGTCAGGTCTTGCAATTGGACATTGGTGCCGTCGTTGCGGGTCATGCCTGTTGCATGATCGGAGTCTGCGCGATCAATGTGCGGGTTCTGTACGGCCAGAGGGTTGCAACAGGCGGCCGATGGTCAAACCTTGCACCAGGATTGAAAAGACGACGATGATGTAGGTCATCGTAATGATGGCGTCGCGGTAGGAAGACGGCGGGAGCGAGAGCGCCATGGCGACGGAAATGCCGCCTCGCAGGCCGCCCCAGGTGAGGATCAAGGTGGCGCGGTCGGTGAATTCCTGGAAAAGACGGAAGAGCTGGACTGGAAGGCTCACGCTGATAAAGCGCGCCAGTAAGACCAAGGGGATGGCCAGCAACCCGGCCGTCAGGTATTCGGACCTGAAATCCAGTGCCAACACTTCGAGCCCGATCAGTACGAAGAGGACCGCGTTCAATAGTTCGTCGATGAGTTCCCAAAATGTATCGAGATATTCCCTGGTCGTTTCTGACATGGCGAAGTGGCGTCCGTGATTGCCGATCAGCAAGCCGGCGACCACCATGGCGATAGGCCCTGAGGTGTGCATGGCATTGGCTAAGGCATAGCCGCCCATGACCAGCGCGAGCGTGATGAGAATTTCGACATGATGTTGATCGATTGATCGCAACATCCGATAGGCCAGGTAGCCGGTGGCCAGCCCAACCAACGCCCCACCGACAGCTTCCTGGAAAAACAGCATCGCGACGACTCCGGGAGTAGCTTTCCCTGTCTCGGCGACACCCAGGAGAACCAGAAACACAGCGACGCCTACCCCATCGTTGAACAGCGACTCACCGGCAATTTTAATCTCCAGCTGCTTCGGCGCGCGGACTTTCTTGAGGATGCTCAGCACCGCGATCGGGTCTGTCGGCGAGATCAGCGCGCCGAACAAAAAACAGCCGATCAGCGGGATTGGATAGCCGATCCATCCGAGCATCAGATAAACGGACAGCCCGACTAAGGCGGTTGAGACGAGGACGCCGAAGCAGGCCAGCGTGCCGATGAACCATTTTTGTTCCAGCAAGTCTTCCAGGTTGATGTGGAGCGCGCCGGCGAACAGGAGCAGCCCGAGCATGCCGTGCAACAGCGTCTCGTCGAAGTCGATGCTGCGGACAAAACTTTGGGCCGCGACGTCGACGCCGATCCCCAGCTTGCCCAAGAGCAACAGTCCGAGCGACATGGCCAGCGCGATCGCCATCAGCCCGATCGTCAAGGGCAGCTTGATGTAGCGATGGTTGAGATAGCTGAATGCGGCGGAGAGGCAGACAAGGATGGTGATGGTTTCAATCAGTGTCATAGATATAGCTACGGGTGTTCTGGTGATGGCGTTTGTTAATGGCTGTGGACGTGAATCGCGAGGGGGCAAATCATCGGGCGGAATTATGCGTGAGTCATCTTCCCTATGCAACCCATAAAGTGGCGCGGCTCATGAGTCAATGCGAGTGACACGCGAGTCGATGGGCGGCGCGCGGGATATGGCATCGCGCCATGGACTGTGGCACACTGTGCCGGCGTTGGCTTCGGTCGGGAAGCAAACATCTGAACTGCAAGGAAGGTGAGAAGGCTGCTATGAGTCGTTCTCTAGGTAAATATTGTATCGTCGCGATCCTGCTATTCGCAGGCTTCTTTGGGGCACGGTGGAGTCAACCGGCATTGTCCGCCGATTCCACGGTTCCAACACTGAGCCAGGCGCCTGCGCTTCAATCGAACGGCGCGCCCGTGATCTTCGAGGACGAGACGCTCTTTTCCCTCTACGACACGATCGGTCCCTTTACGCCGGCGGAACGGGCGCGGGCTGTCACGGAACGGCTGGCTCGATTGTCCAAGGATGCGTCGACGAATGCGCAGCCTATCGTGGCATCGGATCGGGAGTCGACCAGTGAGCTGATTCATGGCGATATGATCCTGATGACGATCACGGATCGCGACGCGCAGCCGACCGGCAAGGCCAGGCAGGATCTCGCAAAAGAGTATGCGCAAACCGTGCAGGCCGCGGTGCATCGCGTCCGCGAGCAGATGTCGTGGAAAGGGTGGCTCACCGACGCCGGGCTTGTCATTTTGGCCACGATTATTTTGGTTGGGGCGTTGTTTGCTCTTCACAAGCTGTTCGCCAAAATCCATATCAAGATCGACAGTTTGTGCGGGACCGTTATCCCTCCGATAAAAATCCAAAGCGTCGAACTGTTGTCGGCCCATCAGATCGGGGCTGCGTTGAACTGGATTGCAAAGGCGATTCGCGTGCTTGTCGTGCTGGTCCTGGTGTACCTCTATTTAACCACCGCATTAGGCATTTTCTCATGGACGCGCGGCATTGCGACGATGTTGTTCGATGTCGTCCTCTCCACTTTGGAGACGATCGGGCAGGCCTTTTCTTCGTACCTTCCCAATGTCGTGTCCATTGTGGTCATCACGCTGGTCACTCGCTACATCCTCAAACTGATCGGGTTTTTCTTCAAAGGAGTCGGCCGAGGGGCGATCGCCTTTTCTGGGTTTCACCCCGACTGGGCGGAGCCGACGTATAAGATCGTCCGGTTCTTGGTCATCATCTTTGCGGCCATCGCGATTTTTCCTCACATCCCAGGGTCAGAATCGGAAGGGTTTCGCGGCATCTCCGTGTTTCTCGGCCTTCTCATTTCACTGGGGTCCGCCGCGGCGATCGGCAACGTCATCGCGGGGGTGGTGCTGACCTATATGCGCCCCTTTCGGGTCGGCGACCGGGTGAAAATTGCCGACACCGTCGGCGACGTCGTCGAACGCACGCTCCTGGTCACCCGCATTCGCACGATCAAGAATGTGGACATCACCATTCCCAATGCGATGGTGGGCGGATCGCATATCATTAACTACAGCTCAGCGGCGACCAACCCAGTGCCGCTCATTCTCCATACCAACGTGACGATCGGCTACGACGTGCCCTGGCGGAAGGTGCATGAACTGCTCATTGACGCGGCGAACAGCACGCCCCATGTGCTCAAGAGCCCGCCGCCGTTCGTGCTGCAAACGAGCCTGGACGATTTTTATGTGACGTACGAGCTCAATGCCTCCACGGACAAGCCGAACAGCATGGCCTCGATCTACGCCGGCATTCACCAGAATATTCAGGACAAATTCAATGAAGCCGGCGTCGAGATCATGTCGCCTCACTTTGGGCAACTCCGGGACGGGAATCAGACGACGATTCCGGAGCAGTATCTCCCGAAGACGTACGAAGCCCCGTCGTTTCGGATTGGACCGCTCGGCAACCTATTCGGTCTCCCCCAAGATGCGGGGGCCGCCAAAGGAGATCTCAAGCCATGACGGCCTGTATGAAGTCGGCCACGGGCCGGCTCATCGATTCTACGACGAGCATGAAGGATCGCACTGCCCTCGCCGCCGTGCTGTCGGGCCTTGTCGAACCCTGGACGTTGCAACAGGGGTAAGGTTGGCCGACCGCATGGAACAGATTCGGTTGCACTTCGGCTGGACAAGGCATTTCCCCATCTGGCTGGTCCTCGCATGCGGACTGTGGTCCGCCGCACCCGTCTATGGCGAGGAATCGTCGTCGGACTGGCACTTCGGCGGGACTCTCGATGCCAGCTATGGCCTGAACTTCAACTTTCCCGAGAACCATCTGTGGCGCAGCAAGTCGACGACCCCGCGGGTTAACGAACCCGCGCTCAATATGGCGATGGCCTATGTGCGGAAAGATGCCACATTGTCGTCTCGCTGGGGGATGGAATTCGGCGTGCAGGGCGGCTATGACACGGATGCCCTGGTGCCCGCGACGATCCCCGGCCGCGATAAGCCCGTGGATGGCGCCGATACCCTGCGGCATTTCTCGCGCGCCAACCTGTCCTATCTGGCGCCAGTGGGAAATGGGCTGACTCTGACCGCCGGGCTCTTCAATAGCTTCATCGGCTACCAGTCGTTTTACGCCAAGAGCAATCTCAACTATACGCGCTCCTATCTCGCCGACAACGCCCCCTATTTCATGTTTGGCGTCGGCGCCACCTACCCCGTCAACGAGTCGTGGCAGGTCGGACTCTATGTAATCAACGGCTATAATCACTTGTCGCATGTGAACGATCAGCCGAGCTACGGCACGCAGGTGCAATGGAAGCCGACCTCGCAGCTCACGATTATCGAAAATCTCTATTACGGCCCGGATCAAGCGCGTACCGGGATCGAATTCTGGCGGTTCTTTTCCGACAGCATCATTGAATGGAATCGCGGCCCCGTCATTCTTGCCGCGTCGTACGACATCGGCACGGAAAAAGCCGCCGAGCAAGCCGGCCAGCCTCGCACCTTCTGGACCGGCGGCGCGCTCTATGGCCGGTGGAACGTCAGCGGGCCTTGGAGCGTGGCGCTCCGCCCCGAATTCTATTGGGACCGCAACGGCCGGATTTCAGGATCGGAGCAATTATTGAAAGCCATGACGGCGACGATGGAGTACAAATGGACTCCTCCGTGGCAGGTCGTCTTGCTGCGGTTGGAATATCGATACGATGAATCCTCAGGAGTCGGCGGCGGGTTTTTCAAACGAGGGGACATCTCGCCCGGCGTGCTCGGTCAGACCAGCGCACAGCAACTGCTTCTCTTTTCGGCCACGTGGTCTTTCGATAAGTAAAAAATGGCCGGCCGCTTCCCTTCCCGGCACAACAGATCAGATTGCGCTTAGGGGACAACCGCGTGGGCTTGCGTATAGAGAATCGCGGCGCCGAGGAAAATGCTCACGCCTCCGATGACCACCTGAAGGCCGCGATGCGCCCACACGAGAGACTGAGCCGATTGGCGGAGGGGAACGGCGATGGCCAGGGACAGCGTCGCCATGCCTAAGATCGAGCCGAGGCCGAACAGAAGAATGTATGCCAGCGCGGACGTGAACGACAGCGTCGTTTGAAGGGTCAGCAGAATGAGTGCCGCGGATCCAGCCATCCCATGCGTCATGCCGACGAGGATCGCCCGGTACGGAATGCGATGCGAGTGGCTGTGCAGATTGTGATGCCGTTCCGGCTCGTTTCTATGCGCATGCAGATGCAGATGCGCCGGTCCTTCCTGATGCGTATGGACATGCACATGCAGACGGTCTTGTTTCATGCGCCGCCAGACATCGAGCCCTAAGCCGATCAGCATGACGCCCACCGCCATCTCCAGCGCCACGGCAACCCGCTCGGGAACGATTCCGTTGATGAACATCGCGATGGAGCACATAAGGAAAAGTGTCACTGTATGTCCGATGCCCCAGGCGACTCCCTGCCGGACGGTGTCCCGCAGCGAAGACGATTGGCTCGCCAAGGTGGCCACGGCGGCGGCATGATCCGCTTCAAACGCATGGCGCAATCCGATCAGAAATCCAAGACTGAGCAAGGTCAGCATGTGGGCCTCTCTCCCAGCGTTCGGAGTTGCGTGCGGAGCCAGTCGTACCAGCGCGGCAACCCCTCCCCTGTCTGCGCGGAGACTTGAAACACCGTGATCTGCGGGTTGACCTCGCGGGCGTAGTCGAGGCATCGGGCTACGTCGAACGTGAGATGCGGAAGCAGGTCGATTTTATTCAGCAGCATGACCTGCGCCGCCCGAAACATATGGGGGTACTTGAGCGGCTTGTCTTCTCCTTCGGTCACGGAGAGGATGGCGACCTTGGCTTGCTCCCCGAGGTCGAACAAGGCTGGGCAGACGAGATTGCCCACATTTTCGATCATCACAATCGAGTGCGGCGGCGACGCCAGGCGTTCAATCCCTCGTGCCACCATCTCGGCTTCGAGATGGCACCCCGCGCCGGTATTGATTTGAACGACCCGGCAGCCTGTCCGACGAATCCGCTCGGCATCGTGCGTGGTCTCTTGGTCGCCTTCAATCACGTGGATTGGCAGGTCGGATTGCAGATCGCGGATGGTGCGCTCTAGCAGCGTCGTTTTTCCCGACCCCGGCGAGCTGACGAGATTTAGCGCCAGCACGCGCGAGGCGCTGAACCAGCCGCGATTGCGCTCAGCAAGCCGGTCGTTTTTTGCCAGAACGGCTTCCTCTAATACTGTGGTGCGCTGGTTATCGTGGTGCGAATGGTGCGAGTGATCGTGCGGGTGCGTATGGGAATGGTCATGGGAGTGATCGTGACTGTGATCATGATCGTGGGCATGGTCGTGATCGTGCGAGTGATGCCGGTGCGCATGCGCATCCTCATGCAAGTCGAATGTCTGGCCCGTCGTGAGATCCGTCAGCCGCGCAGTGGAGTGATCGGCGCATCCGCAGGTTGTGCACATGGAGTGGTCACCATTTGTTTGATTGTGAGTTGTTCGCCGGACAATCGTGAGAGGTCGGACGATCCGCAAGAGCAGCGGGCGATGGGGTGGCGCAATTCCACGTCTTGCCCGCAGGCTCGGCACCGGCCATGGCCGGCCACTTCGATAATGTTCAAGCGCGCGCCTTCGACCGCCGTGCCCTTGGCGACAATGTCGAAACAAAACCTGATCGAGTCCGGCAGCACGGCGCTCAGCAGGCCGATTTCGAGCGTGACTTCGGTAACGCGTTCGCCCTTGGCATGTTCATTCACGATCGCCACGATATTTCTGGTAATGCTCAACTCGTGCATTGGGATGTCTCCCGTTCAGCAAATGCGTGGCAACTGATCGCCAACCAGAGTGTCCACGACTCGCGTTCCGCCGAAAGCTGTCGCCATGACGACTCCGCCGGGCGATGCTTCCACGACCTCGCCGATGATCGCGCTCTCCAGGCCGGCCGGATGGCGGCGCATGGCCTCCACCACTGTCTGTGCCTGTTCGCGTGGCACAATCGCCACCAGCTTGCCTTCATTGGCGAGATACAACGGATCGAGGCCGAGGATTTCGCATGCGCCTCTGACCGATTCATGTATAGGAAGCGACGACTCGATTACACGGATGCCCACCTTGGAGGAGGCCGCGAATTCATTGAGCACCGTGGCAACTCCTCCACGGGTGGCATCGCGAAGACAGTGGATCCCTGGACAGGCGTCGAGCATGGCGGCCACCAGGCTGTGCAGCGGTTGCGTGTCGCTCTCCACGGACGATTCGAGCGCCAGCTCGTTTCGGGCCAGCAAGATCGCGATGCCATGATCGCCGATGGCGCCGTTCAGGATCACCGCATCCCCAGGACGCGCCCGGTCCGAGCCAATGGCGACGCCGGGCTTGATGATGCCGATCCCCGCCGTATTGATAAACAGTTTGTCCGCGGCTCCCCGTTCAACCACTTTCGTGTCTCCGGTCACGATCGTGACACCGGATCGAATGGCTGCGTCTCGCATCCGATGGACAATGTCCGCCAGCTCGCCGATGGGCAGCCCTTCCTCCAGAATCATCCCGCAGGACAGAAAGCGTGGCATTGCCCCGCTCATCGCGAGATCGTTGATCGTTCCGTTCACCGCCAGTTCGCCGATGCTGCCGCCGGGAAAGACGAGCGGGCTGACGACGTAGCTGTCCGTTGTAAAGGCCAGGCGGTTTCCCTGGGTTTGCAGCTCATCGAGCGGTACCACCGCCTGATCGTCCATGGCCGCCAGCAACGGATTGTCGAAGGCGGCGACGAACAGCTCTTCGACGAGCTCTCGCATCGCCTTGCCGCCGCTTCCGTGGGCCATGGTGATGCACTGCCCCTGCATCCGTTCCATCCAGCTGCGCCCCGACGATTTCATCGCACCGGCTCCGGTTGTTTTCATCGACGGTTATGTCTCTCAGCGCCGCCCATCGACTCGCGCCATTTACGCTCGAGGGGCGGCCGTCCCCGTCTTGGTTCGGTCGAGCCATCCATAGTTGTAATAGGCCGCGCAGGCTCCTTCCGTGGAGACCATCAAGGCACCCATCGGCGAGTCCGGTGTGCAGGTGGTGCCGAAGACCTTGCACTGATTCGGCTTAATCGCGCCTTTGAGGACTTCCCCGCATTGGCAGGCCGTGGGATCGGCGATGGCAATATTCGGCAGCGAAAATTTGCGCTCTGCGTCGAATGACGCGAACGGCGCCCGCATGCGGACGCCTGAATAGTCGATGGAGCCCAGGCCCCGCCACTCGAAAAATTCCCGCAGCTCGAACACGGTGGCAATGGCTTCCAGTGCCGGGGCATTGCCTGCATCGGGCACGACGCGGCGGTATTGATTTTCGACTTCGCAGCGGCGCTCCGCCAGCTGCTTAAGGACCATCCACACTGAGTGCAAAATATCCAGCGGCTCGAATCCGGCGATGACAATCGGCCGCCGATAGTGATCGGCAATGAACCGATAGGACTCCGTTCCGATGACCATGCTGACGTGGCCGGGTCCGAGAAACGCATCGACGTGCAGATCGGGCGAATCGAGCACCGCCTTGATGGTGGGGATGATCGTGATGTGGTTGCAGAAGAGCGAAAAATTCGTAAGGCCTTCCCGCTGCGCCTGCAACACCGTCAAGGCGGTGCTCGGCATGGTCGTTTCAAATCCCAGCGCGAAAAACACGATTTCCCGGTCGGGATGAGCGCGCGCGAGTTTCAATGCATCGAGCGGCGAGTACACCATGCGGACGTCGGCGCCTTCCGCGCGCGCTTGTAATAAGTTTTTCTTCGAGCCGGTCACGCGCATGGCATCGCCGAACGTGGTCATAATCACGCCGGGCCGCTGCGCTAGCGCGATGCAGTCGTCGACCCGGCCTCGCGGCAGCACGCAGACAGGACAGCCTGGGCCATGAATGAACTCCACCTCGCATGGGAGCATGCGATTGATGCCGTATCGGAAAATGGTATGCGTATGGCCGCCGCAGACCTCCATGATGCCCAATGGCCTGGTGCGTCCGCGCATGAGCGTCGAGGCCAGCGCGCGAATGTCGTGGAGAATGCGCTCCGCTTTCTGGGGGTCGCGAAACTCATCGACAAATTTCATTGGCCGCTCCCCTGTGAAGGCGCCTGGCGGTCGGCGGCCAGCAGCGTATGCACGAGGTCCCAGAGGATATGGTAGATCATGACGTGGCATTCTTGTGTCCGGTGAATGCTGTCCGTTTCCACGACCAAGCAATGATCGATGGCCGGCGACTGCGCCATGAGCCCGCCGGTGCCTCCGGCCAGGCCGATGGTCGTGAGTCCCAACTGTTTCGCTTGCTCGAAGCCCCGCAGGAGATTCGGCGAATTGCCGCTGGTGCTGATGCCGATCAAGCCATCGCCGGGCCTGGCTTGGGCGATCAGCTGCCGGGCGAAGACCTGCTCGAAGCCCACATCGTTGCCGACGGCGGTCAGCATCGCCACGTCGGCGATGAGATTGATGGCGGGCAGCGCCGGGCGTCCGGCGGTGGCCGGGTGCAGGAACTCGACGGCAATGTGGGCGGCATCGCAGCTCGATCCGCCGTTGCCCATCGTGAACAGCCGGCCCTGCCGGCGATAGACCTTGGCGAGCGCCCGGGCGACCTCAACGATGTGTTCGCCATGGCGCGCAAAAAACTCTTGTTTGACCGCCAGCCCATCCTGCACTTTCCGCTGAACGGAGTGCAGCAAGCCGTCGCCGCGCTCGACCTGAGCCGGCGTCTGCGGTTGCAAAAACGGATAGAGCCCTTCAAGAATCTGTTTCGATGACATGGTGTCCTCAGATCTCGCCGGATGTCCGCATGGCCTGTATCTCCGTTTGCGCCTCGCCGAGCTCGGTCAAGAGCGCGAGCGTTCGCTGGGCTTCTTCAGGATCGATCCGGCTCATGGCAAATCCGACATGGACCAGCACCCATTCGCCGATGCAGGCGCTGGGCGGATGCTGTTCGTCGACAATGCAGGCAATATTCACTGTGCGCCGCACGCCGCCGACATCGACGACCGCCAGTTTCGCTTGTTCATCGTGCAGCGCGACAATTTGTCCGGGGATTCCAAGACACATCGTATCCTCATTCCATGTGTGAAAGGGCCTGAGCCGCCGCCACCGCCGCCTGGCCGAGCGACAGTCCCCCATCGTTTGCCGGCACATGATGATGGGAGAGCACCGCGAAGCCGAGTCGCTCCAATCGCCGCGCCACTAACTCCGCTAACACTCGATTTTGGAAGACGCCCCCCGACAGTACGGCGTGCCGGATCGTCCGCTCGCCTTCACAAGATTTGGCGATCTTTCCCGCCATCGCGCAGATGGCCATCGCCAGTCCTTTATGAAATCTGGCGGCGATGACTGGAGGCGGCGTCTGAAGCTGCAGGTCGCCGAGCAAGGCCTGCCACATGGCGAGCGGTTCGATATAGGGGATGCCGGCTCCCTTGTGCAGGGGAATGGTAAAGGGATAGGCCAGCGAATCGTCTTCCTGTTCCAGCGTCTCTCGGTCCACCAGGTGTTCTAGCTCGATGGCGGCTTGCCCTTCATAGCTGGCGCGATCCCGGCAGAGTCCAATGGCGGCGGCCACTGCATCGAAGAGCCGCCCGCAGGAGGAGGCCGGCGGGCTGTTGAGGCTGTGGGTGATCATGTTATCGAGAGTGCGGCGCGGCTTGGCATCGAGAAACGCATAGAGGTCCAGTTCGACATAGTTCATGGCGAAGCGCGCCCATCCGAGCTCCGCCATGAGATGCGCGTAGGTGTTTCGCCAAGGTTCCCGCATTGCTTGTTCGCCTCCGAGCAGAGGCACCGGTTTGAACGTGCCCATGCGAGTGGCGGTTCGGTAATCGGCCAGCAAGAACTCCCCGCCCCAGAGCTGCCCGTCGTCGCCGTAGCCCAAGCCATCCAAGGCAATCCCCAGGACAGGAGGATGATCGAGGCTAATCCCATTGTCGATCAGGCAGGCGGCAATGTGCGCGTGATGATGTTGAATCGCGCGCACCGGAAGCGACTGCTTGGCGGCGAGCGCGTATCCAGCTTTGCTCGACCGGTATTCAGGATGCCGGTCTACGGCGATCAGGTCCGGCGCATGGGCGAAGAGGCCGGCATAGTGCGCGATGGCTCGCCGATAGTCCGCGTGCGTTAGGGCATCGTCGAGATCGCCGATATGGTGCGAGAGTATCGCGCGGCCTCGGCGCAGGAGGCAAAACGTGTTCTTCAATTCGCTGCCCATCGCGAGCACGGCAGGCGCCTGGCCGAACCCGTCAGGCAGCAGGATTGGCGTCGGAGCATAGCCGCGGCTGCGGCGGACGATGCGCGGCAGATTATTGGACATGGCGACAATCGAATCGTCGACTCGCTGCGCGATGGCGCGATCGTGCAGGAGGAAGTATTCCGCGATGTGCCCTAACCCGGCTTTGGCGCTTTCGTTGTCGGTCCATTGCGGTTCATCGGCGCGATTGCCGCTGGTCAGCACAATCGGACGATCCATGCGGCGGAGCATCAGATGATGCAACGGTGTGTTCGGCAGCATCAGGCCCAACGTCCGCATGCCGGGCGCAACGGATGGAGCCACGGTTGCGCCGGCCTGTGTCTGCAAGAGGACAATCGGAGCGGCGGGGCTTTGCAGCAGCGCTTCTTCCGTTTCGGTGATCTGGCAATAGCGCCGGGCGACGGTGAGATCTCGCGCCATGAGCGCGAAGGGTTTTCCCTCCCTGGCTTTCAGACGGCGCAACCTGGCCACCGCGCCTTCTTGCGTGGCATCGCAGGCCAGCTGGAATCCCCCGAGGCCTTTGATTGCGAGAATGTGGCCGCGCTGAAGGAGCGTGCAGGCGGCGTCCACGGCATCCAGCATCGAGAATACGTCGAAGGCGATGGGTTTGCCGTCGGCTCGTTCGAGCCAGGCTTTCGGTCCGCACGCATGGCAGGCAATCGGTTGCGCATGGAATCGGCGGTCGACGGGGTCGCGATATTCCGCCTCGCAGTCGGCGCACATGGAAAAATCCGCCATGGTGGTGCCGGACCGGTCGTAAGGAATTTCCTGTTGAATCGTCAATCGTGGACCGCAGTGCGTGCAGTTGGTGAACGGATAGCGATAGCGGCGGGCGAAGGGATCGAAGATTTCCCGCAGGCAATCGGGGCAGCTTGCGGCGTCCGGCACAATGCCGGTTTCCACGTCGCCGGCCGTGCTGTCGAGAATGGTGAAGTTCGGAGGAATGCGTTCCAGCGGCAGCGGTTCCCACTGCACCTCATCGACTCTGGCGAGCATCGGAGGATGCGTTTTGATGTGATCGATGAATGCATCCAACTGCGAGGATGTTCCAACCGCGACGATCAGGACACCGGCGCCGTCGTTCCGGATGTGGCCGCGGATCTGCAGCCGGTGAGCTTCCCGCCAGACCATTGGGCGAAATCCGACGCCCTGCACCAGACCCTGCACGCGAATCTGAAGGGCGGCGATATCCGGCGCGCGCAACTGTTCTGCGGTGGTCATGCCGCTGCCTCCGGATGTAATGGCCGGATCATGATCCGATTGTTGCCGCTATCGGCGACGGCGATGGTTCCGTCGGCGAGCGAGAGGCCATAGGGCCAGCAGAGCGTGTCGGGCGAGGGAAAGGCCCATTGGTTGTCCCCTTTCATGCCGAACTGGGTCTGGCCGGCCAGCAGTCTCGCCGGCGCTCCGTTGGCGAGGTCGCGCGCATGCCATCCGAGCAGCCGGGAGTTGGCGGTATCGGCGGCCAGCAGCCAGGCATTGGCCGAGGCGATGCCGTACGGCATATTCAGCGTGCCGGCGTGAGGCCAATAGCGGCCCCCGTTATGATCCACCTGCGCGGCATCGGTCTGTCCGAGAATCACATCGCAGCTGGCCCCAGAATTCTCGGGCCAGGTCTGCCACACCATAATGCGATTATTACCTGCATCGGCGATGCAGAGACGCTCGCCCCACCGCGCAATGCCGTGCGGCCATCGCATGCTGGCATGTGACGGCATGCCTCCGGCGTTCTCATCGCGCTGGTGGAAATCGGGCTGGCCTAAGACCAGATCGGCCGGCTGTCCATTGCGAGTGGGCGGACTGTTCCAGATCAACACGCGCCGGTTGCCGGTATCCGCGACGATCAGACGATCGTCCCAGCTCGCCACGCCGTACGGCCAGTAGAGAGTGCTTGCCGATGCCGTCGCTTGTCCTCGGTTGATCTGTACGGCATCGAAGGTCTCTTGCCCTAAAACGATATCCGGCGGGCAATGGCTTGCCATGGGAACCTGCCGCCAGATTAATACGCGATGGTTCCAGGCATCGGCCACCGCGAGGCCCTGGCCGTAGGCGGTCATTCCGGTTGGAACATTCAGGGTGGCGGCACTAGGAGCGCCTTTCGCATTGCGCCCCTCTGAATAGAAATCCGGCTGCCCGATCACCCAATCCGCGGGAGTGTCACTTGCTTGCGGGCAGGTGTGCCATCCAACGAGACGGTGGTGGCCGGTATCGGCAACCCACAGCGGCCCCTTGTTCTGAAACAGGCAGCAGCCGCGCGGTCCAAACAATGTCTGGGTGGTGGGTGTCACGGGAATTGGAAAGCCCTGCTCGTCCCGGCTGTCGCCCAGTGCAATGCCGGTGCCTTCCCACAGTGGCAGCGGTTGCCGCGTATGCTGTTCTGGCAACAGCGGTTGTCGTGGCTGATGAAGGCGTACCGAGATGGCCATGGTCCCTACCGTTGTAGCTGCACTTCCACGGTCGTGCCCATTACTCGAACCTGAATCGGCACCAGTTGCACTTCCGGCGCGGTCAAGCATTCTCCCGACGCAAGGTCGTATTGAAACCCATGATAGGGGCAGGTCACGATCCCTTCGGAAATCTGTCCCATATCGAGCGGCATGCCCATGTGCGCGCAGGCATTGTGGAAGCACGTTACTTGGTGCGCCTGGCGGCTGAGCAACAGCGAATGGCCTCGCAGCTCCACGGCCTTCATGCCGCGGTCGGGAATATCGTCGAGCGAGGCGGCGGCTTCCCACCCCTGCTCGCGGCTCAGCGAAAAAGGACTGATGAGTGAGGCGGTTGTGCGGTGGCCGTTGGGAGAGGTGTGCGCGCCGGCTATTTTCTTAATCGTCAGAATCTCCGGACAGTGGGCGCGGATCGCGGTTTCGATTCCTTCTGTCAGGGTGAGATTCGACGAAGGGCATCCGTCGCAGGCTCCGAGCAAGCGAATGTGCACCGTATCCGGAGGGTCGAGCGAGATGAGTTCGACGTTGCCTCCATGCCCTTGCAGCAAGGGGCGCACGGATGCGAGCGCCGATTCGATCCGTTCCTGCAGCGAGGGTTTGACCAGTTCGAGATGCCGGAGGACCGCGTAGACGACTTCATCGCCGGCGAGAGACTTCAAGATTTCAAGGCCAGCCGGATCGGTTTTGAATGCGCGGATGAGCCGGGCGAAGGCTTCCTTATGCAGCCCATCGACTGCGTGCCGCAACGCCGCCACGGTTGCCCGACGGGAATCGTCCCATGAGTCCACAACGGTCTCGAGCTGCTCAAGAGGGGCCAGGAGAGAAGGCAGCGTCGGTGCGATGGTCGAGCGTTGAGCGGTTTGCTCGGACATGGCGGTCACCTCATCGGTATTTCAAGTCTCGAAACAGCCGTGGTTGCAGCGCGCCCGCGCAAAATCCGGCGGCGGCGACAGCGACCCACAGTGAGCACCCCATCTTGACGAGCGCGATCACGATAGCCGCCGCCAGTCCAATGCCCACTCCGGCGAGCATCGCAACTTTGGGAAGATCGTGAAACAGCTTTCCTTTCAAAAACAGCTGAACGGAATTGCAAAACATATCGAACATGGCGGGCCTCCGTTTATAAGAGAAACGCGAGCATGACGAGTCCGATTAGGACGCCTGGCAACGATGCCACGGGGCCGAAAAAGGCTCCCATCATCGCGGCCAGTTCGTTGCCCAGCGCGCTGCCGCCGACAACGATGCCGCCGAGCGCGCCGCCGAGCGCGCCTGTGAAGAGTCCCAATAGCAGAAGCAAGAGTCCGCTGAGCAGGTTCAAGTCATTGGTCGATGCGTTGAGTAATGTCATGGCTCCCCTCCTATACAATGTCGTCTGTATGCCGGTCGGCTGTGCCGCTGTGTGCGGGATCGTTGTGGGTGGCTGGCGGTGCTGTACTTGCCGGTTGCGCCAGCAAGTCATGCCGGATTTCGGCCAGGGCTTCTTCGGCGACGCGCATTTTCCCGCTGTCGCCGAAACGGCGGAAAATCTGTGCCGCCGCTTCGAGATACTGCATCGCCATTTCAAGGTTGCGCCGATTACCCTGTTCCGGATGAGCCGGTTCATCGGGCAAGTTTCGCAGGGCGTTGGCCTTATTCGAGACCGTGTTGGCATATTCCAGCGGCGTCGCCGAGGCCGTGCGGACTCGAAGCGCTTCATCGTAGGCGCCCAGTGCGCGAAGATTATTGTCCACGCTGTGGCTGCTCGACGCATATTGCAGGGCATTTCCAAGATTGTTTTGCAGCATGGCGTACTCGTTCGGCTGATCGATGAGGGTGACCACCTTGAGCGCTTCTTCGAAGGATTGCACCGCGAGCGCTTCGCGCATATGGCCGCTTGGATCGGTCGCCGGCAGCGAGAGGTAGGCGGTGGCCAGATTGTTATGCAGGATGGCGAATTCCGTGGGATAGCGGTCGCGTGTAAACGTGCGCAGCGCCCGCAAGTAGGCGCCGATGGCGTCAGACATGCGGGCGCGGCCCGATGCGGCGAGGGCGTGCAGCGCCAGCCCGAGATTGAGTTCGATTTCAGCGGTCTCTTCCGGAGATCCGCCGTCACGAATGTTCGCGAGCGCCTGGGTAAATAACTGGCGAGCTTGTTCGACATGCTCCGTGCCATCGTGAGGAATGGCATTCAACGCGGTGCCTTTGCGCGCTTGGATTCGTCCGGTCAGCAGCGGATCGGTTTCATCTGCCGCATATTCGAGCGCGCGATCGTAGAGAGCGATCGCATGGTGCAGGTCTTCGATAGAGCGAGGCTTGCGTTGGAGCCCCATGGCGATTTCGATGAAGAGATCGATTTTGTCGCGACTGGATAAACCGGGGTCGTCGGCGGCAGCAAGTGCGGCTTTGACTTGTTCGTCGGATAAGGTGTTCATGCGATCGGCTCCGAGAGATGGTCAATGCCGATGTCGAGCGCACTGTACGAGCGGATGAATATAGATGTCAATAGAATTTTCTATGTGAAAACTTAGTTTGCAGTGTAGGGCTGCGCGCAGGCAGTATGCCAAAGGTTATGACGAAGAGGAAATGGGCCAGCTTGTCACGAGGGCTGCACGCTGGTCATCCCATTGGAGAGAACCGGTCCATTCGCGGTCATCGTCTAACCCCTGCCCGCGAAAAAACTCTTGCGCGTGAATGACGCGGTCGCCTTGGGCGTTCCGCACCTTCATCAGCAACCCACCGGCTGCCGCATGGCGCACCGGCAAGAGCAAGAGCGTCTGTTCCTGCTTGAGCAGTACGATGCACTCCAGTCCGGGAAAGTATCGGGCATAGGTCGATGCGTCGAGAAAAATATTTCCTTGCCGAACGGTCATACGCGCGCAGTTGTCCGACGCTGTGGCGCACTGGGCATCGAATGGAACGGCGTGAGGCAGCTGGTTCGTCTTGTCCCGAATGAGTTGCTTGATCATGTCGGCAACCCGGTTGGCGGCATGGGATACCTGAGGGCTCAGTCCCAATCCAAGCGAGACGGTTTCCGCCTCGATCAGATAGACCGTGATATCGCGAGGAAAGGCCTTGCCGAAAATATGACGTCCCGCATATAGAGCATGCTGCCAGCGAAAATCATGGAGGCTATAGCCCGGCTCTGGGCGGTTGATGACTTCTTCACCTGGGAGTTGGAAGATGGAGCCCGGTGGGGAACTGCTGAGGCTGGCATCGATCATGATCAGCGCGGTCGCGCCTTTTGCTTTGAACATCACATCCATTCCGCCGGTGCCGGCATCGTAGACGGAGACTCCGCGAGGTTGTTCGGCTCGCACCCATTTCTGAAGTGCTTGGACGACGACGACTCCGGCTCCATCGTCGCGACGGTTGAGATTGCCGCATCCAATGACGGCGATAGTTTCGGCGGGTGTCGCTAGATTCTCCATAATCGGCAGGACCAATCCTTTTCGACCGGCAGGTTCAGCTCGGGCAATTCGCAGAACCGCCGGTGCGTGACGTAGTACATGCAGGTCTCGCACGACTGCGGCAAGTCGTCTCCTACGTCAGGCGGAATATAGGGGAAGAGGGTAAAGCCTGCGACCGTCAGTTTTTCGGCGAAGGCAGTCGGCGAAAGGCTTCGGAGGTGCGCGACGAGACGGATGACTTCTTCGCTGGTGTATGCCCGCGGCTCAATCTCGGTTTTGAGGCCGCTTTGCAACATGACACGCAGCACAGTTCGTAGGCTGTTGTCGCCGGTCGCCATGATTGCGTTCCCTCAACAAAAGGACGCAGTTAAATTCTCCAGAGTCGGCACCACCAATCGGGTTCTACAGGCACGGCGAGTTCGGGAAGATCGCACCACTTTCTATGCACCAAGTAATACATGCACTCCAGGCAGCGCATTTGGTCTGGGCCATAGGGGGTGTTGGTGAACCCTCCGATCACGAGTTTGGCGCGCAAGTCTTCCTGGGGCAACGCTCTCAATTCGTCCAAAATCTTGGCGAACTCGATATGTGTTTCGGGAAACGGTTCGACCTGTGTCTTGAGTCCGCTCTCTAAGAGGTGTGCGATCTTCCCTAGGAGGCGGTCTTCTTCTTCGGGACGCATTCGATCCCCCTTCTGTGGCTCGAGGCCGTAAGAATCCCTCCTGGATCGGCCCACGTCAAGATTGAGCTGGGCGCCGGGCATCACCGCACGAGTGCGATATGCCGCGGCCAATCCCCTAGCCGATCTTAAAGCGGGCTAATTCCTTTCCTGTTTTCGCATCGTGCGCATGCACGGTGCAGACTAAGCATGAATCGAACGACCGGGCGACATGACCCACTTCAACAGGGTCGGTCGGGTCCGCAATCGGCGCGCCGATCAGCGCCTCTTCAATCGGTCCTCGCCGGCCTTGATGATCTCGAGGTCCCACATTCCAGGTCGTCGGTGCGACGATCTGATAGTTTTTAATTTTTCCGCCTTTCACTTCGATCCAATGACAGAGCGCGCCACGAGCGGCTTCCGTTGCGCCCCACCCACGGCCGTCGCGCTCTTGAGGCTTGATGTACCAGGGCTCATTGAGCCGGAATTCACGCAGGCAGCGTTCGGCCTGCCGGTATAACTTCACGGTCTCGTGCATGCGCGCAAGCTGGCGGAGGTGCAGGCTCGCGCCGCCCATTTGCTTATAGGCGTCGAGGATGAATCCGTCCGCATGTTGCCAGGCTTCTCCATGCGTGCCTCCCGCCACCATCTGTCGGGCGAACGGGCCGGCCTCTAACCGGCCGATGTCCATATGGCTGACGGCGGTGGCCCAGGAGTAGGCGCCGTTAAAATCGATGTGATTCTTCGACTTGGGCTTGGTGGTGCGGTCGAACGGATGGACGTTGTCGCTGCCCTCTTCATACCAGGCATGCGAGGTGTTCTCCCGCGCGAATTCCTGGCTCATGAGTTTGTGCATGCCGGTGGCGCCGTCGTAAATGCCGCTTTTCATAATGACCGCGCTGTTGCGGCTCTCGATCGTGGGCTTTTGATATTTGTCTTCGTGCGGCAAGTAGCCCCAGGACACGTATTTGCCGAGTCCCGCTCCATATTTGTCGAGCCCAATATCCAAGCCCATGCGCCAATAGAGTCCTAAGTCCGAGTTGAGATGGGCCGGGCTTTCTTCCAACCAGGCATTGAAGTCGGCGTAGGTCTTAATCTGTTCATACCGCTCCAAGGAGCAGCCGAGCCAGATGGGCTCCAGCCAGTTTTTCTTGAAGTATTCCAGGAGCGACACCGACCGGGTAATGTCGGCCAGCGTTGGCGCGCACATGACGCCGCCCGGCACCATGTAGCTGGAGTGCGGCCATTGGCCGCCAAGCAGGGCGTAGATTTCCACGGGCTTCCCTGAGATGGTAACGCCGGTTTCGTACGAAGTTCCGGTAAACGGAGCAAAGCGTTTACAGGCTTCATCGTAGAAGCGGCTACCGCGATATTTTTTATTCGTGAGGTCGATGGCATAGAGTCCATAGAAGTACCGCGGCTGGCTCTGCAAGCTTTCGACGAGCTGTCCGAGGTTTCTCGCCAGGATGGCGTTTCGCGGAACGGTGGTTTGCCAGGCGGTGTCCAGTGCCCAGGCGGCACAGGTCAGATGGGAAGCGCCGCAGATGCCGCAGGCCCGAGGCGTGACCACGAGGCCGGCTTGCGGGTCTTTATCGCGTAAAATAATTTCGAATCCGCGGAAGAGCTCCGCTTGTGTCCAGGCATTGGTGACGACCCCATTGTCGATTTCTACGCGGACGTCAAGATCGCCTTCTACGCGGCCGACGGGTGAAATGTCGAGTGTTTGAACAGCCATGGAGCATCTCCTTTTGCAGCGCGGCGCGCTACGGCCAATGTGTGCCGACTAGACGATGAACATATCCTGCTCGGCCCACGCGGGGGCCGCGTTTTTGGCGGCGCCGGTGAGCGCGATGTACCCCTTCTTGTCGACTCCCGTGGGCAAGTCCTTGGGAATGCCCATGACCGTTTGCGTCTTGAACACTGTGCCGGGAGCGAGATCGAAGAAGGGAAACTCAGGTTCCGTGCAGCCGAGGCACGGCATGCCAGATCTGGTTTTTGAGGATTGCCGATTCCATAAAATGCGATTGCAGGGCGAGTGAGTCATCGGACCACGGCAGCCGAGGTCGTAGTAGAGACAGCCCTTCCGCTGCCCGAACTCTGTCGCGGAGACTTTATACGCGAAGTGCATATTGCGCGTGCATCCGGTCTGCGTGAAGCTCTGGAAAAATGTTTTGGGCCGTTGCAGTTCGTCGAGCCCGATTTCCCCGCCCCGTCCCGTGGCGACCGCGACGACAATTTGCGTAATCCAGTCGGGGTGCGCGGGACAGCCGGGAATGTTGATGACGGGAAGGCCGGCCTTGGAGCGGAATTCCTTGCCCAGAAAGCCGCCGTGATTTCGCTTGAGGAACTGAAGGCCCTGCGATTCGCTCGGATTCGGCGCGGTCGCCGGAATGCCGCCCCAGGTGGCGCAGTCCCCGATGGCAACGACAAATGTCGCGACGCCACTTAGGGCTTTGACCCATTGCTTCATGGGCTTGCCGGCAAAGCGATTCCATTCTCCGGTGCCGTTCGGCGCATTCACGACGCTGCCCTCGAAGACGAAGATATCGAGAGGCGTGTTCCCGGAGACGCAATCGTTCAGCAGGCGTTGGAGATTGTCGCCAAGCTCGACGCCTAGCGACGGGTGCCAGAGCACATTAATGCCAAAGTCGGTGACGAGGTCGCACGCGCTCGGTTCTTCCGCGTTCAGGAAGGACATCGTGTTGCCGGAACAAGCTCCGCCTTGAAGCCACAGCAAATTGGCCATGATGAAAGTCCTCCATATGAGTCAGTCGCAATGCAGTCGTTCTGCGAATGGATCTATCGCAATAATCGAACCACATAGGGATCGAGGGGGCGTTCACTGGCGCAATCGAAGATTCTCCGCAAAAAACATTGCTTGAGAGGCTAGTTTGCGGAAGAGGAGCGGTGCGAGTGTATAGAATGAGTGGCAAGTAACTTTGCAAATTCTTCTGCGGTGCAAAGTGAGTGTGCAGCGTAGGAGTCGTCTCCTCCCAAGGCGAAGCGTGCGGTCGCTCCGTTATCCAGGTTACGTGCGAGAGACGGTGGCGTCAGGAGCCGCCGCCAGTTTATACCGGCGAATTTTGTTCGCAAGGCCGACGCGCGACAGGCCCAGTTCCTTGGCGACTTTGCTTTGATTCCACCGGTACCGCACGAGCATTTCTGCGACCACTTGCGCTTCGAGGCGCTCAACTTTTTGTTTGAGTGTCCCGCCGGCATGAATCAAATTCAATTCTTTCCGCCGTGGGTCCAGAGGCAGGACTTTCGCCAAATCGTCGGACAGATGTTCGGTCGACAAAAACTCGCCATCGCCGGCGAGCGCAACCATGCGCCGGATCTCGGTCTCCAGTTCGCGCACATTTCCGTGAAACGGATAGGCTTGCAGCTGCCGCATGACTTGCACCGTGATTCCCGCGATCCGTCGGTTCAACCGTTCCGCGTACTTTCTCGAAAAGTGCTCGGCCAGGACGGGAATATCGTCGGTCCGGTTGCGCAAGGGAGGAATGGTTAACTCAAATCCTCTGAGGCGATAGTAGAGATCTTTTCTGAAGGAGCCTTGAGCCACCAGGTCTTTGATGGGCCGGTTGGATGCCGCGATAATCCTGACGTTCGCGCGTTTGGTCCGTTCCGATCCGAGGGGTTTGACCTCCCCTTCTTGCAGGAACCGCAGCAGGCTGACTTGAAACGACGGCGAGACCTCAGAGACTTCATCCAGAAATACGGTGCCTCCATCGGCCGCGACGAATAGACCCAGCCGGTCGCCGATGGCTCCCGTGAAGGCGCCGCGCTTATGTCCAAACAGCTCCGATTGCAGCAGTGCATCCGGCAAGGCTCCGCAATTCTGTGCAAGAAACGGGAAGGCCTGGCGTTCGCTGAATCCATGAACGGCCCGCGCCATGAGCTCTTTGCCGGTGCCGGTCTCCCCTTCGATCAGCACCGGCAGGTCGGTGGCGGCGGACTTTCTGGCCAGGTTGCAGACCTCTAGCATGGCGTCGCTGGCGAAGACGAGTTGATCGAATTCGTAGCTGTCGCGAATGAGTTTGGTGAGCGCTCCCGTGTGGTTGTGAAAGGCGCCGTCGGAGAGTTTCAGGTCGCGGCTGAGCATCCGGTGCCGTCGCGACAGTTCCCGGCTTTCGAGCGCCCGGTCGATGAGCAAGCGAAGATGCCATGGGGGGCACGGCGTCGGAATGACGTGATACACGGCGGCTTGCCGAATGATGTTCATGACCTGCGCCGGCTCGCGGGAGGCGGTCAGGAGAATGCGCACGATATCGGGATAGCGGACACGGGCATTTCGAAAGAACTCGACGCCCTGCACATCGGTGACGGTCTCGTCGAATAAGATGAGATCGATTTTTTCTTTGGCGAGCGTCGTCCAGGCTTCCTGGCCTGTTGAGGTACCGAGTACGCGGTAGTCGTTTTTGAGGTAGCCAGCCAGTGTTTTGCGAACGGCAGGATCGGATGCGACGATGAGAAGCGTTTCCTCGTCTCGACGAGACATGCAACTCCCCTTGCATGATGATAACGGAGTATGCAGTGTAGCAACTCCGCGGCGCTGAGGCAAGATGAGAGATAGCCTGTGTTATTTCAGCGATGTCAGGCTGCCGCAGGGTTCAATCTGGATTGACACCGCCGTTTTCCAGAGGTACATGCATGAAATACAGGTTGACGAGAAGAACCAGTTAATGATGAAGGAGGGTGTATGTCGATTCATGCTCTGGCCGGTCAGCCGGCTCCACCCGCTCTGTTGGTCGATGTCTCTCGACTGCTTCATGCCTACCTAGCTGAAATACCGGATGCCGCGGCTCGCGATCAGCGAGTGACATTCGGAACGTCTGGCCATCGAGGCTCATCCTTCAAGCGAAGCTTCAATAAGCACCATATTCTTGCAGTCACACAAGCGGTCTGCGAATACCGGGCTTCTCAGCAGACCAGTGGGCCGCTATACCTTGGAAAAGATACCCATGCGCTTTCTGAGCCGGCGTTTGTCACGGCGCTTGAAGTGCTCGCGGCCAACGGCGTTCACGTCATGATCGATCGCGATGGCGGCTATACGCCGACGCCAGTCATTTCTCATGCGATTCTGAGCTACAACCGTGGCCGCACATCCGGTCTGGCCGACGGCATTGTCATCACGCCCTCGCACAATCCGCCGGAAGACGGCGGCATCAAATACAATCCGCCGAATGGCGGACCGGCCGATACCCAGGTGACCAAGTGGATTGAAGACCGGGCCAATGCTTTTCTCGCCAACAGGCTCCAAGGGGTGAAGCGGCTTCCCTATGAACAAGCGAAAAAGGCAGCCACTACGCATTTGCATGACTACATCGATGTGTACGTGAGTGACTTGGGTCGCGTCATCGATATGGATGCGATCAAGTCGGCCGGGCTCAGGCTCGGGGTCGATCCATTGGGCGGGTCTGGCGTGGCCTATTGGCAGCCGATCGCCGAGCGCTATGGGCTGAATATTGACAATGTCAATCCGGCCGTCGATCCGACCTTCCGCTTCATGCCGTTGGATTGGGACGGCAAGATTAGAATGGACTGTTCCTCGCCCTATGCCATGGCGAATTTAATCGCGCTGAAAGATCGCTTCGATGTCGCGTTCGGCAACGATGCCGATAACGATCGCCATGGAATTGTGACCCGCACCGCCGGCTTGATGAATCCGAATCATTATCTGGCGGTCTCTATCTCATACCTCTTTGCCAATCGCCCAGGCTGGAATTCCGATGCCGGCATCGGCAAGACGCTGGTCAGCAGCAGTCTCATCGATCGTGTGGCTGGCAAGCTCAAGCGGAAGCTTATTGAAGTGCCGGTCGGGTTCAAATGGTTTGTGAGCGGGTTGCTCGACGGATCACTGGGATTCGGCGGCGAGGAAAGCGCCGGCGCGTCTTTCTTGCGACGGAACGGGACGGTC
This sequence comes from Nitrospira sp., assembly GCA_022226955.1. NCBI lineage: Bacteria > Pseudomonadati > Nitrospirota > Nitrospiria > Nitrospirales > Nitrospiraceae > Nitrospira > Nitrospira sp. The sequence goes on from CP092079.1 coordinate 301,171, forward strand.
TGGTCCACGGACAAAGACGGCATCATCATGGATTTGCTGGCGGCCGAGATGATGGCCAAAACCGGCAAAGATCCGGCGCAACTCTATCGGGAATTGACGCAGGAGTTGGGTGAACCGGTCTATCAACGGATCGATGCCGTCGCCACCTCCGCGCAGAAGGCGGTTCTTTCAAAACTCTCCCCTGCTCAAGTGCAAGCCACCGAACTAGCCGGTGATAAGATCGTCGCCATGATGACGACAGCCCCAGGCAACGGCGCGGCGATTGGCGGATTGAAAGTCGCGACCGAGCAAGGCTGGTTCGCCGCCCGGCCATCCGGCACCGAGGATGTCTACAAGCTCTATGCGGAGAGTTTTCGTGGCAAGGAACATTTGAAACGGATTCAAGATGAAGCCCAGGCACTGATCGCGACGGCGCTGGCTGCAAACTAGTAGAGGTGTGTGTCGATTGGGCCGTCGTCGCAAACCGACAGCGGCCCAAGATGGCAGATCGCCGAGGATGTGGCGCTTATGTGTTATAGAACGACACAATGCGATCGACGCCGCTTCGCAGTGTTTTGCGCCACTCTGTCTCAAGCGCAGGTGTTAATTTCTCATCGCATTGCTTCACGCTCTTCACCAGGGAATTGATCCAGAAGTCATAGAGATTGGGATCGATATTCATCTTCTTCTTGCTGTGGCTTTCCCCGATTCGATTGAGGCCGGTTGAGCCGACTTCGTTGCCTCCCATATGCATGAATAGCATGGAGATTCCTTGCCGGAGAAGGGACTTCTGTTTAGTCATCTCGGTTTTGGCGAACATGGGGGCAATCGCCGGATGGCTGGCTAAAAAGTTTTTGTAAAATACGTCAAAAAAATTGGGGTTCACGCAACAACGGCTGTAACTTTCCTTGACCTCCACTAGGGACATGGACACTCCTTCCACGAGACATTGTACGTCTCCTGCCGTGCTCGACGAGATTGCGCTTGGGCATGGGAGAGCATATCCCGTCGCCCAAACCGGACCGACCATCCGTTCTAATCATTTTTCGGAATATCGGCTTAAAACTGAAGCGATTGATCTGTCTATGAATTTAGACGGTTTCGCCGGGCAGTGGCATCGTCGGCAAGATGAGAGGGCTTCGTGCGGCGCTAGGCCGTAGTCGTGTGACGAGTTTGTTGTTCCGCGTGGTACGAGCTTCTTACGAGCGGGCCCGATTCGACATGGGTAAAGCCTAGGGCCAAGCCTTCTTCCTTAAGGACGGCGAATTCCGATGGATCATAATAGCGGGCGACCGGCAGATGGGCTCTGGTCGGCTGTAAATATTGTCCGATCGTCATAATGTCGCATTGGACGGTTCGCAGATCGCGCATGACGTCGCGAGCTTCGTCGAGGGTCTCCCCCATTCCTAGAATCAAGCCGGACTTGGTCGTCATCCCCTGCTGCTTGGCCTTGTCGAGTAATTCGATAGACCTCTGATACTTGCCCTGCGGCCTGAGCGAGGGAAACAATCGCCGGACTGTTTCAATATTATGATTGAGGATTTCGGGCTTCTCGGCACAGACCGTTGCGAGCGCCGCATCGTTCCCTTCAAAATCTGGAATCAACACTTCAATCGTACAGCCGGGGCTCAGCGCTTTTGTCTGTCGAATCGTTTCCGCAAAGATCGCGGCGCCACCGTCCGGCAACTCATCGCGATTCACCGAGGTGATCACGGCATGGCGCAGCCCAAGCGCCTGCACAGCTTCAGCGACTCGTTGCGGCTCGCCATGATCGATTGCAAGAGGCCGCCCCGTTTCGACCGAGCAGTAGTGGCAGCGTCTGGTGCAGATATCTCCGAGGATCAGAAAGGTGGCAGTGCGGGCGTTCCAGCACTCCCATCGATTTGGGCAGCGCGCTTCTTCGCAAATGGTGTGGAGCTTGAGCCGGTCCATGGTCTGCTTGATGTCGAGATAATCGGGACCGGTCTGCGCGTTGACTTTGAACCAAGCCGGCAAGCGCGGGCGCTCAGATGAGCGAAGTTGGTCGATGGAGATTAGGCTCATGATCCGGTGTTGTCCGTCCGATGTGGCCGAAACCATCCGGCAATTCTGGCCATGAACCCTGCCGGCTTGAGAGGCGGTGCCGGGTCTGGATATTCAACCCATAGTTCCTGCGAGCCGAGATACGTGCCGTTGCGGAAACTGACTTGGGTTCTGAGCTGTCGATAGCCCTGCGCCTGTAAAGCTTGAATCAACGCGAGCAACGCCGTGTCTTGCGCAGGATGCGGCTCGGTGTTGATGCGGGCCGTCTCATAGCGCAGCACCGCGGAAACTCCATCTCCTGCCCGCTCGAATTCAACAGGGCGGCTGAATCCACGTTCTCGATAGTCCAGCCCCGCCAGTTGATACCGATCGAGTTCGCCCGTTCCCATGCCGTGCCAATCTCAGTCCAGTGCGCGAAACACGGCAACGAGATCGCTGAGGGCCAGCGTTTTACTTTTGAGAATCGTTCGTTCCGCGTGAACGGCCTCGCGGGTTTGCGGATCTGTCCCTCCGGACTTCAAACAGGTCGCGCCCAATGCGAGAATGCGGTCGCATTCTTCTCCGAGTTTCTTTTTGACGACTGGGTTGACGGAGAGAATATCCATGAGCTGGCGGCGCGTTTCTGTCAGGTGCGCCTGCAACTCGGCGTCCGGATAGCTTTTGCGGGCGGCTTCGTCGAAGCAGCGATCGAGATATTGGGCTAAGAACACGTAGAGCCGCACGAGGGCTGCGGCAATTTCAGTCTGCTCTTTTGCGGTGGTGGCCATGGTGTCCTCTTTCTGTGTGCGTGAGTTATGCCAGGACGGTAATATTGTCGCCCTCGACCTTGACCGGATAGACCTCAACTTTTGCCGACGGGTTCTTGACGCATTCTCCCGTCGTGACATCGAATTGCCAGCCGTGCCAAGGGCACGAAACGATATTCCCGTGGACATCGCCTTCGCCCAAGGGGCCGCCGCGATGGACGCAGGTATTGTCGATGGCATGAAAGGCGCCGTCGACATTGAAGACCGCGAGGGTCTTGCCTTTCACTTCAACCACGACCGCATGACCCGGTTTCACGTCCGCCGTACTCGCAACCCGCACATAGTCTCCCATTGCCGCTCCTTCGCTGTAAGCCGTTCGGTTAGCTGTTGGTAAATGGCTGCTTGATTTTTTTCAGCAGGCTGTCGATGGACGAGCCGCTCTGTTCCGTCCCGCCCAAAGCTCCAGCGATCTTTTGGGCAATATCGCGAAATGCCGCGGCTTGGGGAGAGTCCGGATGGCCGACGACGATTGGATGGCCGGAATCGCCTCCTTCGCGAATAGCCGGGTCGATGGGAATGCGCCCGAGGAAGGGAATGCCCAACTTCTCCGCGGCCCGCTCGCCTCCGCCCTGAGAGAAGATGTCGGTCTGTTCGCCGCAATGGCCGCACACGAACGAGCTCATGTTCTCGACAATGCCGAGCAGCGGCACGTTCACTTTCTGGAACATCGCCATGCCCTTCCGGACATCGTAGAGCGCCACTTCCTGCGGCGTCGTCACGGTAATGGCGCCGGCGAGCGGGACCATTTGCGAGATGGACAATTGCACATCGCCGGTGCCTGGAGGCAAGTCGAGCAGCAAATAATCCAGGTTGCCCCACAGCACATCGCGGAAAAACGCTTGCAGATATTGATGGACCATCGGACCGCGCCAGACTAGCGGCGCGTCTTCCGGCACCAGGTACGCCATCGAAATTAATTTGACGCCGTAGTTTTCAACCGGGACGATCTTGCCGTCTTGTTGCTCCGGCCCCTTCGAACTGCCCATCATCATGGGAATGTTCGGGCCATAAAGATCCGCATCCATCAGGCCGACCTTCGCGCCGGTGAGCGCCAGCGCGCAGGCCAGGTTGGAGGCGACGGTCGATTTGCCGACGCCGCCCTTGCCGCTGCTGACGGCGATGACATGCTTCACGCCGGGGATGAGATTTTCCTTTGGCGGAGCTGAAGGGGCTCCGTGGGAATGTTCGTCTGCCATGGATCAATCCTCCGCTATATCGTGGTGCCGACTTGCAGCCGACAGACAAGAGTTCACAATCTTGTGATCATCATATGCGATGCGCCGGGCGAAAGGAAATGGGCCGGTCGGACCATAGGCTGCTATGGACCGACCGGGGAAGCTAGAACGGAAATCAAAAGACCGTGGGATCGAGGCGGCGCAGGTTGGTCGCCAGGCCGAAGAGCGACAGCGTGTAGATGATCCACTTGGAAGGATCGAAGTTATACCATTTGGGTCCGTTGCGGTAGTCGCGCGCGTAGGTGTGATGGTAGTTGTGATACCCCTCGCCGAAGCTCACGAAGGAGATCAGCCAGCTGTCGCGGCTGCTGTCTTGCGTGCCGTGAGGCTGGCTGCCGACCATGTGGCAGAGCGAATTGATCGTGAAGGTGGAGTTCAACACCATGAACATGCGGAAGAGCCCGCCGAGGAGCAGCGCGCTGATGCCGCCGATCAAGCTTTGATGCCACAATACGCCGAGGACAAAGGGCAAGGCCAATCCGGAGGCCACGATGGCCCAATAATAGCGATGTTGCCAGAGGACCACCGGGTCGCGGCGCAACCGGATTTCATACTTGTCGATGCGATGGGGCGTTTCGTAAAAGAGCCAGCCGCAGTGGCTGTGCCAGAAGCCTCTGCTGGCATTGTAGGGATCTTCGTCCGTGTCCGTGCGGGCATGGTGGCGAATGTGGTCGGCGCACCAGATGAGCGCCGAGTTTTGCAGCGCCCAGCCCCCGGCCACGAGTGCGCAGCGTTTGACCCAGTCGGGACATTCGAAGCTTTGATGGGCGATCAGACGATGGTATCCGACGGTGATCCCCATGCCGGTAACGATATACATGACGAAGGCGAGGACCCAGTCGAAGAGGGTGAAGCCGACAAAGTACCCGTAGAGCGGAATGCCAATGACGGTCACGGCGACGACGATGCAAAACAACACAACATTGACGTATGAAAACCCGGCGCGATCGGTCGAGAGGGCTTGAGCAGGTACGGTCATTCATCCTCCTGAAGCGTGGATTCATTCAGTCCAGCAGGGCTGCTGTGCGACTCACATGGCGAACATCCCATATCCGGCCAATGGTAGCGAAAAGCCTGAGTGTTTACAACTACTTCTTCGTTATAACTGGCGGCGCATACGGCGAGGCAGAAAGCAATCCCAGAGCGCGGCGGACGTGCGTTCCGCGTATACTATGGGGGTCTGACTAGTCACCGTTCCGGAGGCCCTATGCCGACTGGTGCGCCATCGTTTGAATCGGCTGTCGTGCGTATCGGAGCGCATCTCGCGCAATTGTCCGCTGGGCGCGCGCCGACGGTTTTTGAGGGGCGCTGGTGGTCGCAAAGTATGATCAATCTGGCGATGAAAGACCCTGCGTTCAAGGTGCAGTTGTTCCGTTTCATCGATGTGCTCCCTGCCCTTGCGTCCGATCGTGCGGTTGTGACGCTGGCGGAGGAATATTTCGGCGCCATGCACAGTCATATATTCGGATTGCAGTGGGGGCTCAAAGCGCTGGCCGCAACGAGTGTGGGCGCTGCGATCACCGGCAAGTCGATCCGTCACCAGGTTGAGCAGATGGCGCGGACGTTCATCGCCGGCGGATCGATTGCTGAGGCGGTGCCTGTCCTGGCCGGATTGTGGAAGAACGGGCGCGCTTGGTCCGTCGATTTGTTGGGAGAAGCGACAATCAGCGACCGTGAAGCCGACCAGTATCGCGATCGCTGCCTGGAGGCAATCTCCCAATTGAGCCTGGCCGCCTGCCACTGGCCGTTGTCCGCTCTTTTGGAGCGGGATCATCTGGGGGCTCTTCCGCGCGTGCAGCTCTCGCTCAAGATCTCCGCACTCACGTCGCGGCTGGACCCTGCCGATCCCGACGGAACCTATCGCATGGTGGCGGCGAGATTACGGCCGATTGTGGATCTCGCGGCAGCCGAATCGTGCGGGCTGATTTTCGACATGGAGCAGGCCGAGACCAAGGATCTGCTCCTGGAGATTTTCCGGCGGCTATTTACCGAAGACGCCTATCGTGGGTTTGCGCATGCCGGGGTTGCCATGCAGGCCTATCATCGCGAGACCGGGCAGGATATTCGCGACATGATCGCATGGGCGGAGCGGCGTGGTGTGCCGATCACCGTCCGTCTGGTGAAGGGCGCCTATTGGGATTCGGATACCGTTCGCTATCGGCAGGCGGGATGGCCGGTGCCCTTGTTTGAGCGCAAGGCTGAAACCGATGCGAATTATGAAGCGTTGGTGCCGTTGTTGCTCCAACACCGTGAGGCGATCCGTCCGGCGTTCGGGACGCATAATCTCAGGAGCCTGGCGGTAATTGAAGCCGCAGCGGAGTCTCTGGGCGTGCCGCCGGACGCGCTCGAATATCAGATGATCTACGGCATGGCCGAACCGTTCCAGCATGCGATGGCGGCGCATGGCAGGCGGGTCAGGCTCTATACGCCGGTGGGACGTCTTCTGCCGGGCATGGCCTATCTCGTCAGGCGGTTACTGGAGAACACCTCGAATGAATCGTTTTTGCGCAAAGAGTATGTCGAGTCTCAGTCCCTGAGTCTGCTGCTGACTCCTCCGGCGATTTCACCCGTTTCTCAGGCGGCTGCTCCTCGCGCGGTGGACGACTTTGTGAATGAGCCGCACAGTGATTTTTCGCAGGGCGTCAGTCGAGCGGCAATGGGAGCAGCCATTGAGAAAGTTCATGCGCAGGTTGAGTCTCGCCGGCTATTGCCAGATCGAGGGCTTCAGTTGACCGGACCTATGATGGAATCGCGCAATCCAGCGCGTCCCGATGAGGTGGTGGCGCTGGTTCAGAGTGCGACGGCCGCGGATGTGGCGGCGGCAGTCGAGTTGGCAGCAGTGGCCGTGGAGATCTGGCGGCGGTCGGCATCGGAACGGATTGCGGTGATAACACACGCGGCGGCGCTCATGCGCACCCGCCGGTATGAGCTGGCCGCCTGGGAGGTCGCCGAGGTTGGCAAACCCTGGCGGGAAGCGGATGCGGATGTCGCGGAAGCCATCGACTTCCTCGAATTTTATGCCGGGCAAATGGGCCGGTTCGCCTCCCCGCTTCAGTTGAGCCATTATCCGGGAGAGCGTAATCATCTCGTCTACGGACCGCGCGGTGTGGCAGCGGTCATCGCGCCCTGGAATTTTCCGCTCGCGATTCCCGCCGGCATGGTGAGCGCCGCGCTGGTCACAGGCAATACGGTGTTGCTGAAACCGTCGGAGCGCTCGCCGCAAATGGGCCGGCTGCTTGCGGACATCCTGCTTGAGGCTGGCGTGCCGCCGGGAGTGTTGACCTGTTTGCCGGGAGGACCTGAGATTGGACGGGCGCTAGCCGAACATTCTGGGGTCGCGACCATCGTGTTTACCGGCTCAAAAGATGTCGGCTTGCAGCTGCTGGCTGGCGCGACAACGATTCGTCCAGGCCAGCGCCTTGTGCAACGTGTGATCGCGGAGATGGGCGGCAAGAATGCGATCATTGTGGATGAGACGGCGGATCTGGACGAAGCCATTGCGGGTGTGGTGGCGTCCTTTACGGGATACGCCGGGCAGAAGTGCTCCGCCTGTTCGAGAGCGATTGTGCATGAGGGCGTGTATGACCAGTTTCTCTCACGCCTGCAGGCTGCGGTGGTGAGTCTGACCATTGGTGATCCGCTCGATCCTGGCACTCAGGTCGGTCCGGTGATCGATGCCAGGGCGAAGGCGCGTATTGAGGGCTACATTGCGCTAGGCGAACGAGAAGGCCGGCTCCTGGTTCGCCGATCGGTGAAAGGGCCGGGGCATTTTGTCGGTCCGGCCGTTTTTGCCGATGTGAGGCCGGACCATCGTCTGGCGCAGGAGGAGATTTTCGGTCCTGTGCTGGCGGTGATGAAGGCGGCGTCCGTGGCGGAGGCGTTGGAGATGGCGAACGCGACGAGCTATGCCCTCACCGGCGGGATCTATTCACGCAGCCCGGCGAATCTGGCACTGGCTCGCGAGCGGTTCGATGTGGGGAATCTCTACGTGAATCGCGCGATCACTGGCGCTCTGGTCGGACGCCAGCCGTTCGGCGGCCACCGGCTTTCCGGCGTCGGCGCGAAGGCCGGCGGCGATGAGTATCTGGCGCAATTTATGACGGCGCGGACGATCAGCGAGAACACGCTGCGCCGTGGGTTTGACGCCGTGGAGTGATTAGCGCGCCGGCGCCGGAGTAAACTCTTCCAGCTCTTCGGTAATCTCCGTCACCAGGCCGCGATCTTCTTTGGAAGACGATAGCTCCTGCTTCTCGAAATATTTGACCAGCCCCATGCCCTTCACGAACCAGGCGGTCATGACGTCCGTGCCGCGAGCCGGTTTGCCTCCCGTGGACAGATGAATGGCCATGGTCATGCGGGCTTCCACTTTGACCGCATCTGGGTATGTGCCGGCCGGCACCGTCACCGCTTCGCGACCAACCACACTGGTGGTGCTGACCATATCGACCTTCTCATTGACGCCGTCACGATCCATGTCGCTGCCGAAGTCGAGATCCTTTCGGTCGAATTGCTGGAATGTGGATGGGACCGTCATGGGAAAGCGGACAATCTGATACGGCACGATCTGTTTTTCGAGCGGCGTGCCGGGGTCGGATCCGTAGTACACCATGCCGACGACGTCGCGACGGTAGTAGCTGTCGGATTCGCCGTGATTACCTGGGTTGGTATCGTGGAATACCGTTACGGTCACGCCGTTGAGCTTCTTGGTGCCGGTTACCGACGAGGTGTTGTTGAAAAACTTATTATCGATCACTTGGACGGGGCCCTCTGAAACTTGCCCACGATATTGCCAGCGGGTGCCAATCTGGTCGGGAAAGTAGTCGGCGGATTGGGCAATGTGTGAGGAGTCTTCTGCCGCCAGCGGTGCGGGCGCGAATGATCCGGCGGCGAGCAGCACGGCGGTCAGCGCGAGTGACGATAGAGTCTGGGGCAAGATGTGGAGACGGTGCGGCATCGGAATCCTCCTCTGTTGGATGGACCGTACCATAGGCATTGAGGAGGCGGCAAGGCATGGACCGATACGGATTTCACAGGCTTGCGTTGTCGAATGGCTGCCGACATAATCCGTTCGCCATGGCACCGTTACCCAAAGCCAAATCGACGACGAGGAAGCCGGAGCAACGCTCGGTCTTAGTGACAGGAGCGTCAGGCGGCATCGGCTATGCGGTCTGCCGCGCCTTTGCGGCGGCGGGCTGGTATGTCGGGGTGCATTTCCATACGGGCAAGGCAGAAGCCGAGAAGACGTTGCGTGCTGTGCATGTCACGGGGGGCTGTGGGGATCTGTATGAAGCGGACATTCGGGACGCCGAGGCGGTTCGTCGCATGGTGGATTCGTTCCACCATCGAACTCCGAAGCCACAGGCCTATGTGTGCAACGCTGGGATTGCCGTGAGCAGTTTGCTATTGCGCCAACGAGAAGATCGATGGGCCGCTGTGATTGAGACCAATCTGACGGGCGCATTCCAGTGCCTGCAAGCTATGGCCCCGTCGCTCATCGATCAAGGGGGCGGCTCGATCATCGTGATCGGATCGCACGCAGGGTTTCACGGCGAGGCGGGACAGGCGGCCTATGCGGCATCGAAAGCCGGATTGACGGGATTGGTCAAAACGGCGGCGAAAGAATGGGGGCCGCAGAATATTCGTGTGAATATGGTTTTGCCGGGCTGGCATCAGACTGGACTCTCCGAAGGAGCCATGCCTGATGATTCCGGCTGGCTGGATCATGCGCTCCACCGTCCACCGGCTATTGAAGAAGTGGCGAGGACGATTGTGCATATGGTGCAGCTCAACGATGTGTCTGGCCAGGTATGGAATTGCGACAGCCGGGATGTATGAGTAAACCGACTGGCATGCGACAGTTCCCGAGCGTCTTCATTACCGGTACCGATACGGGTGTGGGGAAGACGCTGGTCGCTGCTGCGCTTGCACGCTATCTATCGCAACGTGGAATCGATGTTGGTGTGATGAAGCCGGTCGAAACAGGTGTCGTGAGGAATCAACCTTCCGATGCTGGCCGGCTCATAGCGGCGGCGCAGGTGTCCGATTCCATCGACCTTGTTAGGCCCTATGCCTTTCGGCTTCCGGTTGCGCCATTGGATGCCGCGAGGGGTGAGCGGCGGACCATTAAGATCTCGACCATCGTGCAGGCGTATCGTACGTTGTATAGGCAGCACGATCTGATGCTGATTGAAGGTGTGGGCGGTGTGCAGGTTCCGATAACTCCAACAATGGATGTGCTGGACTTGATCGAGAAACTGGAAGTTCCTGTGATCATGGTTGGACGAACCGGACTTGGCGGGGTGAATCATGCTCTGCTGACGCTTATGGCGCTACGCGCGCGCCAGATCCCGATTGTCGCACTGATGCTGAATCGGGTGATGCCGGTGAAGACTGCGGTGGCACGACGACAGGAGCGTTCTACGATAGGGTTGTTGCGAGAATTTACCAAGGTGCCGATGATCGGTCCTCTCCCCTACGTGAGTACGCATGATGGTGAATGGATAAGTGCGGTGAGGAAGATTGCGAAGACAGCTGCGATCAAACAGCTCGCCGGCCTGATTACGACATCTGCGCGATAAGATCTTTCACGGCCTTCGTCGCGTCCGGCGCATTCAGCACGGCAGAGATCACCGCGATTCCATTAGCGCCAGCTTGCATCATCTGCGTAACCTGATCTAGCTGGATCCCGCCGATTGCGAACAGAGGCAGTGACGTGAGAGTTCGAATCTGACGAAGTCCTTCCACCCCCACTACTGGGTCGTGATCCTGTTTTGAGGCTGGTTTGAAGATTGGTCCGAAGCCGATGTAGTCCGGCTTGAGCTGTTCGGCTTCTTTGACCTGTTTGGCGTTGTGGGTGGACAGACCGATGATTCTATCCGGTCCCATGACCTTGCGCGCATCGGCATAGGGCAAATCCGTCTGGCCAAGATGGACTCCGTCCGCGTCGACTGCCAGGGCCAGATCGCACCGATCGTTCACAATGAATGTCACCCCAAGCTCCGCCGCAATCTTTCTGAGCGGCAAGGCTTCGGCATAAGCATCCTTCATCGAGGCCGTCTTATTGCGATATTGAAAGAGCGTCGTCCCTGCCTCTGCGGCTTGCCTGAATACGCCAGTGAGCGACTGGACAGGACAGACCGATGAATCGAGGATGAGGTAGAGGCCTGAGAATGAACGGCGGTTATGCGGAGGTGACATAGGAAAGCATTGTAAGCGGAGCGATGAAAAAGAATCTAGAAGGAAGGTGGCATGGGTTGCGAGAGAAGCTACGTGACGATATATCCCCCCATCGCACGGTTTGCTGATGTAGTGGCTATTTGTAGGAACGAGTTAAGGGGTAGGTGGCGCCTCAGATGGTTCATAAAGCCAAATGCTCAGACTGATGTTGAGTTTGCCAAGCTGTCCAAGTAGCTCAGCTTCAATACACAGAGACAGTGTGCTTGTTTTAGCCATGCAGTCCAAATACGGGCTATACCCCAGTTCTTTTAGCCGGCATAGTGCGTTCAATCTTGGTTGGAGTAGCTCAATCCATTGACCGATTTGATCTTCGACGGGGTCATCTGAGCTTGCGTTGGGTAGATCTAGTTTCCAGATACCAAGATGGGAGGAGTACCGATAGCCATTCTCGTGCTCGGCGAGATCCCCAACTTTCACGGATTTTGAGGGGATGAGGCCGAGAAGGCGAGTTATCAAGTCCGGGGTGACATTTTCTTTGCAAAACACTAACTGTGTTGAGTTTGCGACTCTCGATGATGCGCCCATTTTGCTATCTGGTTACCTATCTATCAAACAACGCAATCAGTTTATCTGCATTGAAGAGGTCCTAACTCAGACAACTTTTATATTTTTGAAGTCGAGTCGTCGAGGATACAGCGCATGCCTGGCTACACCCAGTTCTCGACTTTAAGTCCTGGCACTCGTCTGAACTCTCGTCCGTTATTCGTTACCAGTCGTACCCCTAGGCTTAGTGCATGGGCGGCGATCAGCAAGTCCATATTTCCGATCGGTGTCCCCTTCTGTTCTAACGCCGCACGAAGCTTTCCATAGGCCGATGCCGCTTCTCGATCAAAGGATGCCATATCCAATGGAGCAAGAAACTGTTCGAGCGCCGCGCGATTCTTCGATGCTTGCCGGCTCTTGCTTGCGCCATAGTCGAGTTCTGCCACGGTGATACTGGAAATGCCAATATCTCCGACCTGGTGGGAGAGGAATCGCTCGAGCACGGAAGGCGGTTGTTGCTTGATGAGGTAGATGCAGATATTGGTATCCAGCATCAACTTCATGCAAACGGCCGCTTTCTTTTTTGGGGAACCGATTGTTGGCGACCCTGTTTCATGAAGTCGGGAGAGAATTCTTTAAGACTGTCGATGAGGGGATCCCAGGAGAGTTTTTTGGGCCTGATGACGAGCGTATTCCCCCGGCGTTGAATTTCGACCTCATCGCCTTCTAGCTGGAACTCACGTGGAATTCTGACCGCCTGGCTATTTCCGCTCATGAACAGCCTGGTCTTCTTTGATGACATAACCCCTCTCTCGTAGAGACTGATGTATATACGAAATGATATAGGCCTGGAAGCAGGCTGTCAATTAGGAATCTGAGAGTCGTAAGGCCTGGCTAGCTTGCCAAGAACCGCTCCAAGAACGTCGTGGAGACGTGGCCTTTTTGGAAGTCGGGGTCGTCGAGGATTCGGCGGTGGAGCGGAATGGTGGTTTTGATGCCTTCGATGACGAATTCGTCGAGGGCGCGGCGCATGCGGGCCATGCATTCCTGCCGGTCGCGGCCGTGGGTGATTAGTTTCGCGATCATTGAATCGTAGTAAGGCGACACGACCGAGCCTGACTCCATCACGGAATCGACGCGCACGCCGAATCCTCCTGGCGGGCTGTATTTGGTGATGATGCCGGGCGAAGGGGTGAACTTTTCCGGGTCTTCAGCGTTGATCCGGCATTCCATACTGTGACCGTTCATGACGACGTCTTGCTGCCGCATCGTTAAGGGGAGACCGGCGGCCAGACGGATTTGTTCTTTGATTAAATCGACGCCGGTCACCATTTCAGTAATCGGATGTTCGACCTGGATGCGGGTATTCACTTCCATGAAGAAAAAGTTGCGGTCTTTGTCGAGGAGAAATTCAACGGTACCGACATTGCGGTAATGTGCGGCCTTGACGGCCTCAACGGCCACTCGCCCGATTTCCTTGCGTAGCTTTTCATCGATCGCCGGCGAGGGCGTTTCCTCCAGTAATTTTTGATGACGCCGCTGAATCGAGCAATCTCGTTCGCCCAGGTGGATGACATGGCCGCGATGGTCGGCCATGACCTGCACTTCAATATGGCGCGGTTCAAGAAAATAGCGTTCGAGGTAAACACTTTCGTTGCCAAATGTCGACTTCGCTTCGGCCTGCGCTGCTTGGAAGGCGCGGGCCAGGTCCTCGGCTTTGTTGACGACGCGCATGCCGCGCCCGCCGCCGCCGGCCGTGGCCTTGATGATGACGGGAAAGCCGATTTTCTGCGCGGCTTGCAGTGCTTCTTCTTCGCTGCGGAGTTCGCCGGGGCTGCCGGGAGTGACGGGAAGGCCGCGCTTCATGACGATCTCGCGCGCTTTGGCTTTGTCGCCCAGCATGGCGATGTGTTCGGATGCGGGGCCGATAAATTTGATGCCGATGGATTCGCACACTTCGGCGAAGTGGGCATTCTCCGAGAGGAAGCCGTAGCCAGGGTGAATGGCATCGGCGCCGGAGATTTCGGCGGCGCTCAAAACGTTGGGAATATTGCGGTAGCTGAGAGCGGCTTCGGCCGGGCCCACGCAGACTTTTTCGTCGGCGGCGCGGACATGCAGACTTGCCGTATCCGCTTCCGAATGGATGGCGACCGTCTTAATGCCGAGTTCTTTGCAGGCGCGGATGACCCGGAGGGCGATCTCTCCACGATTTGCGATCAGGACTTTCTTGAACACGTAGGCACTCCGAGGTGTATCGACGGCGGACTATTGAGTCGCTTTGGGATCGATCAGGAACAGCGCCTGTCCGTATTCGACGGACTTCGTGCTCTCCGCCAGGATTTTCACGATACGCCCGTCGGTTTCGGATTCGATTTCATTCATGAGCTTCATGGCTTCGACGATGCAGAGCACCTGGCCTTTTTTCACGTAGTCCCCGTCTTCCACATAGGGATCGGCATCGGGCGATGGCGACCGGTAGAAGGTGCCGACGATTGGCGAGGTAATGGTGACCATTCCCGCAGTCTCTTCCGCCGTGGGGCCGGAGGATGCGGCCGGTTGACTGCCGGACTGTGCTGCGGCTGGGGCCGCCTCTTGTACCGAGGTGGTGATGGTCTTCATGCCGACTTCATGCCGCACGCGAATACGGACGCCCTGCCGTTCGAGTTCGAGTTCGGTCAAATTGTTTCGGCGGAGCAGATCGATCAAGTCTTGGATTTGCTTGGTCTGGGTGCCGGTCAAGATCGTGTCGGCCGATGCCTGCGCTCCTGGAAACGACTGGGGCAGCACGATTGGGCGAGGCTGCTTTTTCTTCGGACGCGCCGATTGCCGCTTCTTCACCGGACGCGCTCCACATAGGATCTGGTGCGGGTATCGATTTTAATCACGGTGCCTACCTCCAGATAGAGGGGAACTTTGATCGTTGCTCCCGTTTCGACGATGACCGGCTTCGTGCCGCCCGATGCGGTATCGCCGCGCACGCCAGGTTCGCCGTCCACGACTTTGAGTTCGATGAAGTTCGGCAGTTCCACATCGATGGGCCGATGTTCATAGACCAGGATCTTCACGATCATGTTTTCTTTAATCAAGTCGGCGTTTTCGCCCAGCTGATTTTTGGGAAAGGTCAGCTGGTCGTAGGCTTCGGTGTCCATGAAGGTGTAGTCGTCGCCGGTGGCATAGAGGAATTGCATCTCCCGCTCTTCAAGATCCGGCTCATCGAACCGTTCGCCGGACCGGAAGGTGCGATCGAGGATATTGCCAGTCAGGTAACTCTTCAGCTTGGTCCGGACAAACGCGCCGCCCTTCCCTGGTTTCACGTGCTGAAATTCAACAATATAAAATGGGTCGCCTTCGACCATGAGACGCACGCCATTACGAAAATCAACGGTCGAAATCACTGCAGACTCCCTTCGTCCTCACACGGTGAATCGATAGTGCGGTTATGCTGTTCGCCGACGGGTGCGGCGGGCGGGTTTTGCCGCGGCCGCGTCTGTTGTCATGCCTTGCTCTAGGAGATGTTCCAGGAGCCCTTGGAGAGCGAGGAGATAACCGGCCGGCCCGAAGCCGGAGAGTTGCGCCATCGCCACTCCTGCAATGTATGACCGATGCCGGAATTCTTCCCGCTGGTAAATATTGGAGAGATGCACTTCCACGGTCGGCAGCGCGACGGCGGCCAGGGCATCCCGAATGGCCACGCTGGTATGGGTGTAGGCTGCCGGGTTGATGATGATCCCGTGGTAACCGGTTCTCGCCTTTTGAATCCAGGTGACCAGTTCCCCTTCCATATTCGACTGGCGGGTATCGACTTCAATATTCAGGCTTTCGGCGGCCTGCGCAATCGCCGTATCGATTTCATCCAGCGTGGTTGTGCCGTAAATCGATTGCTCCCGAGTTCCAAGCAGATTGAGATTGGGGCCATGTAGCACAAGGATCCGAACCATTTCAGGTACGCACTGCCTCCGAAGTGACACAACAAATTGATGGGACGACCCCAATGTTCAGCGGCGGCATTTTAGCAGCCCCGCCAGAGAGGGTCAAACCTTTGGTTAGGATCGAGACGAGGTTGCGGTAGCTTCTGGAGATGGCCGGTCGCGGCGGCGAGTGTGGATGGATTGCAGTACCTGCTCCAGTCGATGGATGGTTGCCTGGTTCCGCGATGGAGCCGGCGATGACATCTGCTCGGAGGCGAGTTCTTGCATGACTATCGCGTCACTGGGCGACAGCTCTTGGACTGGGGATTCTTGTGTCTGAGGTTGGTCGGTTTCAAGGGCGAGCGCCATGGCGGCAGTCGCATCGCCGACGATGTCAGGCAAGGCCGATTCTACCGCTGAATCTGTGCCAGCTGTTTCGTGAGCTAGAGGGGCAAAGGCTGCAATCGTCGATGGAAGTGGCACAGACGTTTCAACCGCAGCCTGAGGCGCAGCTGGCAGCGATTTTATCGGTGGAGTCGGTGGGGCGTCGGATGTATTCGGAATAGCGGCGCCGAGGGCGGCGCGCAGCGAGAGCGATTCTTGATCGAGTGGATTGAGGGCCAGAATGACGTCGCATGAACGGAGCGCTTCGACGGAGGCCCCTTCGGCGGCGTAAATTTTCGCCAAGGTTCGATGCGCCCGAAGATTTTCCGGACTAATCTTGATCGCTTCTTCCAGGATTGCCTTGGCCTTGGTTGGCTGACTCAGCTGGTCATAAGCCCGTCCGAGCGCGACCATCGCCGTAATAAATCCAGGATAGTATTTCAGTCCGTCTTCGAGGACTCCCGCCGCTTCGGACCACATGCCGGCCTTGGCATATTCTTCAGCCAATGGAATAAAGGCCTTAGAGGTAGGATCTTTCGCCAGAGTCGTGGCAAGGCGGTCGATTTCAGCGGCAGTGGCCCGGGATCCTGATGCCATTGAGGCTCCTATTGTGCGGAAGCCGGAGTCGGTTTGCGAGGTTTGTCCTTCGCAAATTCTACAATGGTTGTGAGGATATCGTGAGCTAATTGTGTTTTTGGGCGGAGGTTGAAGGTGTGCCGAATTCCGGTGCGGGAAAGAATCATCGCGGCATTCCGGTCGCTGCCGAACCCTGCGTCTGCCTGCGTCACGTCATTGGCGACAATCAGGTCGAGGCCCTTTGCGGTGAGTTTTTGGGTGGCATGTTCGACGAGATGCTGGGTTTCGGCGGCGAAACCGACGAGGATTTGAGAGGTACGCTTGGCCGAAATCATTGCCAAAATATCGGGGACTCGTTCGAGTGCGAGTGCCGGAATGGCTTCTGTTCCTTTTTTGATTTTCTGTGCCGCAGGGTCTTTGGGACGAAAGTCTGCCACAGCCGCCGCCATTACAACGATCGTGGACCAGTCGAAATGCGCCGACAAGGCTTCGGCCATGTCGTTGGCCGTGGTAATTGGAATAACCCGTACGCCAGAAGGAGGCGTCAGTGCGGTGGGGCCGCTGACAAGGATGACGTCGGCCCCACGGTCTCTTGCCGCTTCCGTGATGGCATATCCCATTTTCCCCGATGAGCGATTGGAGATGTAGCGAACTGGATCGAGCGCTTCTTGAGTTGGACCGGCTGAGACGAGGATGCGCTGCCCTTTCAAATCAGTGAGCGGAAAGAGAATGCGTTCGATGGCTTCCAGGATTCGCGGTTCTGCGGCGAGTCGTCCCTGGGCGATTTGCCCGGAGGCGAGCGGTCCTTCTTCCGGGTCGAGGACGATTACCCCTCGTGATCGAAGCATCCGGACATGGTCTTGAACGGTGGGGTGAGTCCACATATCGCCGTCCATCGCCGGCGCCACAATCAGCGGGCAGCGACTCGTGAGCAGCATGGTCGAAAGCACGTCATCGGCTAGTCCAAGCGCGGCTTTGGCCATGAAGTTGGCCGTCGCCGGCGCGATCACGATGGCATCGGCTTCGCCAGGGATGGAAAGGTGCTTCATCTCCTGGTGGGCTTCGAAGAGGTCGGTCGTCACCAGCTGGCCCGACAACACCTCAAAGGTCATCGGCGTGACAAACTTGGTGGCGGACTTTGTCATGACAACAGAGACGCCAGCCCCTTGCTTAGTCAAGGCGCGCAGAAGACTCACGGCCTTATAGGCTGCGATACTCCCTGTGACACCAAGCACCACCCGTTTGCCGGCCAACGCTCCTGGCGTCATATCTGAATCCAACGATCACTCCTCCGCGGGAGCAGGCTTGACGGCGGCGTCGTCGACATAGACGCTCAGCTCTTTCTTGATTTCTTTGGCGTCCTCGCCGGTCATCATGGCCAATCGCTCGGTCTCGCCTTCTTTTCCGCGCTTGGCTTCCTTCATCGCATTGCGGGCTTCTTCGCCGATGAGGTACTTGACCTCCCCGCGCAACACTTCATCGAGCGCGCCGGTGGTTTCCTTGGTGAAGCGCGAGGCACCGGAATGCTTCGCCCCCTGGAGCAGGTGCTTGGCTCGCTGTGCGGCCACGATCACCAAGCGGTGGCGTGAGTCGAACTGGCCGAGCTTGTACTGGGGCAACAAATTGAGCATGTCGATCATGGTTCTGTGATACTCCCTTTGGCAATGGAAGACAGGTCGCGGTCTCCCGGTTTAGGTTCTTTCTCAAGAATGAAATTCTGTTCGAGCCAATGCATATCGAGTCGTTTGGTCTTGAGGCGTTCCGCCAGGAACACGCTCTGGAGCTCTCTGAGGGATTGCTCCAGATTATCGTTGCGGACGATGTAGTAATACTCTCGGTAACTCCACACCTCTTCTTTCACTTTTTGCAGCCGCCGTTGAATTTCCTCAGGTGTATCGGAGGCCCGGCTCTGGAGTCTGGTGCGCAGTGTGTCCATCGAAGGCGGCAGGATGAAAATATAGACGGCGTCCTGCACCTTCTTCTTGATTTGCAGGGCGCCCTGAACGTCGATTTCAAGCAGGACATCGATTCCCTGCTCCATCTTATCCATCAGAGCTTTACGGGGCGTGCCGTACCAATTGCCGTAGACATGGGCATATTCCACGAACTCATTTTTTGCCACCATGTCTTGAAATATCTTTTCTTCGATGAAGAAGTATTCCCGTCCGTGTTCTTCGCCGGGCCGCGGCTGTCTGGTCGTATACGAAATGGAATGCCAAATCCCAGGAACTGAAGCGGTAATTTGTTTGCAGAGCGTCGTCTTGCCGGTTCCGGATGGAGCTGAAATAATAAACAAAATGCCCCGCCGCTCGGGAACATAGGGACGCGGATTGGATGCCGTTGACGTCGTACTGGTGCTCATGGTGCTGATCATTCCACGTTCTGAATTTGTTCTCTGATCCGTTCTAGTTCGGCTTTCATTTGTACGACCGATGCCGTGATGGTGGCATCGTTGGCCTTGGAGCCGATCGTATTGACCTCTCGCCCCATCTCTTGCAGGAGAAAGTCCAGTGTTTTGCCCACGGACTCCGAACTCTGAAGCGTGTGGTCGAACTGTATCATATGTGCATCGAGTCTGACCAATTCTTCCGTGATGTCGCTGCGATCGGCAAAGACTGCCAGCTCTTGATGCAGCTTGGCCACATCCGGGATCTCAGCCGTCAGAAGTTTCTCCAGTCGATGTTTCATGCGATCGAAGGCTTCTTGAGCGACCGATGGGGCTTTGGCCGCCACTTGCGCCTTTAGTCCGCGCAAGGTCTCGATACGAGATCGAATATCGGCCGCGAGGAGCACGCCCTCCTTCTTCCTCATTTTCACCAGGTCTTGGAGCGCCTGGCCTACCAGTTTTTCAATGAGCGCGGCAAGCTTCGGATCGTCGGCCGGCTGATCTGAAATTGTAATGACATCGCGGAATCCTGCCAGGAGTCCGATGTCGATTGACCCTTTGAGCTTTAATGTCTTTTGGAGATTTCGGAGGGTCTGATGGTACTGTTTCGCCAGATCAGCGTCAAGTTGCAGCGACCGGGCTCCTCCCCGTCCGCCCTGCACGAGGACCGTGAGGTCAACGCGCCCGCGGCGGCAATGTTCTTGAATGGCTTTCTTGATGTGCTCTTCGCGCGCGCTCATGGTCTTCGGCAGCCGCAGACCGGTTTCCAGAAACCGGTGATTGACCGATCGAATTTCGGCTGTCACCTGCCCATCCTGCCAAGCTCCTTGTCGTCGCCCAAATCCGGTCATGCTGGTAATCATTGTGGGAGCTTTCCTTTCCAGTGGCATTCTGCGTAGAGCGGGCATGAGTTGCAGAGAGGTTTGCGAGCCAGGCAGATATAGCGTCCGTGTAGAAGCAGGCGTTGCGAAACGGCGGTCCATTGAGCTTCAGGAAATTGTTTTTGTAGGTCCTGTTCGATCCGTTCGGGATTGTCCGATGTGGTCAGACCCAATCGATTCGCGACTCGTTTGACATGTGTGTCGACGACGATGGCCGGCCGTCCGAAGGCGGTTCCCAGAATGACATTGGCTGTCTTGCGTCCGACCCCTGGAATGGTTGTCAATTCTTCCATGAGCCGCGGAACGATCCCGTTGAATCGTTCCGTGACAGCCTTGCCGCATCCGATCAAGTGCTTGGCTTTATTTTTATAGAATCCGGTCGATTTGATCAGCGTTTCAAGTTCCTGTGGAGGGGCTGCGGCAAAGTCTTGTGGACGACGAAAACGTGTGAACAGTGCTGGGGTAACTTGATTGACCCGCTGATCGGTGCATTGCGCGGAGAGAATCGTTGCAACAAGCAGTTCCCACGGCGATCGGTGCGTGAGTTCCATTTCGGCCTTTGGCTGGTGCTTGAGCAGCAAGCGCGCCAGCGTGGCCGGGCGTGTTGTGGCTGATGAATGACGGCGCGAATGAGCGTTCATTGAAAGTGTCGCGATTCTGCCGCGGTTAATTGGGAGATGCAAGTGCAGGATCCGGCGCCGTCCGGGGAGGCAAATCCGGTTCTTCGGTGCTGGTCATGGTATGGACGCGCGTCGCAAGGTGATCGATCAGCGGCCGCAATGTGGATGCATCCAACGCGCAAATGCCGATGGCTTGATAACGGCGGCAGAGGGTTTCGGCTTGAGCGGCGGGAAGCCGGTCGCATTTATTGAAGATGAGGACTTGCGGAATTTTGTCGAGATCCAACTCCTCAAGAATATCCATGACGGCTTTCATCTGGACATCGATGTCGGGCGCGCTCGCATCGACAACATGGAGCAATAAGTCGGCTTCACGCAGTTCTTCCAGCGTTGTCCGGAAGGCTCCAACCAGTTCTTTGGGAAGATCGCGGATAAATCCGACCGTATCGGTCACGATGACTTCGCGGTCTTGCGGGAAGCGCAAGCGGCGGCTGGTGGTATCCAGAGTTTCAAAGAGGCGGTTTTCCGCCGAGACATGACTATTAGTGAGAATGTTCAACAACGTCGATTTCCCGGCATTGGTGTACCCGACGAAGGAGAGGACTGGAAGTCCCTGTCGGTCTCGGCGTGCGCGCCGTTGATCCTGATGCTTGGAGAATTGTTCGATTTCGCGTTCCAGGTGAGTAATCCGATCGCGAATTTTTCGACGATCGGTTTCCAGTTTCGTTTCTCCCGGGCCTCTCGTTCCGATTCCTCCGCCGAGGCGCGACAGTTGTGTGCCTTGTCCGGAGAGTCGCGGAAGCAGATAACGCAATTGTGCCAGTTCGACCTGGACCTTGCCTTCCCTGCTGTGGGCACGGCGCGCAAAAATATCGAGGATCAGTTGGGTCCGGTCGATGATTGGGATGTCCGTCATTTCGGCAATCGCTCGGGCCTGGGCCGGAGTAAGCGTTTGATCAAAGATGACCATATCCGCGCCCTTATGCAGGGTTTGTATCAGTACTTCTTTCAGTTTTCCACTTCCCAGCAGATATCGCTGATGGCCGTCGGCGATCCGTTGCGCCATCTTGTCGATTACGGCGACGCCAACAGAGACGGCAAGGTCAGCGAGTTCCGCCAGCCGTTCTTCTTGCTCTGCCCGGCCTTGCGACGATGCGCTGACCAGAATGGCTGACTCGCTTCCGCTCGTCACCGCGTGATGCGTGAGCGCTTCCTGCAAATCCGTTTCAAGATCTTTTATGAACTGATCGAAGACGATGGGGCATCCCTGTAATGGAGTCGGCTTGAGGACCTCGAAGAGACGCCCCGATTTATTTTGCGGCAGGAGATGCGCCAGATAGAACGTCCCAGGGGTACCATGTTGCGATACGGTGAGGAGGCCGATCAGATCGAGTCGTAGATAGCCCAGATCGGTTAGATCTTCCTGGCTCAAAGGCCGGTCTTGCAGTTGCGTTCGAATCAGTCGAAGTCCTCGCAGTGAACGAGGGCCCGCGCGAAACTTCGATAGTGTGGTGGGTGACAACACCATGTCGGTTCCCACGATGATTTCTTGGACGACGCCGCGCCTAGTGAGCAGGAGCGAGATCGGACGTCGGTATTCAGCCGAGAGTTTCGCAAGCTCTGTAGCCAGTTCGAGTGACAGGACCTCATCGACGGCATTCCGCCGCCGATAGAGATGTTCTATCGCATCGAGTTGGCTGGCACGGAGCCCGATGGTTTTGCCCTGTATGTCGGGAATAAGCGGCCTCTTGGTTACCGGGCGTGAACGGTTGTGCGATCGGTATATGCACCCGGTCGCAGGGATGGAAGAATCTCAAGGTCGGTGGATGGCTGATGCCCGCGCAGGAGCAACTGTCTTCCAGCGGCAGCAATCATAGCGGCATTGTCGGTGCAGTAGGCCATCGGTGGCAGCGCGAGTCGAACTCCATCTGCTTGGGCTCTTGCGGTGAGCAAGGCGCGAAGTCGTGAGTTGGCGGAAACTCCTCCGACTACCGCCAATGCAGTCACGCCGGATGACTGAACCGCCACAAAGGCTCGATCGACCAACACACGGACGATAGCCTCCTGATACCCTGCTGCAAGATCTGCCGATTGAGCGGCGCGCGCTGTTGCGTCCATTTCGCGAAGCCGGTAAAGCAACGAGGTCTTCAGCCCGCTGAAGCTGAATTCCAAACTGCTTTTCTGTAAACGAGACAGGGGGAAGCGGATGGCCTTGGGGTTGCCCTGACGTGCTAGGCGATCGATGGCTGGACCGCCCGGATAGTCTAGCCCGAGCATCTGTGCCCCTTTGTCGAAGGCTTCACCGGCGGCGTCGTCTCTCGTGCAGCCGAGTAAGACGGTTCGTCCGTCGGCGTCTCTTCTGAATAAGTGTGTATGCCCTCCCGATACAACCAGAACAATGCAGGGAAATGGGAAGGAAGGGTCTGCTAGCCAGGCGGAGGCAATATGGCCTTCAAGATGATTCACGCCGATCAGTGGAAGCGATAATCCATAGGCCAGCCCTTTGGCGTAATTGAGTCCGACTAGAAGCGCACCGGCCAGACCGGGTCCTTGTGTGACGGCGATGGCCCCTAGGTCATGTCTGGAGAGACGTGCCTCAGCCAGCGCTGCCTGAACTACTCGATCAATGGTGCTCAGATGGGTGCGTGCGGCGAGTTCTGGCACTACACCGCCGAATGGACGATGGACCGAGTCCTGTGACGACACAATGTTCGAGAGGACCGTTCCGTCAGGGCTGAGTATGGCGGCGGACGTTTCGTCGCAGGAGGATTCTATCCCGAGTATCGGGCATGGGATCCATGGGGTGGCATGTCCGATTTCAACGGATAGGCTTGTTGCCATAACGCTGTAGAGTTACCACAATCTGTCTCTGAAAAGCATGCACCCCCTACGGTCATCGACCGCAGGGGGTGCAACTGAATGGCTCATAGTCTGTTGAGCGCGCGTATCCCAATGAGTGGGTTATACGCTGGCCATCGTCTCCTGCTCGATAAAGGCCGGTGCCCCGTCACGAAGCACAACCTTGATCTTGCGGCTGTCCTTGAAACGCCCCCTGATGAGGTCGTCGGAAAGTGGGTCGCCGATGGCGCGTTGAATGGTCCGGCGCATCGGGCGGGCTCCATACAGCGGCTCATAGCCTTCTTTAATCAGCCATTGTTTCACTTCATCGTCCAGCTCGATCTCGACACCCTTCTCCACAAGACGCGAATTCAGCTCGCGGACCAGGATATCGAGAATAATGTAGAGCTGTTCTTTGTCCAGCTGATGGAAAATCACCACTTCATCAATGCGATTCAGGAACTCAGGGCTGAAGGATCGGCGCAACTCACCCATCACTTCATCTTTCTTTCTCCTCGCCTGTTCCCCTTCCGTGCTCTGGAAACCCAGCGACACGCCCTTTTGAATCATCTTCGTCCCGATGTTCGAAGTCATGATGATGACGGTGTTCTTGAAGTCCACTTTACGGCCGAGGCTGTCGGTCAGAACGCCGTCGTCCAGAACCTGGAGCAGCACGTTGAAGACGTCTG
Source organism: Nitrospira sp. (assembly GCA_022226955.1). NCBI lineage: Bacteria > Pseudomonadati > Nitrospirota > Nitrospiria > Nitrospirales > Nitrospiraceae > Nitrospira > Nitrospira sp. Next base: position 325,214 of record CP092079.1, read on the forward strand.
GATGGGCCTTCTCGATTTCGTCGAAGAGCACGACGGAATATGGACGGCGGCGGACCTTCTCGGTCAGCTGTCCGCCTTCTTCATAGCCGACATAGCCGGGAGGGGCTCCAAAGAGCCGCGAGCTGGTGAATTTTTCTTGATATTCAGACATGTCGACGCGAATTAAGGCGTCTTCACTGTTGAACAAGAATTCCGCCACGGTTCTGGCCAGCTCGGTTTTGCCGACGCCGGTGGGGCCCATGAAAATGAACGAGCCGATCGGCTTCTTTGCATCCTTGAGGCCGGCCCGTGAGCGGCGAATGGCGCGCGACACGGCCGAGATCGCTTCGTTTTGACCGATGACCCGCTTATGGAGAAAGTCCTCCATGTGCAGCAACTTGTTCGATTCTTCCTCTTCCAATTTAAAGAGCGGAATGCCGGTCATTTTCGAGACGACGTAGGCCACGTCCTCTTTTCCGATGGTCGGCTTGTTCTTCTCTTGGCTCTTTTTCCATTCCCGCTTCGACTCGTCCAGCAGTTTCCGCAACCGCTCTTCTTCTTCACGGTGGCGCACGGCTTCTTCGAAGTTTTGCATTGAGATGGCGAGCTCTTTGTCGCGCGAGACTTTCTTCAGCTCTTGCTCCATGGCCTTCAATTCAGACGGTAAGGCGTAGGTCTGAAGCTTGGCGCGCGAGCCGGTTTCGTCGATCAAATCGATCGCTTTATCTGGGAGGAACCGATCGGTAATGTACCGGTCGGAGAGTTTTACGGCTTCGACGATGGCATCCGCTGAAATCTCGACGCCATGGTGTTCTTCGTAACGGTCTCGGAGTCCCTGGATAATGAGCACAGCCTCATCCATGCTTGGTGGCTGTACGTGAATTGGCTGGAAGCGCCGCTTGAGCGCGCCGTCCTTTTCGATGTGCTTCCGGTACTCGTCCAAGGTGGTCGCGCCGATGCATTGGATTTCGCCGCGCGAGAGCGCGGGCTTTAGCATGTTGGAGGCATCGATCGATCCCTCGGCTGCGCCGGCTCCGACGAGGGTATGTAACTCATCGATGAAGATAATGATGTTGCCGGCCTGCACGATTTCCTTCATGACGACTTTCAAGCGTTCTTCAAACTGACCGCGGTACTTGGTGCCGGCAACCAGCGAACCGAGGTCGAGCGCAATGACGCGCCGCGACAACAGATTGTCCGGCACTTCAGACTGGACAATTCGTTGGGCCAAGCCTTCGACGATGGCGGTCTTGCCGACGCCCGACTCTCCGATGAGAACCGGATTGTTCTTGGTGCGCCGGCTGAGAATCTGAAGGACGCGTTCGATTTCATCGGCACGACCGATGACCGGATCCAGCTGGCCTTCTTGAGCCATCTGGGTCAGATCCCGTCCGAATTCGTCGAGCGCCGGTGTATTGCTCTTCCGGTCGCGCTCGCGCGGAGCGGACTTTCTCAGGAACGTGACGGTCAGCTGTCTGGCGGTCAGCAGATTGGCTCCGAGGCTGCGCAGAATCTTTCCGCCGATTCCCTCTTCTTCTCGCAAGAGGCCGAGCAGGAGATGCTCGCTGCCGATGTGGTTATGGCCCAACAGTCTGGCTTCTTCTACCCCGTATTCGATCACTTTCTTGACGCGTGGGCTGAAGGGAATTTCCCCGAATGTCATCGTGGTTCCGCCGCCGGGAAGATTCCTCTCGATTTCGAGGCGGATCTGTTCGGTCGAGAGCCCCATTTTTTTCAGGATCATCAGGGCGATACCGTCGGACTCACGGAGAATCGCGAGAACCAAGTGCTCCGTCCCGAGATAATCGTTTTGGTGCCGCTCGGCCTCTTCCCGTGCCAGGATGATGATCTTCCGACCCTTATCCGTGAATCGTTCGAACATCCTGCCTCCTTATGGTCTGATCTAAACTGCGCAACCGGTTTGTGCGAACTTATGGAAAATCTTGGCCTAATTCTAACTACCGCATTTTCGAGTGTCAAGGTTGCCAGCGAATCCGACAGCGTTGTGAAACGGCTGTGAGCATGCGGCCTTGCCATCGCATCGTAATGATGTCCGTGCGTAGGTGTTGCGTTGACAGTCTGAGAACTGTCTCGATACAATCCCGCACCTCGCATCACTCCACCGAAGACGCATGGGTATCGCTATGCAACGTAAGAGCATCGGCATTCTCACAAAGCCCAAATTCCCTGAGGTTAAGGAAACACTGCAAAGCGTTGTCTCTTGGTTGCGGGCAAAGAACATTGTTGCGATTTTGGATACAACCTCCGCGGCGTTGCTCGGCGAGACCGGGGGTATTCAAAAAACCCAGCTGGCCAGCCAGGCCGATGTGCTGCTGGTGTTGGGCGGCGATGGGACGATGTTGAATGCGGCGCGTCTTGCCGGCGAGCGAGGCATCCCCATTCTCGGGGTCAACATGGGCGGGCTGGGGTTTCTCACCGAAGTTCGTTTGGAGCATCTCTATCCGTCGCTCGATCGAGTGTTTGCCAACGACTTTGTTGTGGATGAACGGCTCATGCTCAAGACCCATGTGCATCGGCATGGAGAAACAGTGACGCAGGGGGCAGTCCTCAATGATGTCGTGATTGCCAAAGGCATCTTGGCTAGAATGATCGAATTGAAAATTGCCATTCAGGGCCAGTTCGTGACAAATCTACGCGGGGACGGATTGATTATCAGCACCCCGACGGGATCGACGGCCTATTCCCTTTCTGCCGGCGGCCCAATCTTGGCTCCGGCCGTCCAGTCGTTGGTGTTGACCCCGATCTCTCCCCACACACTTACTCATCGTCCGTTGATTGTCCCGGCTGAAGCGGAAATCGAAGTGACGTTGACGAGCCGGGACGACGGTGCGATGGCTACCATGGATGGCCAAGTGGGCGTGGCTATTTCGCAAGGCGACACGATCGAGGTCAAAGTCTCGGAGTATCGCACGAGGCTGATTCGGTTTCCCGAGACGCGATATTATAAGGTGTTGCGGGAGAAGCTAAAGTGGGGAGACGGTTGAATCGCCTCCCCGCCGAGTGTGTCTAGCGTGCGTGCCGCTCGATAAAGCCGAGCATTTCCTGGTTCGTGGCGTACTTGAATTCCCCGATACAGTCCGTCGCGCCGCTATGCGCTTTTTCCGCGGCATCGAGCGCTTTGAGTCCGGCTAGATTCACTGGACGGCTCTTTCTTTCTTTCAACAGCCCTGTCAGCTTATCGGTGAAAGCTTTCGCTGAGGCCGGCTGCGCAGAGGGTTTGGTTTCGAGGTAGCGGGTGACCACTTCCGCGCACCATTCCCCGTCCCGCTTGGCCACACCGACCAATCCTTCACTGGCCTTGCGCGCCCATCCTGTGAGGAACACGCCATCCAACGGTTTGCCGGTCGCTTCGTCATAGGCCTGGAAGAGGGCATCGTCAGGGTCGTTGTTCGTCTTATTGGGGTTCGTAACAAAGAGTCCGCTTTTATAAGGAAGTCCCACCGTCTCGTCGACCTTGTCCCCCACGGCAAAGACCACGGCATCGCATGGGAATTCATAATACTGCTTGAGTCCGACGGCGGCGGTATCGGTTCCCTTGGGCTCCAGTTTGTTGTCTTCCATCTCCAACCCGCGCACCCGATTGTTGCCATCGACGAGAATGCGCTTGGGAGACGCCAGGAATTGGAAGCCCATTTTTGTGCTGCTGACAGCAGGTTCGCATTTGGTGAATTCGTCTGTCAGACCCTTCAGCACCTCGTCGGCGTTCTGTCCGACGGCGGCAAGGCGGTCCTTGATGCGCGCGACTTCTTTGGTAATGCCCTCGACATCCATGTTCGCGCAGACCGACCGGATTTCCTTGGGGTTATATTTTCGTTCGAGTGGACCGCGCCGCACAATGGCAGTCACGCGCTCGACCTTCTTATAGCGAATCAGCCAATGGGCGATATCGACCATGACGTCGCCTGCTCCGATGACGGCGACATGCTTGCCGACCTCGAACGGTCGGTCGCCGAATCCAGGCAAGCGATTGAAGTGGTAGACCACATCCTTCGCATGGAATACGCCTTGGGCCGAATCCCCTTCCACGCCAATCGCTTTGGTGCCTTGCGCGCCGACGGCAAACACGACTGCACTGGCGCCGAGGGCGCGAATATCGTCCACCGTCAGATCTTTCCCCTTGCCAATGGAAACATTGCCGAAGTAATGCACGTTCGGCTGCTCCAGCATGTCCCAGTATTGTTTTTTGAGGCCGCCGCGCAGTTTCAGCTTGGCTGGGAATATCCCGTATTCCGCCAGCCCGCCGAACTTGATATCGCGGTTGAGGATGATGACGTCATGGCCGGCTTTCGCCAGCATATTGGCCGCGGCCATTCCGGCTGGTCCGGCACCGGCCACAATGATCACATGTTTATCCTGTGTGCTCATGCAATGTTCCCTGGGAAAAAATTGATGAATAGTGACTAGAACCCCAACAGTTTCGCGGACATTAGCATAGGAAAAATGAGGCTGTCAAAGTACGCCGCCAAAGTCTGGCGGCTTGCGACAGCGTTCTCTCTTTCCTCATCCTCCCGCGCTTCCCACCGGGCCGCCCGGCATGGTCATGCGCCAGGGATCGAGAAGCTCGGTGAGGCGCTTGTCTGAGAGGACTTTTTGCTCTTTCGCGACTTCGCGGACGGTCTTGCCGGACTTATAGGCATCCTTCGCCAGCTTGGCGGCGGCTTCATAGCCAATCTCCGGCGCCAAGGCGGTACACATGGCCAGGCTTTCTTCAATCAGGCTCTTACAGCGTTCTTCATTCGCCTTGATACCATCGATACACTTTACGGCGAAGTTGTTGGAGACGGAGGCGAGTAATTCAATCGATTGCAGAAGGTTGTAAGCCATGACCGGCAGCATGACGATCAATTCGAAGTTGGCCGCCTGTCCGCCGACCGTGACCGTGACGTCGTTGCCGATTACCTGGGCGCACACCATCGTGACAGATTCGGCGATTACGGGGTTGACCTTCCCCGGCATAATCGACGACCCTGGCTGCGTTTCCGGCAGATTGATTTCACCAAGGCCGCAGCGCGGGCCCGAGCCGAGCCAGCGCACATCGTTAGCGATCTTCATGAGGCTCACGGCAATCGTCCGTAACTCCCCGCTGGCCTCGACCAGCGAATCCTGAGCCGACTGGGCCTCGAAGTGATTCTTGGCTTCTTTAAAGGTGCAGCCGGTTTCTTTAGAAATGATCGCCATCACTTTCGATGAAAATTTCGGGTGACAGTTAAGTCCGGTTCCGACCGCGGTGCCGCCGAGCGCCACTTCGCTCAGGCTTTCCTGCGCGCGCTTCACCCGCTGAATGCCCAGCTCGATCTGGCGCGCATAACCGCCGAACTCCTGTCCTAGCCGCACTGGGGTGGCATCCTGCAAATGGGTGCGGCCGATTTTCACGACCTTGTCGAACTCTTTGGCTTTCCGGGCAAGGGATTTGTGCAAGCGAGTCAGGGCTGGAATGAGTTGTTGCTGCATCAGCTCCGCGGCGGCGATGTGGATCGCCGTGGGAATCACGTCGTTGCTGGATTGCCCTAAATTCACATGATCGTTCGGGTGCACCAGCTTGCTCCCACGCGCGCCGCCGAGCAGTTCGGTGGCCCGGTTCGAAATCACTTCGTTGGTGTTCATATTGGTGGAGGTGCCGGATCCGGTTTGAAAAATATCAACCGGAAATTCGGCGTCGAGCTTCCCCTCGACCACTTCGGTGGCTGCCGCTTTGATTGCGCCGGCGGGTTTCTTGTCCAAGAGTCCGAGCGATTGATTCACGCTGGCCGCGGCGCGTTTGATCAGCCCCATGGCGCGGATGATCGAGCGTGGCATGCGGAGCGTGCTGATCGGAAAGTTCTCGATGGCGCGTGCGGTTTGCACACCATAGTAGGCGTCTGACGGGACTGCCAGTTCGCCCATGGTATCGCGTTCAATGCGGGTGCGAACGGACGGTGTTCCTGATGATGGCTTCATGCGCGTATCTCCTCGCTAGGCAATCGGGTGAATGACGGAGCGCGCATCTTAAACGGTTGCTGCGTGGAAGCTCAAGAGAGGGCATAGGGAAAGTCGTGGGGCAAGGTCCGATCGAGAACGGTGAGGTCCGGCGGTGCGTCGGGGGTAAAACGGCCCGCGCTGGCGGGCCGTCCAACCCTTGTCGTGCGATTCGTGAAGCCCTTAGGCAACGTTCACTTCGATGGCACGCGGTTTCGCCTTTTCAGATTTCGGAATGTGCAGGTTCAACACCCCGTCCTTGAAGTCGGCTTTCACCTCACTCTCGTTCACTTGGTCCGGCAGCGTAAAGCTTCGGACGAACGTCCCATAAGATCGCTCGACTCGATGATACTTCGTGGTCTTCTCGTCTTTCTCCTGACGGCGCTGCCCTCGAATCGTCAGGACGCCTTCTTCCAGCGTCACGTTCACATCGTCTTTCTTTACCTCAGGCAACTCTGCCTGGATGACATACTCACCGGCCGTTTCACTGATATCCACGGTCGGCACCCAGTCCGCTACGGTCAAAGTATCCTTCCCGTTGGTTTTGGCTGCCGGACGAGTCGTCATTCTATTCAGCCGATAAGACATCTCTTCGAGTTCGCGAAATGGATCCCAACGCATCAGAGTGGTCATGGCATACCTCCATACGAGTCATGTGTTTTGTGTTGTCGTATCGGACGCCGGCGCCGCGTCTGTTGTGCTTACAGCTATAGAGATAATTGCGAGGGTCGGAGAGTCAAGGGGGAACGCACCGGTACTCGGTTAGCGTTGCGTCAAAGGCGTATAGGGACGATTGTGCTCCCCGGAGTAAATCTGATCCGGGCGGAAGAGCTTGTTCTCCCGCAGTTGTTCCATCCAATGGGCGAGCCAGCCCGACACGCGGGCCATGGCGAACAGCGGGGTGAAGAGGTCTGTGTCGATGCTCATCTGATCGTAGAGGATGCCGGAATAGAAATCGACGTTCGGGTAAATGCCTTTTCCTTGCAACAACTCCCCTGCGGCTCGTTCGACTTCCAATGCGACGGCATAGAGCGGCGACGGCCCGCATTCGTGGAAGAGTTTTTTGCAGAGTTCTTGAAGAACCGTGGCGCGAGGATCTTTGACCTTGTAGACACGATGGCCGAATCCCATGAGCTTCTGTTTGCCGGACAGCTTCCGCTCCACATAGGCTCGAGCTCGTTCAGGGCTGCCAATTTCGCGGAGCATGTGAAGGACTTCTTCGTTCGCTCCTCCATGAAGCGGCCCCTTCAGCGCGCCGATTGAGGAGGCGACGACGGTATAGGGATCGGCGAGCGTCGAGGCCGTCACGAGCCCCGTAAAGGTCGAGGCGTTCATCGTATGTTCGGCATGCAGAATCAGGCAATCGTCGAAGATATCTGTCCAAAGCGGATACGGCTTGCGCTCGGTCAGCATATACAGAAAGTTTTCTGAGAATTCGAGGCCGTCTTGGGGTGGAATGGGGTCGTTGCCGTGCCGGAGCCTGGCCCAAGCGGCGACAATGGTCGGCAGTTTGGCGATGAGCCGTACTGCCGACCAGTAGTTATTCTCCGCGTCTTTGACTTGCCGCCCCGGATAGAACATGCCGAGCGCGGCGACGGCGGCTTGCAGCGCATCCATCGGATGCCCGGTTTCCGGCAGGCATTTCAAGAGATCGTTGATGCGAAACTTAATGCGGCGATGATGGGTGATATCGCCGGTCCAGCGAGCAAGTTCCGATTGTGTCGGCAGGCGGCCGAAGAGGAGCAAATACGATGTTTCGAGGAACGAGGATTGAGCGCAGAGCGTTTCGATGCGGATGCCGCGATATTCGAGTATTCCCCGCTGGCCGTCGACATCGCTGATGGAGGAGGTGGCGGCCGGAACACCGTCCAGGCCCGGCATGAAGTCGTGCGGCATGTCGATCTCCATGGTGAACGTGCGTGAGCAACTCAGAGCGCCGATGCATGGGTATCGTATCATGACCGGGCTATCGGGGGGGCATTCTTGAATTGAGAAAGGGCGATGGGCATACTGTGATTGAAGGTGTGCGATGCGCCGCAGGAATGAGGTGGACGTGTTTCGCGTGATGCTGATTTTGGGATTATTGGTGTTGGGGCCTGCGGCGATTGTCTTTTGGCGTCTGCGGGATCGTGCTGTCATGGCTCCCCTCCCGCCGCCGGTTTCGCAGAAGGCAATCGGCACCAGCACGTTGAATCATGGCGGTCCTCGTCTTGGAAATCATGATGACCCTCGTCCGGGAAAAGGGACGGATACGGTTCCTAGCCGGCCGGAATAGGAGGCGTTGGATGGCACATGCGGCAATCATCGCGGGGGCGGTATTTATGGGCGTGTTCTTGATGGGACCAGTGAACGTGCCGGCTCAGGAGGATCCGCCGGCCTATGCGGTGGTGAGCGAGGTGCCCAAAGACAGGACGAAAGTTTCGGCGAAAATTGCGATCGACGGGGTTGTAAGCGACATCAAGCTGTTGGCGTCAGAGGACATTGTCGGCAATCTCATTTGGAAGAAGCTTGAGATTTGTCATGCGATGCGGCTTGAAGGCCAGCGGTCCGGCGAGGGCTTTCGAGTAGCGACAGTTCGAGCGGTCGATGCGAGCATGCTGCCGATGGCGTTGCAGGGGTTTGCCGGCGATTGCTTGCTAAAGAAAGCGTTAGAGGTTGCGCCACTGGTCGATTAAGCAACCTGATTCAGGCGCGGCAACCCAGGCATTCGGTGGGTTCAATGTCGGCATCCCGCTCGGCAATGGTCAGCGGAAAGAGAATGCCGCATTGGGCGCAGGGGCGGATTTCGAAGTAGGCTACACCCGCATCGTCGATTTCCGTGGGCAGGAGCAGTTCAAGTGGATCGTAACCAACGACGGCGCCATCCGGGAATTTGACCAGGGCGATCCGGTCGTTGAAGACCTCGAAGGTCGCTTCCTGGCCTTTTCGATTCAGCAGATGGCCTAACACGAAGACCGGCTGGCCCTTGCGTTTAGTGCGAAGCTCACGGAGCGTGTGCTGGGTGGTCGCGGTGCAGGAAAATTGACCAGAAGAACTTGTTCCGACGAGTGGCATAGTGTCGTGTGGGATAGTGAATGTGTATTACTGTCGAATGGTCTACCATAGCAGAAAAAATGGCGTCAAGGCGGTTTCTTCATAAGGAGTAAAAATGGCCGACATCACGATTTATCATAAGCCGACTTGCACCACGTGCCGGCAAACGGTGCAGATGCTGAAAGACAGCGGGACGCCGTTCACAGCGGTGAACTACTATGAACAGGCCTTTACGAAGGATCAGCTGAAGAAGATTTTGAAAAAGGCCGGGTTGGCTCCGAAAGATGTACTCAGGACCAAAGAGGACATCTATAAGGAATTGGGGCTGGCTAAGAAGGAGCTATCGGATGACGCGTTGCTCGATCTAATGGTCAAGCATCCGGATTTGATCCAGCGCCCGCTTGTGGTCAAAGATGATAAGGCATTGTTGGCCAGACCGGCGGAGACGGTGAAAACTCTTCTGTAAGAATCAGGATAGCGGGGGGGCGCCAACAGCCCGCCCCCCGAAAACAAGGAAAAGGTTCCCCGGGGGGGAGGAGTTTTAAGGGCCCCCCCCCCCGGAAA
>CP092079.1:334865-337565 GCA_022226955.1 Nitrospira sp.
CTCTCCAAGTTCCCCCTGCAGCTGTTCCAACTCATTCATCAAGACTTTGCAATGGCCGCAACCCGGCTTCCAAAACTCCACGAGCACCGGAACCGCGGCGCCCTCGACCACTCGGTCGAAATTCGCGTCGGTGACAGCTAAGAGAATTGATGGCTTCAACATCTGATGCTCTTCAAGTCTATAACCTCACCATATAGGTCTACGCTGTGCCATCGTGCGCATCCGCATCACGTTATACCTTTCCCTAAACTTTGCTTAGCGCATTCATTTCAGCACTCTTTTAGAGATCGCAGCCTTTTCATTGTCCGCAATCGGACAAGGCACGTCCGCGGTTCCGTTGCGCGACGGCAGGCAAGCTGCTACACTGACTACATGACTCAAATCGCTGAGAAACTGGACGAAAAGCTCGCAACTTGGCAGCCAGACGTCGCCGCGCAAGTCGAACAAATCGTGCTGGATGTGATCGAGCGAGCCGACGCTCAAGCCCTCGATCTCCTGCCTTCGCGCACACTCGTGCAAGAAGTCTTGGATACACTGGATGAAAGCCAAACCGGGTGAAATCTGGCTAGCCGATCTGGGATTGGCTGCCAAAGTCCGTCCAGTCCTCATCGTATCCCGTCAAGATCCGAATCCCCCTCGTGCCCTCCTCACCTACGTTCCCTTGACCACGCAACAGCGTGGAAGCTCCTATGAGATTCCCCTCGGACATCTCTCGTTCCTCGATGCTGTCTCGGTGATCAATGTGCAAGGCATCGGCTCACTTGTCGAACCTCGACTAGAACGCAAACTGGGCCAGCTCCCGCCAGACAGCATGGCCAAGGTCAAGGCCGCTCTACGCTTCGCCCTCGATCTGTAATCCCGCCGTTATGTCATTTGAAAACATTCCAGCGCCCAGAAAATCCGTCATGATGCTGCGTCCGCTTGCCCATGTGCCGAAAAACTCCCCAACGGTCAGCGCCGCGCCGGTGAGATTCGTGCCGGTGAGGGTGACGGTGACGGTCGATCCCGCCGCGCCGCTATTCGGCGTCAGGCCCGTGATCGTCGGTGCGCCGACGCCGCCCGTATTGCGTGCAATGGAGAGCAGATTGCCGACGGCATCGTAGCTATAGGTCGCGACATGTCCCTGCCCATCGATCACCTGCGACAACCGGCCCAGGTCGTCGTAGATATAGGTGGTTTGGTCGGCGAGTGCTGGCGCAGGGCTGAACAACAGCGCGGTCGCCAAGAGCAGTCCAATGATCGTCTTCGATATCTCGCGCACTCGCATGTCAGTCCTCAACTCGCCGCGTCGCTCGCTCGACGTGTACCATCCCCATCGAATCTCCTGGTCCTTCAGCCCTCAGCTCTTTCGCTGTCAGGCACGCCTGTCATCAGAAAACCAGTCTGTCCGTATGTTTTTATCCATGAAGGACATGGTTCCTGCATCCGGTCCGTCCCCTAATCCCCGTGTTCTTTCTCACCTAGCAACCCCGGCTCGCCGCCACGCTGGGACTGGAATCTACGTTGCGCCGGCGTGGGCGTCCCTCGAACATAACGTAGCCTGTCCCTCTTTTCTTCTCCTCTAGTCATTGCCTCCTAACTTCGCCATTAATCGCTTTGCGCTTAAAAGCGTTAAAGGTTGCACCAAAAATGGATTTGCGAGTTCGTGGAGTACATCACGCAAATTATTTTCATGTACTGGATCTAAGCCAATATCATCTCGGATGTGGATTGTGTCAGCCCATTCTTGGACTGTGCTGGATCCAATTTGGCCATCCACGTACTTTTTGAGAACCAGAATGATATGCTGGGGTGTAAGGGTTATAAGCGGCTCTCCAGAATCCCAATCGAATTGGTGGAGTTGATCGAGAAGCTCCAAAATTGGCTTTTGCATTTCCACTAAAGACTGGAGCAACTCCGTCCTATCCATTCATTCACCTTTGAAAATATGTTTTGGAAGGACCGGGAACAATATTCCCAGCTGGATCATATACTGTCTTCGAAGGGGAAAAGGGGACACGAAGGGGAAAAGGGGACAGGCTACTTTTCTATTGCCGGAGTCTCCAATTTCTTCTACTCTAGCCCCGTCATGCCTCGGATTCCTCGCGGTCAAGTTGCTGAGCACATCTATCATGTCCTGAATCGCGGGAACGGCGGCGCTACGGTCTTCCACAAGGAAGGCGACTATACCGCCTTCCTCGATCTGCTCACCACGGCAAAAGCCAAACATCCCATCAAACTCTTTGGTTTCTGTCTGATGCCGAATCATTTTCATCTCATCGTGCAACCGCTGACGGACGCCGTACTGAGCCCCTTCATGCAGTGGTGGATGACCAGCCATGTCCGCCGCTATCACCGCCACTACCGCAGTCATGGCCATGTGTGGCAAGGACGTTTCAAAAGCTTCCCCATTCAAGAGGACGGCCATCTCCTCACAGCCCTGCGCTATGTGCTCCGCAATCCGGTTCGTGCCGAGCTGGTTGAACACACCAGCCAATGGCCCTGGTCGAGTCTGCACTGGCCTCACCTCACCGATCCGTCGCCAATTCCACTGCCAGAGGATCGGACGAGGTGGATAGATCAGCCGCTCTTTGAGCATGAACTCACGGCACTCCGCACCTGCGTCAACCGCCAGCAGCCCTTTGGCGCATCCGCGTGGCAACAACGGCTCGCCGCCACGCTGGGACTGGAATCTACGTTGCGCCAGCGTGGGCGGCCTCC
>CP092079.1:337665-475116 GCA_022226955.1 Nitrospira sp.
TCACCGCAGAATGGTTGCGGAGTTACAACGAAGAACGGCCCCATGACGCGCTGGCGGGGCTTCCGCCGACGCTGTATCGGGCCCAACTCGAAGCCAGAAGTTCTCCATTGGCAGTGTCGCCTTGACGGGGGAGCTTACAGATGTACTTCAGTCGGACATGCTGCAATTGGCGCTGATTCCTCATAGACCCGCCCAAGTTTCAACGACCACCCCAACGGTGTCCGTGAAAGTCTGGGAAGTCCAGCCTGACCCCATTACTATCGCACCCAGCCAGCTGCCTATTTTTTCTCTAACCACCACTTACAAGGTTTCTCGGGCTCACTTGCTGCACAAATGTTACAGCTGTCCGCAGCTCCCCCTCCGGCATTGCAGACGCCCGTGGTTTTTGCTGGTGGCGTAGTTCGAAGCTTCGTGTCCTCGCCATGCAGGACATCTTCCTTGTGCGTACATTGCCATACCTGGAGGCATCCTATGTTTGCCTGAAGGAACGTTGCCTCCTTCACCCATTTGCCAGGATGCTTTTCCCAGAATTCTTCTGCTGCCAGAACAGGCTGTACATGGAGCGTGGAAGTTAGTAATCCAATAAACATGGTGAAAATGAGCTTTTTCATAATCCAACGCTCCGCGACGTTATGGTTTTGAGATCGAATAAATTGTCGCATCATTATCCCCACAATTTCCTGTAAGAACTGGTTTCCCATTCCCGCCGTGGTTAAATATGCACTCATTCGTATTGGGCCGACCGTAAAGTCTAATTTTGTCGCCATGTTTCACATAAGATATGTCTTGGCTTTTTACGTAGCGGCCATCAGGCGAAGCAATCTGTGTTGCTAGCGAACTAAGTCGTGAATCCAACTCGTCTGTACGCTTTTGAGTGGCGCGAAGCAGTTCCTCAAGTGCCCGTAGGCTATCGACAGGAGTACCATCCTTGTAGGCGTTCCAAGGAATTGTCATCTTCTCTTTGGTCCCATCGGTTCGTGTGACCACCACGTAACCGCGCTTGTTTGTTGTCTGTGCGTGCATCTAAGTACCGTAGTCTTTCCTGAAAGTATAAGAGTGTCTGGCTGCTTTCTGTTGTTCCAGAAGCATGAAATCCCTGAGGCCGGAGTTGCTGAAAGCGTCGCTGACTTACTTCCTTCATCTGATGCTGTGAATGAGACAGTCATCGAGAATTCATTATCTAGTATGCTTGTTGAGCTGAGGTGAAAGTGCACGTCCCTCGAGCCAAGTTGAATGCACTCTTGATAGGCCTCAAAGGCACCCGGTGCGATTGATTCAACGTATTGTTTGTAGGCGTCACTAGATTGGGAAAAGCCGCTCGATGCGGAGCAGTACTTACTCGCGATTGTCTCAACCGATGTGTCCGCATTTCCACTTGATAGTGATAGGAACTTGTAGCTAGCCCCAAAACTGCTGCTGGAAGATTTCCCTCCAGACTTGCTGTACTCGGAGCAGAAGTTGGTGGCATGTTGTTCAACCGCAGACTTGTCCGCAATCAATGTGTGCGATAGTTTTGATAAAGCAATTATGCTTTCGCACTGTTGGGCCAGCGCGTTGCCGGAAGTCGCTAGTAGGATGAAAATGGCTATAGTGGCTTTCATTAAATTATCCCTCTTTCTCCCCGTTGATTGCCGCGAATGATGACATTCTCCAGCTTATGGTTTATTCGGAGTTGTATATAAAATGGTCACGTTAGAAGTTTCTTTTCCAACATCATCTCTGGTGGATTTGCAGTATGCGGTAAGGGTTTCTGACTTTGGGGCGGCTGGACCACGTTCTACTTTGACTGTGAATTTTGGGCCATGCTCATTTGGAATGCTGTGAAGCCCGACAGGGCTCACGGAAATAACTTCAGCGCCATCAGGAAGGTTGGGTATGCGATCCGATCCGTGATGACCGTCGGCTAGCCTAGTGATGCCAGACGAGCACAATAGGACAAGATTTTTCTCGTTAACAAAATGAGAGTTGTTGATGTGATCGCAAAGAGGGTCTACCCCAATGGAAGAATTGGAACAAAGAACTAGTGTTGTAGTTATTGAATGGACTGTAATGGAAGGCGCAGGGGCGATCCACTTTACAAGAATACTGTCAGATATGCCAGCACGATAGTTCCCAGTGATAAGAGCCTCCGGGCTTTCACCGTCTCTAGTTACGGTGTAAGTTGGGCTAGCAGTTCCGTTAGTGTCTAGCTCGATCAAAGGCTTTCCATCAATCAAGCCTCCTGTGGCGGAAAGTTTCAGTCTGCCACCAGCTATCGTTTGTGGGGGCCTGTAGGTGACCTTCAGTGCAAATGACTGTTGGGATAAGTGGTTTATTTCTAGTAGTAACCCTCCGGCATTCGCTTCCGTCTGAATGCACTTGCCCCATTCTAAAAGTTGGTGGGGGGTGAGATATTTCCTGTAGCCTGTCTTCGCTTCTGACTCAGTCGCGTAAAATCTTTCAGTGTTTAATCGGTCCCTTACTTTCAATCTGAAATCAGACCTAGTCTTGGAGTCTTTATATTCAGCTTCAAAGTACTTGTAGGAGGCCGACGCCTCCTTGCCCTGCTGATCTAATTTCTCAAGGCGTTCGTATTCTCTTTCTGCGTTGATGCTCATATAAGACTGAAGGCTGGCGTAGTCTGAGCTTGATTGATCAATTGTTGGCATAAGGGCTGGTTGGCAAGGATCTGATGCGTTAGCGCCCAATGCTATGTTAACAGCGCATATCCATATGATGCCCAAAGTGATCAGGCCTAATTTCATGCTAAACTCCTCCTTGTAACGACCAGATGTTGTTTGAAAAATTTGCAGTAATTTCTTCTTCCTCGCTTCAGTCTCAGATGATTGGTATCCGTCGTCTGCTCTGAAGGACGCCGACGGTACCACCGCTCAAAAATGAGAGCCAGCCCCTCTGAAGGTTAGGGATAGAAATACCTAGACGTAGATGTAAAAGGATCTACAGCACTTAAGGTAAAACCTGAATAGCCTTTATCATTGAAATATGCCGACAGGAGCTTGTGCGTGGGTATGGTTGCTGTGAGTCCATTTGATTTCGTGCGTGAGGCGTGGTGAACGAGATCGCGAGATGAATCAGCGAGGCAGCAAGAAAAGGATAGGGGTGCTGGTGGCGAGGTGTTTTTGTCGAGCTTCGGAGATGGCGAGGCTGAACGTTATTCAGATGATGCCGGCGAGACTCATTGTCCGGCGTGAAGGTGCGTTTGGGCGGTGAAACAGGTATGCTCGCGCGACTTACGAGAGGCCATCATGCCCATGTCATCGCGCGGGATGCCGCCGCTCTATACGCAAGTACTTATCGCCGTCATGTGCGGGGTGGTGCTTGGTGTCATCTTCGGTCAAGAGAGCTATCTCGGCGGTTTGCGCAATGAACAGTTGGGTAAGCTCGGTCTCTTCGTTGTTACGCTGCTGAAGACGCTCGCGATTCCGCTCATCTTCTTTGCGATCCTCGACGCCCTTATTCGTACGAGCATTCCGCTGCGTCAGGGAGGCAAGTTACTAATCATTTGCCTGGTGAACGTCATCGTCGCCATGGCCATTGGCCTTGCGATCATGAATCTCTGGCAGCCGGGTCTCGCCTGGCGCGGGCATGTCGACGAGTTATTGCATCTCGTACCCGGCACTGCGCCCTCGGCGGCGGCGATGGCGAGTGTGCAGGCCGGGGCGGACAGCCCGATTGAATACCTTCTGTCCTATATTCCTCGCACCCTCGCGGATCCATTTTTCAGCAACAACATTATCGGCGTTGTTCTTCTCGCGTTGATAATTGGCGCGACGCTGCGGCTGCTGCAGAGCAAATCCAGGCAAGTGGGCGGAGTGCTGTCGGCAGTTGCTGGGGCGGTCGAGCGTATCTATGGGTGGCTCGTGCAGATTCTGGAGTGGATCATCCTGGTTGTGCCGCTTGCCGTCTTCGGCGTTGTGGCAGCCGTTGTCGGCAAATCGGGTGTCGGTGTCTTCTCTGTCCTCTGGATCTTCCTGGCGGCGATGCTCGCGGGCCTAGCCATTCACGCGCTTATCTATTATCCATTGGTCGCTTGGCTGGTGGGGAAGAAGAATCCGAGGGTTTATCTGGGGCAAGGAGCCGACGCCATCATGACGGCCGTCTCCTGCAACAGCAGCCTGGCCACCGTGCCTGTCACGCTGCGGTGCCTGGAGCGCATGCAGGTGTCCGCGCAATCGGCCCGTCTCGCGGCCTGTGTCGGCACGAATCTGAATAACGACGGCATCACGCTCTATGAAGCGATGGCCGCGCTGTTTCTCGCCCAGGCGTTGGGATTCGATTTGCCAATGGCGAAGCAGATTTTGATCGTCCTGGCCTCCATCATCGCAGGGGCCGGTGTCGCCGGCATTCCAGAGGCTGGACTGATTGTCCTGCCGCTTGTTTTGGCCGCCGCTGGTTTGCCGGATCAGGTCATCATCGCAGCGATTCCGTTGATCATGACCGTAGATTGGATTATCGCGCGTGCTCGCTCCGGTGTGAATGTCCTGAGCGACATGCTCGTTGCCATTCTCCTCGATGTCGGACAGACGACTCCAGCCACCAGGCCGGTTGGTGAGCCTCAGGAGTCTAAATCGGCCTCGTCTGCGAAGTCATAGATCTCCGAAGGCGCATCCTGGACATTTATCTAGCGCCGTCGTAGATTGCTCCGTCGTGGCGAAGAATCCCCCCAAATACTTCTTGATGATCCGCCAATTTCACTTGGCCGACTTTCTCACGCTGGCGAACGGCGCCTGTGGGCTTGCCGCGGTGCTATTGAGCATGCGGTATATGGGCAACCAGTCGGCAGCCCATTTTCTTGCCGCTACAGCCTTGGCGCCTGCGGCGCTGCTCTTCGACTGGCTCGATGGCCGAGTCGCCCGCTGGCGGCACATGCAATCGCCGCTTGGGCGTGAGTTGGATTCGCTGGCGGACGTCATCTCGTTTGGGGTTGCGCCCGCGACACTCGGATTTGCCGCAGGCCTGCGCGGAGGATGGGACTGGATTGTGCTGATGTATTTTGTATGCTGCGGAGTCAGCCGGCTGGCTCGGTATAATGTGACCGCTGAGAGTCTTTCCGCAGGGAAGGACAAAGTGGCCTACTTTGAAGGCACTCCCATTCCCACCACGGTACTGTTGACGGGTATTCTGGCCCTGGCTGCCTGGCAGGATCGGCTGGGCGAGCAGCTTTATTGGGGAGTCTGGAACGTTGGGCCTTGGGATCTGCACCCCTTGTCCTTGCTTTTCGTCCTCTCCGGAAGTTTGATGATCAGCACTATCCGCATTCCCAAGCTGTAGCGCTGCGACGCTTCTCGATCGTCAGCCTATATCAACTCAGGACTCTGCACGTTTCTGACGCTTGCTCACCTGTCATGCTCTATAAGGCTGGTGAATTCCCTTTTGGAAAGGGGTAAGCTCCCGCGATAATGACGGTTCAAGTAGGAGTGAATGAGGCCGTGAGCGACGAATTAGATGTACTCAAGGCAGTGACCGCCGACTTAGACGGGGGCGGTATTCCGTATATGGTAACCGGCTCAATGGCGGCAAACTTTTATGCCGTTCCTCGGATGACGCGCGATATCGATCTGGTCATTGAACTGTTTGAGCGGGATGTGGACCGTATCACGAGGTTGTTCCAACAGGACTACTATATCGACCGGGATATGATCGAGCGAGCCGTACGAGAGCATGCCATGTTCAACATGATTCACAACGCCCTGGTGGTCAAGGTAGACTGTGTCGTACGGAAAGAGACAGAATATCGGCGAGAAGAGTTTGCGCGGCGCCGTGCGGTCTCCATCGCAGGCCAGCAGGTTTTCATGGTGTCGCCTGAAGATCTCATTCTGTCCAAGCTGGATTGGGCCAAGGAGAGCCGATCTGAGATGCAATTAACGGATGTCCGGAACTTGCTCAATTCGGTCCAAGGCCTCGATACGGCGTATCTCTCTCGATGGGCAGACCGATTGGGCCTGGCATCACTCTACCGCGAGGTGTCAGCGTGAACGATACATCGACGGACATGGATCAGCGCTATCGTGCCATGCTCATGCAGCGGACGGGTGAGGAGCGGCTCGTCATGGGCTGTGCCATGGGGGACACCGCCCGCGCCCTCGTGGAGGCGTCCCTCAGAGGACACGACCCGCAAGCCACGATCAAGACCATTCGGAAAGGGCTCTTTCTGCGCTTCTATGGACATGAGTTCGATCCTGAAACCCGCGCCAAAATCCTTGTCACCATCGAGTCTGCTGCCTTTTCCATCCCAGGGTGAAGTCTTTTCGCCAGCCGTTCCCTTCCCAAGCCTCCTCATGACTTACCAGCCCAGCCATGCTCAGGAATCAGTACCTCCGAACGCGGTTTGCTCTTCATTGTTCAGGTTTTCCACCGTCACGGGCTCACGCGCAGAGTGTTGGGCTGAAAATGGTTCGGCAGCAGCATGATGCAGTTGGGGTTGAGCCCCTGCGCTTTCAACGTGTCGATGCTGCCCAGGACCTTTCCGCCTTTCGATAAGTCGATGACCGTGACGGAGCCATCGCTCAGGCCGTCCAGATTGAGCAGGCTGTTTTGGACGAACAGGTAGCGCTCGTCTGGAGACAGCACCGTATGATGGGCGCCAGGAGCGGCAGGAATCGCTTGGAGGAACTTCGGTTGCCGCGGATCGGTATTATCGTACAGATTGACGAATCCCGGTTTGGCCGTGGTGACGTACAAGCGGTCTCCCTTCGCGTTGTAGAGCATTTCCAGCGGCATGCCTTGCCCCCGCAGTCCGAAGTCATCCACCTGATGGAAGATGAATGACTTGCTTTTGTAATTCCACAGGCCCGCCCAGAGCGTCCCTTCCATCATGTTCGTGATATGCACCACTGGGGGGTCGGCCTTCGGGGAAAACATGATTTCCACGGGAGCGGATTTAGCTGGGGATGGTTTGGATGAGATTTTGTGGGTGGATAATACCTTTCCCGTACTCGCTTCTAGCAGGGTGACCGACTCGCCCACTTCGGACATATCCGGTTTGAAGGTGCTGGTGATCAGGATCCGGTCAATCCCGTTGTGAATCGCAATGCCGTGTGGGTAGAGAGTAAGGGCTGCGGCCGGGTCGGAGGCGCTGATCGTTTTAATCGGCTTGTCGTTCACCGCATCGCCCATGATCACAGTGCTCGATCCCATGCAGGTGAGGTACCAGATCTGGTTATCCTCCGATACAACGAGATCCTCGCCAGCCTGGCAGTCCGGCACGTCAATCGCGCGCAGGCGATAGGGGAAGCGGGTGAGGTCGATGACATGTAAAAGACTTTTCCCCA
Organism: Nitrospira sp.; assembly: GCA_022226955.1. NCBI lineage: Bacteria > Pseudomonadati > Nitrospirota > Nitrospiria > Nitrospirales > Nitrospiraceae > Nitrospira > Nitrospira sp. The sequence continues at coordinate 344,937 of CP092079.1, forward strand.
AGGCCGTGACATAGGCCTTGCTCCGGTCGCGGTTGAAGAAAATATGATGCGCGACGAGATCGGACGGTAGGGGAATCTCCATCAAGATCTTCCCGAAGTCCGCAGAGTCGGGATCGATATCCATGATGGCGATGCCTTCGCGCCGCGCCGGCTGATCCGGCTTACTCTCATAGTTCAAGAGGGCAAGAATTTCCGCCGACGCAAGAGTCGTGGAGGAGAGGAACAGCACAAGGGTCAAGAAGAGCAGTCGAAATTGCAACACGATAGCCTCATTGTGTAGTGGAAGATAGGGAAGGCTACTCTTCCTGCTGGATTGAAGCAAGTTCCAACGCGCGGTCTCTTTATTCGGTTATCTCATCCATGTCCCCCGATCGCTAGCTGCAATTCAAGCCGCGAATCGAGTACAGTGCGACGACCGTGTGTTTTTGTCTGTGAGGAGGACGTATGGGAGTGTTTCGACGGCCTGAGTTGGAAAAGGATAACCCGGTTGCGCCGCAGATGTATGTGGGGCCCAGGAGAAGGCTTGCGCTGGCTCGCGCGTCGACGCCGCAGATTTCGGCGCAGGATGCCGTCGTTAAGGTATTGCAGGTTCTGACTGTGGCGGCAGAGCGATTTGTGGCAACGGTGCCGGCCTCGAAGAAGCCGCACAAGGCGCGAACGGTCTTGCTAAAGGCGATCGCGCAGGCGCAGCGCCACTTGCCGGACGAGCCGCGGCGCTGAAGGAACGTCGAGCGGGCTGGAGTCGCTGAGGTGGTTTGGTGAGCAGGGGACTATGTTCAAAGACATGATGCAGTGTCGGTATTCGAGCCGTTCGGTTCAGCGGAGGCTCTGTTTGTGTGTGAGGCTTGGCCTCGTGAAGGTGGGTATCGAGAAAAGTTCTTGTTGCCGGGTCGCAGATAGAATCGGTATGAAAGCTTCCCTGGCCGGCTTGTGGCAGGTGTGAACGAAACGGTTGCCGGGTTACTCGATAGGACGCAAGATTATGTTCGACGGGCTGGATCAATTCTTGGCTGTTATTGGAGCGATCGTTTGCCCGGTCGTGGTGATCGGCGGTGCGTACCGGCTGTGGCAGCTTGGGGTGCGTGGCTGGCTGGATGCGCTCAATACACGTGTGGCGAGAGTGTATTGGAAGGTGCCGAAGCGCACGTTGGTGGTGTTGCCGGCGCAGGCCTCCAATGTGTGGTGGGAGATGGGGCAGAAGGATGGTGCACCTTGCATGCAGGTGGTTGGGGAGTTTTTCTTTACGAATATTAGCAGCGAGCCGGTGCTAGTACCCAAGACCTACTTAGTGGCCTATGGGGCGCGGTAGTGGTTTATCCCGACGTCCCACCGGGTTGAAGGGAATATTCTTGTGCGATAGGCTCAGGGGTATCTATATGGCCACACCGATATTCCCTCACGCGGGCAGACGGAAGGGCGGGCAGATTGGCTGGTTCTCCCCCCGGTCAGGCGAAAGGGGGAGATTCTGCAAGGACGGGCTTGTTTTATCGACGGGTATGGGAATGAGCACTGGACTCCGATGATTTCATTCACCCATCGGGAGTGACCTGACGGCGAGACAGGGAATCGCCCATCCGGGTTGCTCGGTCCTTGCCGTTCGGCGGATCGACCGCATGCGTTGAGCCATCGATTCCTTCTCTGGTTGTCTCTATCTGGACCTTCAGGCTATTTTTTTCATGGAGATCTTCAACGCTACACACCGCCGGCAGTTTTACGAAGGTCATCGGTCGATTGCCCTCTTGATGATCGTGCTCGTGTTTTTCTCTCCCTTTGCCGGGCTCTATGTGGCCGCCTTGTTTGGCGCGGTCATCGGGGTGCTGTGTTCCTTCGCCGCCTATTATCTAATCCCTTTTATCTGGCGCAAGATCGGCGGTTGATCCATCACGGGTCTGATAAGTATTGTCGAAGGCCTCAGGGTAGATCGGCTCTTCGTGCAGTCGACGGCAGCGTTACGAGCCTTACCGGATCTTCTAGAATAGGGGTTCATGTGGGCAAGACTTTGACTCGACGCTCCCTTCATGTGGTCCTATCGAGGATTTCCTGACTCTCTATGAGCGGGTATCGATCAGGAGCGATCCTGGTCTTGTAGGCCTTGGGTGTAGAGGCTAGATTTGTGTTTTTGTTGCTTGTTAATCATAAGTAGTTGAATATGTGTGATAAATTAGATTGTTTTCTATTGTGTTTTCTATGGTCTGTTCGTGCTAAGATCCTCTTGCTGCTTTCTTGGTCGCCAGGGGTCTTCACCCAGCGATTAGGAAGTCGGGGAGGTGATGTGGCCATCACCTCCCCTTTTTTTTGCGTTGTAGCATTCCTGCCTCAATATTTCTGATTCCGGTAGTTCTATTGGCAGTGATGGGTCCTTCCCGACCGGTGAGTCTGGCTATCTTGTTTCAGGGACCTTTTTCCCTCGCTCTCTCTGAGCTTCACCACAGTGGCTGCTTCGGCAGGAGCAATAAGACCCGGTCGAGATTTTTCGATTTGGGAATTTGCCGGGGTGTTCGGGATGAGGTGTGATGGCTGGAGGTGAAGCAAGGACAGAGTCGGTGATTGAGTCGAAGGGATTCCGGCGATGAGAAAATGAAACGAGAAACCGTATTCGTGTTGCGAGTCTGAATCGATAAGAGTTGTATCTGAGCCTGTGGGGGAGGAGGGAGAGGCGAGGAGGCGACGTGACCGTCGCCTCCCCATGGTGCGACTACTTCTTCTTCTTCGCGGCAGCCTTTTTTACAGGCTTCTTCGCTGCTGCTTTCTTCGTGGCCATGAGTACTTCACCCCCCTTCGGTGTAAAAAGTTGTAAGTCGATGTGACAGATATAGCAGAGATTGTGCGGCGAGTAAATTACTTCCACGCGGATTTTATTGGTCGGTCTGAAAATGGACGGAGCTTCCGTGTTCATGGTTTCACTCCTCTGTAAGGAGCGAAGGGCGACTGGGCTAAGAAGGCGCATTCGAGTTGGATTGTTCGACGCCGGGTCGTCGATGATTGGTTTGTCGCGCGCGACATGCAATGCAATTGGCGCTGATCGTTTGCTGGAGCTGGTTTCCGGCGTTTTTATTATTGATCTATCGTGGCGCGGTTAGATGATGCCGGTCGATGATCCGGCTATTCCAAGCGTTCGATGCTTCGGCGAAGAAGCCTCGATGGGGATGAGGTAGGTGTGCGGATTGGGTTTCGCCGATGATCCGGCGCCGCAGGCCTATGAAAATATTTTTCATGGAAGGCTCTTTCTTCTCCCAGAATTGGTATTCGCTGGGGTCTGAATCAGGATTGCGAGTCCTCCATAGATGTTGGGCCATTCACTTTCTAACTCGGCGGTATCGGCGCACATCGTTCGGTTGTGTTCCGCCAAGCCTTGCTCGTATGATCGGATTTCATGATGGCTTCCAGGTCAGGATCGAAATGTAAAAAATGAGGATAGCCGTGAGTCTGTCGGTGTGTTCATGTGAGATCGAAGCCCATGGCAATCTCATGGTCTTTCGTGGTGTGGGATGTTGAGCGGCAATGGGAAGGCCGTGGTGATCACCGGCGCGTCGACTGGGATTGGCGCGGCTTGCGCGCGGCATCTCGACCGGCTTGGTTTTACGGTGTTCGCCGGGGTCCGTCGGATTGAGGATGGTGAGTCTCTGAAAGCGAAGGGATCGGCACGACTTCAGCCCATTTTGCTGGACGTGACCGATGCGGACTCAATCGAACAGGCGCGGGTGCGGATTAGCGAGCAAGTTAGGCCGCAAGAGTTGGCGGGATTAGTGAATAACGCGGGAATCGCCGTGGTTGGTCCGCTAGAGGCCGTACCGATTGCCGATCTGCGCCGGCAGTTTGAGGTGAATGTGATTGGGCAGGTTGCGGCGACTCAAGCCTTTCTCCCGCTGCTTCGCCAGGGGCGCGGGCGAATCGTGAATATGGGCTCGATTGCCGGCCGCGCCGCAATGCCGGTGATGGGGCCCTATTCGGCGTCGAAGTTCGCATTGGAAGCGGTGACGGATGCGTTGCGCCTCGAAGTGCAGCAGTGGGGGATCAAAGTCTCTATTGTGGAGCCTGGCGCGATTGCGACGCCGATTTGGACGAAGTCGGGCTCGAAGGCCGAAGAATTAGAGGCGGGTACGTCGGAAGAGTTGAAGACCCTCTATGCCGGAGTGATTGCAGGGGTCCGGGCACGCGTGGTTGAGGCAGCGGCAAGGGCGATTCCCCCCGATGCCGTGTCGGATGCCGTCGTTCATGCCTTAACGGCTGCCCATCCCAAAACCCGGTATCTCGTGGGGCGCGATGCGAAGGTGCGGGCGCTGATGATCAAGCTGTTGCCGGACCGATGGTCGGACCGGCTCATGACGTGGATTCTGAAGTTGCCTCACTGAATGGTATTGCCGGGTTTCACCCGGCTCAATCCTACATCGCCTTTCGAGACATCGAACGAAAAGCGCAATTGCACGGCCAAGTATTTTTGGACAAGTCCCGGCTTATCTAGCGGCTGATCCTGTTCATGGTAGACGGCCAGTTCCATGTGATCGCGCCAGCGCAGGGCGAGCCCCACAATCCAATCCATCTCGGTCGGTCTGGCCTGATTGCTGCTGTCCCGGTCGGTAAAGAAGTTGACGTCTCCATACAGCACGACTTTGTTTTTATAGAGGTCGAGATCGGCGTGGGCGACGTAGCGGAAGAGGGCGCGCCCGGTATTGTCGGGCCGCGCGAAGTAATTGCTGTTATGGAAGAGCCAGCCGGCTCCGCCGTACATCGTCAGGCTCTGATTGGGAAACAGCCGCCGCCACCAGGCCATATCTTGGGCCGATTGCAGTTTGGCCGTGATCATGCCGTCGGCATAGGACTGTTTGATGCCTCGGCGATCGATGGGCGCATCACGCTCATATTGAAGCCGCCAGCCAAAGTGATCGACCACGCCGGTGAACGCATATGTGCTGTCCCATTCGCTGAGTTCGATCCAGCCGTTTGTTCGATCTGAAAAGAAGTTCTGGTCTGTATAGAAGGTCAGGTACTGCTTATAGAGATCCGTTTCAAGATGGAGCATGTGGCGAAGGCCGACGAGGCCGCTGTTGTCCGGTCTGGCGGCAAAGGAGGGGTTTTTTACAAAGGCGCCGGTGAGCAGGTATCCAGCGAAGAGACTTTCCTCGGACTCGCGGTCCGCGTCGTCGGGGTCGCTCATGGACGGCAGAGGGCGGCCGTACTTTTCCAGCGCCAGGGCATCTGTGGGGACGGCCCAAGCGAGGAGCCAGACGAGGAGCCAGGTCGAGATATGCTGCCAACGCGTCATGCGTAGAGGAGTATCACGATTTATCGCGAGCGACTAGGCGGAAATGGAAACATACGCAGAGGGGGCGAGGAGGATCTATTGCGCGCAGGGATCGAAGATCGCTTCGCAGTCGTTGGAGGCATCGATGCTCGGAGGCGCGAACCGATACCGAACGTCGGTCACACGATCGTCCATTAGCACCACGGTGGCCCAGCAGCCATGCCGGATCGTGGACATACTGCCTTTCCCAACCGGTTGGGACTCTTCGAGCACCGGCGCTTCTTTGTAATATTGAAGGAGGACGACGTCGTTACGGGTCTGTGCCTTCACCGGATTGCCCGCGCAGGCGAGGATGTCGGCTTTCGACTTGCCGATGACTTTTTGCTGATTTGGATATTCGCCGACCGTGGCCGCGGTTGCGCAGCCGGCGATAGTCAGCAGTCCCAGCAGGCCTGAGAGAATCGCCGAGGCAGAGCGCGCGCAGGATGCGATCCAGTGTGGCTTTCGCCAAAACGCTGATATCTGATCCGCTAGTGTTGGTTGCATCGAGTATGGACCGGTTTGGCTTGCAGGGCGTGAGATGAGGCAACTATCCGACAAGGTCTGGGTTCAAGCGATTGAGCGGTTTCACCGACAGCGCTTTAATTTCATTGTAGACGATTGAGCGTCCGACTTGACGCAGACGGTTGAAGACGCCTTCGACAATGACCTGGTCTCCTTCACGAACATCGGCCTGGCCGAGGCTGATCACTTTGAGCGTCCCCATCTGGTCTTTCAGCAGGAACCCGTAGGCTGGTTGCCCTTGGCGATTGGTGGCCAATTGCACATTCGTGACGGCACCGCTCACCATGACATCTTGGTGGTCGTATTGTTCGGGGTGTGCCAGCAATTCCGCGATTTCAATCAGGCCCGCCGCGGTTGCCATCGAAGGTGTGCCGATCATGATCGGCGTGGACAAGAGTACGGCAAGGACTGCGAAGAGACGAAGACCGCTAGTGGGATGTGTCAGCATTATTGAATCTGATTATACCCGACCGAACGCAATTCGCAAGAGAGCCGGTCTCTACCATTTATCCGATGCTCTGCCGCTGGCGTCTTCTCCGATAAAGTTGTGCAGGATTTGCTTTTGATGGTCGGTGATGACCATCTTCGGCTCAGAGGAACCGTCAAGGGCGTCGGCGTCGAGTTTTGCCCGTGGAGCCGTTCGCTTCAACAGCTCTTCATCGAGCGCCTCAGGACTGGTATCGGTGTCCTGTTGAATGGAGATGAGCCGTTGCAGCCCGAAGAGGGTGCGGGTATTTTCGCTGTGCATTGCTTGGGAGCTGGCCCCGTAGACCAGCGAGTTCCAAAACTTGACCTCGATATTTTCCGGCAAGGCGCCGAGGACATAGGTCGTGAGTTTTTCGATCAAGGCGGACTCGGTTTGTTCCAGGCCGTCATAGGTGGCGATGGAGCGTTGAATCGGCGTGCGCGCGAGTGTCGCCAAGGTATCTTTCCACAGATCTAGCGGTGGGACCGTGTTGGGAGTGGATGGCGTGCCGGACAAGGCGGCTTGGAGTGCCTTCAGGTATTGCGTGAGAAATTTTACCTTACGGGCGGCTAGCGTGCCGGCGGGAATACCCCAGATATGACCGATCTCATGGTCCAGCAAGGTGGTCTGGTCGGAGGTCTGCCGCTCGCGTTCGGCCAGCGCGAGCCTTGTTTTGAAGCGCTCGGCCATACGAATGTGCGTTTGCATTTCAATTGCCAGCCGGTAGTTCTGGTATTCCTCCGCTGAAAGGTCGTCCTTATCCCATCGTTCTTCCAGCACGCGCAGCGCGGGGCCGGGGACGGCCACGCGGGCCTGGGCTTTCAGATTGGCGACTGCCTCCGCGGATATGCCGCGGGCAGTCAGCAGGGCTGAGGTTCGGTCGATCAGTCTCTCAGCGGTCGCCGCGAGAGTAGAAAGGGCCAGGCATTGCAGGGTCGTCCGCTCACGGCGGAGTCTCGCTCGGCGGCGATATTCATCTCGCCGGCTGATCATGGCGGATATCGATTCTTCAGTCATCGTGGTAATGGGTTTTGTGCCGGATACGCAACGGGGATCGGGGCGGTCCGAGACCATGAAGAGGATTTCTTCGTGTGTGACGTCCAGGTGTTGGAGGAGCAGCAGACGGAGCACGATACGGCCCTGGATCGGCAGGTTTGCAATCACGTCTTGGATCAGCTCGGCGGTGAGGGGAGAAGCCATTGTTGAAGGCATAGCGATGTGTGTCCTGTCTGCGTAGGTTAGGCGTTCCCGGCTTGCTGCTGGTGCGATTCCAAGTACAGCGCCACGTATTCGCGAACTTCCTGCACGCTGCCGTTAATGAACATCTCCCGAGGAATTTCGATCTTGACCAGTTTAGATGGATCGACCCCGCGATCTTTGGCGTAGTGCTCGTCGATGTACAGGCTGACCGATCCGTCGGGGAATCGGAGTGCATAGAGGGCGGTAGTATCGGCCATGATCGTACCTGATTGATAATGAAAGAAGACCTAGTAGAGGTAACATATGGGTGAATTCGCTGTCAAAGCTGAACCTCTGCTCCAGTGGCATAGCTTTTTGCGCAGGCGTTGGTTTTTTCTGGGGGTGATTCGGAAAAAAGAAAGGCCGTCGATCATATGATCGACGGCCTTTGACTAGTCACCGGTGCTGGCGCTTATCCGCCGAGCGTATCGAGCGTTTCCTTCACGGTCTTGCGAATGCAGGTGAAGATCGGAGTGTCGCGTAACGTGTAACGCGATCCTTCGGTTTCACGCAAGGCCATGACGAGGTCGAGGAAATCTTCCGGCTTATCGCTTTCAAACGCCACCACCCATTCCTGGTCGTCGAGCCCGAACGAGTAGGTCGTGTTCAGCTTGACGGAGGGGAAGCGGTGGCCGACTTCAATATGTTCGTCCATCATGCCCTGGCGAGCCGCCTTCGTCAGCAAGAACCACTCGCGGGTCTTGAGGAACGGGTACACGAAAATGTATTTGCCCTTTCCGGGGACGACCGTTAGGCGCTTGCTCTCTTGGCCTTCGTGGGTATGGTTGTCCACGTAGATCGAACGCTTGGTCATCGCCAGGTAGGAGTAGGGGGTCGTGATGTACTGGCCCAGTCCTGACGCGAGAATCTTCGTGGTCATTTCCTGGAACAGTTCCAGCTCGTAGCTGATGCGCCAGAGCATGATGTCGCAATCGCCGCGGATGCCGACGGCAGAGTAGGCGACCACGAGCACGCGACCGGCATACTCTTCTACGGCTTTGAGAAACTCCTGCTTCCCCTTGGTGCGCTCGGCTTCGGGAAGCCGCCGCCAGGCCGGGTCGACTTTATAAAATGTGAAATTGACGAATTGCCGCTTCGGTGGCTGCGCTGGTGCGGTTTGTTCAGGACTCGGCATCGGAACTCCTCCGTATAACTTCTTGAAAAGTCAGGTATGTAAAGATCGGTCTCTTTAGCACTTCGTCTTTTGCTTTGTCAACGCCTGCGAACGCGCCGCGCGGTTCGTTGACAGTGGAAAATCGATCTGGTACGGCTTCATCTTATATGGAGGGACGGCGTATGAACTGGCTGATGAGCGGCTGCCTCTTGTTCACGGTCTCCAGTGCCATTCCTGCCATGGCGATTGAAAGCCAGCCGACTCCCGAACAGATTCACGCCGCGCTCGATGCCGGCGCCGCGGCGATCACGCAGGGCCGGGCGCCGGATTCGTTTTACCTGCGGTTCGGCGCCGCCGATGAACTGCATCCGAGCGGATTTCTCATTACCAAGATCGAGGCGCTGTCCGTCATGGCGAGTCATATGGCGTTTCGAGGGGGAGGGCCCAGCGACATCGAAGTGGCCAAAATCGTGGAGACGAAGACGATGTTGGTCAGTGTTGTGATCTTCGGGGATACGCCCGGGTTTGCCCGAGAGAGCTACATCGTCTTCGATCAAGCTGGCCGTACAATCAAGCCGGTCACCGTTCGATTCGATGGGCAGGCGAACCGCAGCGCCGCCTGGCCGGAACGGCCTCGTTTTAAGGCGAAAGTGGTCGCCTGGTTCGGTTACGACGATTTCGATCCCAAGGCGAAGACGACGATCACCGTATTTCCCGCGTCCGGCGGCGCGGAGAGTTTCACTCTCGATTTTGCCGATATTCAATAGCAGGACACCGTAACCCATGCCTATTGCTCGGTCCACTCATCGTTCGGTGATCGCTGAAACCATTGCCATTGGGTCTGAGCTCTTAGTCGGTGGACGATCCGACAGCAACTCGCTCTTTATTACCGAAGCGCTAGGACGGCTGGGGATCGAAGTCCGCTTCAAATCCATTGTCGGGGATGACCTGGCCGATATGGTGCAGGTGTTGAAGACGGCCGTGAGCCGGGCAGGCGTGGTCATCATGACCGGCGGGCTTGGTCCCACGGTGGACGATTGCACGAGAGAAGCCGTGGTGAAGGCCACCGGGCGGAGGCTCGCTCGTCGAAAAGCGGCGCTTGAGGGGATGACGGCGCGTCTGGCTCAGTGGGGACGGCGGCCGAACAAGGGGCAGCTGCGGCAGGCGATGATTCCCGCCGGCGCGACGGTGCTCGCGAATCCGGTCGGCTCCGCGCCGGGCTTTGCCATCGAGTGGAAAGGCGCGACGATTGTGGCGCTTCCCGGTGTGCCGCGCGAGATGGAAGCGATGATGGCGGACTCGGTCGTTCCGCTTCTAGCCGATCGACTTGCTCGCGCCATAAAAGTCCGTCCGCAACCGATTACTCGTCTCGTTTTTCATACCTGGGGGCTGCCGGAGGCGGATGTCGATGCCAAGTTGCATGGGCTGATTCCAAAACATACGGCTATCGATCTGGGGCTGCTGGCGTCGCCGATGGGTGTACTGGTGTCGTTGACAACCAAGTCAGGCGTCGCGCGGCCGGTTTCGGACGATCTGCTGTCGTCCCTGGCGCAGAACGTGCGCGTCAAGCTCAGCGACTGCCTCTTTGCCGAAGGGCGCGAGACGATGGAGGAAGTGGTGGGCCGGTTGTTGGCGGCGCAGCGACTGACGGTGGCTGTCGCGGAATCCTGCACCGGCGGGCTCATCGGCCATCGCCTCACGCAGGTGCCCGGTTCGTCGGCCTATGTCGATCGCGGGGCGATCACCTATAGCAATCAGTCGAAGAGCGAAATGCTGGGAGTGCCTGAAGCGCTCATCGCCAAACATGGTGCGGTGAGTGCAGAAGTTGCCGCGGCGATGGCCAAGGGAATTCGCGAGCGAGCCGGCGTCTCAGTCGGGCTGAGCGTGACTGGCATTGCCGGGCCGGGCGGGGCGACCGCTACCAAGCCAGTTGGGTTGGTCTATATCGGACTCGACGGCGGGGCAGGGCATGTGCTCACAAAAGAATTTCGCTTTCACGGCGACCGGTCGGTCATCAAGCAGCGGTCGTCGCAGGCCGCGCTCAATCTTCTGCGTCTGTGGTTGATCGACCGGGATCAGGCATGATTCGAGCTTTTCTGGCTGTCGAGTTGTCACAGGATGTACGAAGCCGGATCGCATTGGCCCAGCAAAGTCTGAAAGCCGCTCTCGCGCGCGAACTCCCGAGAGCGGTCCGCCTCTCGTGGGTGCAACCGGCCTCAATCCATCTCACGGTCAAATTTCTCGGCGACATGGATGAGCAGGTCATCGAACCGCTGCGCGAAGCGCTTGCCGAGGCCGTACATGATTATCGAGCGCTGGCTATTCCGCTCGAACGGCTCGGAGCTTTTCCCTCTTTGCAATCTCCGCGCGTCCTTTGGGTGGGCCCATCGGAACAATGGCAGCAGGGCGACGAAGCGAAGCGACTGGCTGCGCTTCATCAATCGGTCGAAACTTATTGCGATGCATTAGGCTTTGCGATGGACGGCAGACCCTTGAGTCCGCATCTGACGCTGGCCAGGATCAAAGCGGGCTGGCGCGAGTTCGGCCAGGCCTTGACCAAGAGTGGCGTACTGGACCAGTCGCTCTCATTGGGCGCGCTGGCGGTGGATTCGGTCGCCTTGATGAAGAGCGAATTGAACCCAACCGGGTCAGTCTATACGAAGCTATGGGATGTGCGGCTGAGTGGAAGCTGATTTTCAGGTCTTGCAGATGAACAACGTGCGTCCATCCGGTGGGAATCGGTCGCGATATGTGGAAAGTTCTGAAATGCGAGACGTCGTCACAGAAATCGTCAATGGGCTGGTGGGGGATAGATAAAGGGGATGGCGCCTCAGCATGCGAATTTAGCCGCAGGACGGTGGCAGACGCTCACATTGGCGGAACAGTTGGCCAATGTCGGCAGTGATGTGGCCCGGGCCCATCGATGGCAGCAAAAAGATCCACAACAGTGCGAGAAAGCGTTCGTGCGCGCCTTGGAACTTCTCGATCTGACAATCGGCGATCCTCGCTGGAAAGGCCGCAGGAAAGAACTCACGCGCGTGCGGGAATTATTGTGCGATGCGATGTTCGGTGGGAAAGAGTATGGAAGTGACCTTGCGAGCCTGGATCGGTATTTCTATCCCTTCGCCGTGGCGGCACGCGCCGGCCGGTAAGCTTCATTAGTACTTCCTCAAGAAGTGGATGTTAGCCAGCTTGTATTCATGGTCTATTTGGCAGGGCTGCGAGAGCGGTCGTATAGATAAACGCCAGCTTCTTGCGCGATGTCGTTAATGTAGTTTTCCGAAGACGACCGACCGTCTCGGTCACCAAAACGGGCGGAACACCGTGCCCGTGCATGACCTCATCGGCGACGATGATGATGTCCTTCATCGACATATCTTGGGCAAACGCATCAAATTCGGGCTCGCGACCAGCGACGGCGCGTTCTCGCTGTCGGCTCGCCAGTGGCGAGTAGTGCATGACCGACGAGAGGTTACGATTCGTCGTATTCTGAGAGAGAAGAGCTAGCACCTTCTTGCCTATCGCTACTATCTTCGCGTTCGATTTTGCGACGAGTGCCAGTTCGTCGCGAAGAAGAGTCAGCCAACGCGCGTATCTCTCCGGACGATCCTCATTTGCTTTGGCAACGGTCATAGCCCCCTTAGACACGTCAGTAATGTGGTATGTCCAACCCCGTGGTATGAACGTCCTTCGAGCAGCATAGTGGAGGATGAAGTCCTCCGGGGACCACATGAAGTTTCGGAAGCCGGCTGCGACTCTTGAGGCTGCCTCAGAGGGTGTCCGTGCCCAGCGCCCGAGGGATGGCTCCATCGCGACGAAGATGACATCGACAGGAGCAGATGGCGTGAAGTTCGGAAGATAGACGTCGCTGTCGGCCGCTGCTGCCGTTGCGAACCTTCTCTCCAGGTCTTGCATTTCTATGGCGAAGGTATCAGTGGCAGTCATACTCATTCTCTGCCCAACAAGGTTTAGGCGGATCCGTATAAGGGCTGGATTTGCCGATGTCTGCGACAAAACAAAGACAAAACAAAGGACAAAACAAAGGGGTCGGGAGTCTTTGTTTTAAGCCCATCCGATCACCTCTCTGGCCCCAATTGCGAGTTCAGTCCAAACCGGTTCCTCATCTGCCGCTGTCAGCCTCGGAAACCGCCATCTACAGAAAGCTGGGCTAGTTATTCTTGGCGGCCGCGGTTCTCTGTTCCAGTTGTCCCGCGTATGCGACAGCGAAGCATGGCGGCTGCCGTCTGCTAGCCTCCGATGTCCCAAGGTTCTCGGCGGATGAGCGCTTGCAGATCTCGCGAGCTGTGTATAACTCGAAGTATAACGACTCCGTCGTTTTGTACGAGGTACACGATGCGGTAACTTCTGAAGATCACTTCACGTAGGTCTGGGCGGTTGAACTCAGGCACGATGCGTCCGATGTGGGGAGTCTTGCGGAGCGTTTCAGCGGATTCCGCAATGTGATCGACGAACGTGACCGCATGGAGAATGGAATCGCGGGCGATAAAGTTTTCGATATCCTGAAGATCGGTGCCGGCGGTCAGCGACCAGCGGACTTGCGCCATCGGGCGACTCTTTCTTTCAGCTCGTCTTGTGTTATGACGCGTCCCTCAGCCACGTCTTGGAGGCCCTTTTCCACCTGTTGCTTAAAGAACAACTGTTCCATAATAGTGCCGGTGGTGACGTCATCGGGCAGCTTCTGAATCATCGCAAGGGCTTCGGCTTTAGCCTTCGCCATAGAGACCTCCTCCTACGCCAGTTCTAAGGGTAGGCTATGCCCGGAAGGCACAAAAATCAAGGCTGGTCGCGTCGCTGGTCAAACTCTTTGTGCTCATGCGCTGGTCGGGTTCGAGGACGATGACGGTTGTTCCCGCTACGAGGCGAGCGGCATATTTCCCGCGCACGAGCTTGCCGAAGTCCGAACGCGTATATTCCAGCCGTAGGTCGTCAGTTGCTTTACGATTTTCTTTTTTCATAAATCCTCCGTTCCTGTTTCGTTACTGGAGGAGCGCTGAATGGCGAGTCAAGTCTACTGCAAAGACGAGTGAGTATCCACCTTGGTTGGACTCACTTTCTTGAATATCTGGGGGTGCTGGACTTGGCGGTTTATTCGTGATGGTAGGGTATGCCGAGAGTTTCAAGATCGCCATGTGCGGACTAGGTTTCCTTTTCTCGCTTGGGTATAATCCCCGTTCCTGATTCCTTCCATCCATGTAGGAGATACGCATGTCAGAGAAAGACGACAAGAAGCGCGCGCTGGAGCTGGCCCTCTCGCAGATCGAGAAGCAGTACGGGAAGGGCGCCATTATGAAGCTGGGGACGGAGGAGCGCCCTGCCGATGTGCCGGCGATTTCGACCGGGTCCTTGGGGCTCGACATCGCTTTGGGAGTCGGAGGCTTGCCGCGTGGACGGGTCATTGAAATCTTCGGGCCGGAGTCGTCGGGCAAGACGACGATGACGCTTCATTGTATTGCCGAAGTGCAGAAGACCGGCGGTGTGGCGGCGTTTATCGATGCCGAACATGCGCTCGATCTCAACTATGCCAAGAAGCTGGGTGTGCAAGCGGATGATCTGCTGGTTTCTCAGCCGGATACCGGAGAACAGGCGCTGGAAATCGCCGAGACGCTGGTTCGCAGCGGGGCGGTCGATCTGATCGTGGTGGACTCGGTGGCGGCCCTTACGCCGCGGGCTGAAATCGAAGGCGAGATGGGCGATTCTCACATGGGCTTGCAGGCGCGGCTTATGTCGCAAGCCTTGCGCAAGCTGACGGCGGCGATTGCCAAGTCGCAGACGACGCTGATTTTCATCAACCAAATCCGCATGAAGATCGGCGTGATGTTCGGGAATCCCGAGACGACGACTGGCGGCAATGCGCTGAAGTTTTATGCCTCAGTTCGTTTGGATATCCGCCGCATTGAGTCGGTGAAAGAGGGCCAGGATGTGATGGGAAACCGGGTGCGCGTCAAAGTGGTGAAGAACAAAATGGCGCCGCCGTTCCGCCAGGCAGAGTTCGACATCATGTTTGCCGAAGGCATTTCAAAGACCGGCGAGTTGGTCGATATCGGGGTCGAGAAGAAAATCATCGATAAGTCTGGAGCCTGGTACTCCTATAAAGGTGAGCGGGTTGGGCAGGGGCGCGATGCCGCGCGCGAATTCCTCAAGAATAATCTCGCTGCGGCGAATGAAGTTGAAGCGAAGCTGCGCGAACTGGCCGGAGTGCCGGCCCGTCATGAGAAAAAGGCTGACCCGAAAGAAGAGAAGCCGGCTGCAAAAGCTGAAAAGGGTGAGGAGAAGCGAGCCCATAAGTAGACGCATGGGTAGGCGGTAAGTCAGTGGGTGTGAAAAAGCGGCCGGCGCCATCGACCTCAGAGGAGTGGATGCATCTGGCGGTGCGGTATCTGGCTCGCTGGGATCGGACCGTGGCTCAGGTGGAGCAGTTTCTGCTGAGCAAAGGCGCTTCGACTTCTCGGGCAAAACAGGTGATCGGCCGGTTGTCCGATCTTCGGTATCTCGATGATCGGGCCTATGCCGAGCGGTGGATTGAGAGCCGGTTGGCGCGACAGCCGATGGGGCGTGAGCGGCTTCTGGCGGAGTTGCTGGGCAAAGGCATTCAGGAAGCCCTGGCTGAGAAGGCCGTCCAGGACGCATTTTGCGGGATTGATGAAGAAGCTCTGGCCCGGCGGGCGCTGAAGGTCTGGCAGCGCAAAGGACGGCGAGTGACCCTCCTCCAGGCGGCCCGCCTCCTACGTCAGTGGGGTTTCGGTGACGAGGCGATCGAGCGTACGATACGGGATCGCTTTGAACATGAAGGACTTGATGCATGAAGAATAGCGCGCGCGAACTTCGTCAATCGTTTATCCGGTATTTCGAGCAGCAGGGACACCAGGCGGTGCCGAGCTCGTCCTTGATTCCCCAGGCCGACCCGACCCTGTTGTTTACGAATGCTGGCATGAATCAGTTCAAACGGGTGTTTCTCGGCGAGGAGACGCGGGCCTATAAGCGCGCCGTGACGGTGCAGAAGTGTCTGCGGGCCGGCGGCAAGCACAACGATTTGGAAAATGTCGGGTACACGCGGCGGCATCATACTTTTTTCGAGATGCTGGGGAACTTTTCGTTCGGCGACTATTTCAAGGAAGAGGCGATTCTTTTTGGCTGGGAGTTCCTGACAAAGACCGTCGGGCTCGACAAGAGCCGGATGTGGGTCACGATCTTCCGCGAAGACGATGAAGCCGATCAGCTCTGGAAGAAGATCGGGGTGTCGCCCTCGCGCATCGTTCGGTGCGATGAAAAAGATAACTTCTGGCAGATGGCCGATACGGGGCCCTGCGGCCCTTGCTCGGAG
This sequence comes from Nitrospira sp., assembly GCA_022226955.1. Taxonomy (NCBI): domain Bacteria; kingdom Pseudomonadati; phylum Nitrospirota; class Nitrospiria; order Nitrospirales; family Nitrospiraceae; genus Nitrospira; species Nitrospira sp. Next base: position 360,904 of record CP092079.1, read on the forward strand.
CTGCATTTCGATCAAGGCTCGGCGGTGCCGGGCGACGATACGCCGAACGGCGAAGGCGACCGGGTTATCGAGATCTGGAATCTCGTCTTCATGCAATACAACCGGGATCTGTCTGGGAAGCTGAACCCCTTGCCCAAGCCCAGCATCGATACCGGCATGGGCTTGGAGCGGTTAGCCGCGGTGGCGCAGGGTGTCTTGAGCAACTACGACAGCGATCTCTTCACGCCGCTGCTGGGCGCGATCGGCACGCGCGCCGGGATGTCATATGGCAAGAAGGAACAGGCCGACCGCTCGATGCGGGTGATCGCCGACCATTTGCGGGCGATCAGCTTTTTGATGACTGACGGGGTGTTGCCTTCCAATGAAGGGCGCGGCTATGTGCTCCGGCGCATTCTCCGCCGCGCGGCCCGCCACGGGCGATTGCTCGGGATTGTGGAGCCCTTCTTGTACGAGTTGACGGCGACGGTGGTCGATCAAATGGGCGAGGCCTATTCCGAAGTGACGGCGGCCGCCGGCACGATTGCCGAGGCGACGCGCGGTGAGGAAGAACGGTTCATCGCCACGCTCGATCAAGGCCTGCCGATTCTCACCGATATGATCGAGAAGGCACGTGCGGCCGGCAAGACCCAGTTGTCCGGGACCGACATCTTCAAGCTGTACGACACCTACGGGTTCCCGATGGACCTCATTCAAGAGGCCTGTCGTGAACAGAACATGACCGTCGATGAGCAGGGGTTCGATCAGGCGATTGAGGAACAGCGGAACCGCGCGCGCAAGACCGGCGGGTTCGAGCAGGAAACCGCCAGACCGGCGGTGGCGGAATTAGCTGGGCGTCTCGGTGCGACGAAGTTCGTCGGCTATGACCGGCTGGATACCGACGCGGTGTTGCAGGCGATTCTCAAGTCCGACCGGATGGTCAAAGAAGCGGCCGAAGGCGATGAAGTGGAAGTTGCCCTGGATGTAACGCCGTTCTACGCGGAGGGCGGCGGTCAGATGGGCGACCAAGGTGTGTTGGTTGGTTCAGAAGGTCGGTTGGAAATCAAGGAGACGACGAGGCCTGCGCCGACATTGATCCTGCATAAGGGCAGGGTGACGAAGGGGCGGATCCGGGAAGGCGAACAATTGCGGATGTCGGTCAATGCGACGACTCGGCAGGATGCCGCGCGGAACCATACGGCGACGCATTTGGTGCATGCGGCGTTGCGCGATATGCTGGGCCCGCATGTAAAGCAGTACGGCTCGCTGGTCGGACCGAATCGGCTGCGTTTCGACTTCGCGCATTTCCGCCCGCTCTCGACGCGCGATATCGACGAAATCGAGACGGTGGTGAACCATGAGATCCGCAAGAACGAAACAGTCTCGACCGAAGTGATGAGCATCCAGGATGCCGTTGCCAAGGGCGCCCTGGCGTTCTTCGGCGATAAATATGGCGAGCAGGTGCGCGTTGTGACAGTCGAATCCTTCAGCAAAGAACTCTGCGGCGGTACGCACTGCCGGCACACCGGCGAGATCGGCCTGTTCCGCATTGTCTCGGAGACCGGTGTTGCCGCCGGTGTGCGGCGCATTGAAGCGCAGACCGGGAGCGGAGCCTATGCGCTCTTGAAGAAAGCCGAAGGGGAGATGCGGGAGTTGTCCGATCTGCTCAAGGTCGGGTCGGCTGAATTGGTGAGCAAGACGCGCAAAGTCTTGTCGCAGCTCAAGGATAAAGAACGTGAGCTGGAAGAGTTGAAGCTGAAGATGGCCAGCGGGTCGGCGGTTGCATCGAGCGCGAAGACGGTGGCCGGTGTGCCGGTGCATGTGCAGCGGACCGATGGATTGGACGTCAACGGCATGCGGGCGCTGGCCGATCAATTGCGGGATAAGATGAAGAGCGGTGTGGTTGCGCTTGGCGCGCCGACCGAAGACGGCAAAGTGGCGCTTCTCGTGGTCGTCACGAAAGATTTGACGGGCAAGCTGAAAGCCGGAGATTTGATTAAGGTCCTGGCCGCGGAAGTCGGCGGCACGGGCGGCGGGCGCCCTGAGATGGCCCAGGCCGGCGGCAAGGATGTGTCCCGTCTCGATGCCGCATTGGAAAAGGTATTTGGTCTGGTCGAATCCGCCCTTCAGCGGTAAACTCATGCCTAGCCGTATTCTTGCACTGGATCACGGCACCAAGCGGATCGGCGTCGCACTGAGCGATGAGTTGGGCTGGACCGCGCAGCCGCTGGAAACCTACGAGCGACAGACGCTGGATCTGGACATCGCCCATATCCTGGATTTGGTCAAGAGTCACGACGTCGCGAAAGTGTTATTGGGGCTTCCGCTGCGGTTGAACGGCGAAGAAGGTCTGGCGGTGCAGGCGGTGCATCAGTTTCTGGAGCGGCTGGCGGAGGCGCTGCCGGTGCCGGTAGTGACTTGGGATGAACGGCTGACGACCAAGGATGCGGAAGAACTGCTGATCGCCGCCGATGTCGGGTGGAAGAAGCGCAAAGGCCTGGTCGATCGCATTGCCGCCGCCATTCTCTTGCAGAGTTACCTGGAGGCTCAATCGCCCGCTCCGGTTCACGGTCATCTGACGGAGACCGAAGAAGGGAAGGAAGGGATCGAGTCGAACGCCATCCACCATGAAGCAGCCGGGCGCCCTTATGAAGTTGCGCGTGATTCTCATCGTGCTCGTCCTCGCCGCCGCTCTCGCCGGAGTGGCCGCTTATCTGACGATGAAATGGGCTGAGGCTCCGGTCGTCGCCGAAGCCGAGCACCTGCCATCCAAAGTCGTCATCATTGCCGAAGGTTCCACCTTTCAACATGTCGCGGGATTGCTTGAGCGTGAACGGCTCATTAAAAGCCGCTCGGCATTTGTGTTGCTTGGCAAAGCCCGTGCGGCAGACCGGAAGATTCGTCCCGGTGAATATGAGCTGAATCCATCGATGGCTCCGGCCGACATTCTGGCCAAGTTGCTGGCTGGGCGGGTGGTTCTGCATGCGGTCACGATTCCCGAAGGCTATACCATGGTGCAGATCGCCGATGTGCTCGCGCAGCACCGAATCTCGGATCGCGCCGAGTTCCTGCATCTGGCGAAGGACAAGAGCTTTATCCAGACGCTCGGGGTTTCAGCCGAGACGTTGGAAGGGTACCTGTATCCCGATACCTACCGGTTTCCCAGGCCAGTGCCGGCCAAAGAGGTGATCCGGACGATGGTGGAACGGCTCAATCAAGTTGTCACGCCGGAGTGGCAGGCCCGGGCGAAGGAGATTCAGTGGTCGATGCATCAAGTCTTGACGCTGGCGTCGGTCATTGAAAAGGAAACCGGCTCCGGTGAGGAGCGGCCGCAAATTTCGTCGGTGTTTCACAACCGGCTGCAGAAGAAGATCCCGCTTCAGAGCGACCCGACCGTGATCTATGGGTTGCCGAATTACGATGGTAATATCCATAAAAAGGATCTCTCGCATCCCAGCCCCTATAATACCTATCGGTGGGCGGGGTTGCCGCCGGGGCCGATCGCCAGTCCTGGGGCGCAGGCCATCAAGGCCGCGCTCTATCCAGCAGTATCGGCGTATCTGTATTTTGTGTCGAAGAACGATGGAACGCATCAGTTTTCCGCCACGTTGACGGAACACAATAAGGCCGTCGATAAATACCAAAAGCAATATTTCTCCCGCGCCCATCGCGGCAAAACGTAGAAGGAGTCTCCTCTGTCATGACGCCATGGAATCTGCCCACGCTGCTCGATCATACCGTGTTGCGACCGGACGCCACCAAGGCCGATGTGTTGCGGCTCTGCCTGGAGGCCAAAGATCTCGGCTTCATCGTCATCTTCGTGCCGCCCTGTTATGTCGATGAGGCCGTGGCGGCCACGGCTGGATCGACGGTGCGGGTTGGCATTCCCATCGGGTTTCCGCTTGGGGGGCACACAACGAAGACGAAAGTCGCTGAAGCGATGGAAGCGGTTGCGCGCGGCGCGCAGATTTTAGACATGGTGATCAACGTGAGCCGCCTGAAGTCCGGCGATCAGGCCTATGTCAGGCAAGACATTGCGGAAGTGGTGAAAGCCACGCCGTCGGCCGAGCATAAAGTGATTCTCGAGACCTGTCTCTTGACGCAGCAGGAAAAAGTGACGGCCTGTCATTTGGTGGTCGAGGCCGGAGCGGAGTATGTGAAAACCTCGACAGGGTTTTCGACTGCGGGAGCGACGGTCGACGATGTGCGGTTGATGAAACAGACGGTGGCCGGCAAGGCGAAGGTGAAAGCGTCGGGCGGGATCAGAGATTGGAAGGCGACGCTAGCTATGTTGGAAGCTGGGGCGGATCGCATCGGTACCAGTGCGAGTCTGAAGATTCTGGAGGAGTGGAAGGCTGCTGGAAAGTAAGACGCAGCGCGGAGCCGGTATTCAAGGAATCGATAGTATGTTCCGATGAGGTAGACGATGTCGATCTCTCGCGCGCAACGGATTCAGGTACAGTGTCCCGTCCAATTTACCCATGAAGAGGGGGTGACCGGGCAGGGCATCATGCTCAACCTGTCCATGGGCGGTTGTGCAATTCAAAGCGACACGCCGGTATTCGATACCATGCTGGTGACAATGCAGTTCGTGCCATTGGCCGGCAAACCGCCAATCACCATTGAAATGGGACAAGTCTGTTGGGCGACCTTGCATGAATTCGGGGTAAAGTTTTTGATAGTGCTTCCCAAGGAACAGGCCCGCCTGGACCGTTTCTTGATGGCTGCGATGTCTGCGTTCCGGTTGTCTTCTGCCAAGGCGGCGTGATCCACGCGAGCGCTGTTCGATCACAATGGCTTCTGCTATATTGCGCCCATGATCAATCGTGTCATTCTCTTGGTTGTCGATGGGTTTGGGGTCGGGGCTTTGCCCGATGCGGCGGACTATGGCGATGCGGATGCCAATACGGTTGTTCGAGTGGCGGAGGCGGCCGGCGGCCTGAGCGTGCCGAATCTTGAGACCCTGGGATTCGGCCATCTCGCGAAGATTCCCGGCGTGCGTGCCATGGCGCAACCGAACGGGTCGTTCGGGAAGATGGGTTTCGTTTCGCAGGGAGCCGACTCGGTCGTAGGCTACTGGGAAACCAGCGGAGTGATCCAATCGCGGCCAGCCTCTCCCTTCCGGTCGGCGTTTCCTTTCGAAGTGATGTCGCAACTCGAACAAGGCTTCGGGCGGAAAATTCTCGGCAATCGACTCGGGTATGCCCAATCGCTCCTCAACGAATATGGCGCAGAGCATCTTTCCAGCGGCGCGCCGATTGTTTGGACCGACGGGGGCTGGACCTGCCATGTGGCGATGCATGCTTCGGCGATGCCGGCGGCGGATTTTTACCAGCGTTGCCGCGATATTCGTAAAGCGTTCAAGGGGGTAGCGGGACCTCCGCGGATTGTCGCCCATTATTTTTCAGGCGAGGCCGGGGCCTTTCAACTCAGTGGTGGCCGCAAAGACTATATCGCCGAGCCGCCGGCGGTGAGCATGCTCGATGTCTTGAACCGCTCTGGCCAGATCGTGATGGGGGTCGGCAAGGTGCATGACCTCTTCGCCGGCCGGGGATTGACGCGGGCATTCCCCGCGGCGACGGCAACGGCGGCGCTGGAGGAAACGGTCAAGCTTCTTGGCAAGATGCCGCGCGGATTGCTCTACGCGAGCCTCGATTTACTGACGGATGAACCAGCGACGGCGGCGGCGGCGCTGGAGGATTTCGATCGCCGATTGCTGGATCTGTTTGAGAAATTGCGGGTTGGCGATGTCGTGGTCATCACCGGCGATCATGGCCGGGACATTACGAAGCCCGCCAAAGTTCCGACGCGTGAATATGTGCCGCTGCTAGTGACGGGGCCGAAGTTGTCGCAGGGGGTCAACCTTGGAATCAGGGCCTCGGCTGCGGATCTCGGCCAGACCATTGTCGAGGCGTTGCGCGCGGAGCGGTTGCCGGTCGGAGACAGTTTTTTTGAAGCCCTGCGGGCAGGATAAGGATCTCGCTCATGTCGTTCGATGCCAAGTTGAAATCACTGCGAATCGAGTTGCCCATCGCGCCGAAACCGGTGGCGAATTATGTGCCGGTCGTGCGCGCAGGCGATCTGCTATTTCTTTCGGGTGTGCTGCCGTCGCGCGATGGACAGCTCATCTGCACCGGCAAACTTGGACAGGGCCTCACCGTCGAGCAGGGGATGGAGGCCGCGAAGGTGGCCGCTCTAAATGCCTTGGCCATCGTGCGCGGCGAAGTCGGGTCTCTCGACAAAGTGACACGCATTGTGAAGATGGTCGGTCATATCGCTTCGGCCCCTGGCTTTACCGATCAACCCCAGGTCCTCAACGGCGCCTCCGATCTCCTTGTGCAAATCTTCGGTGACGCAGGCAAGCATGCTCGTGTCGCCGTCGGCGCCGCCGAGCTTCCCCGCCAAGCCCCTGTCGAAATCGAATTAATCGTGCAGGTGATGCCGTAGCCAGCGTCCGCGAGATTTGAGGATCCAACAAGCTCAGAGACCATAGATTCAGGTCTAATCCAGTAGTTTTCTTCTCAATCACTTACAGAGGAGTTAGTATGCAGTCTGAAAACCGATCAAAACTGGTCGGACAAGATAGTTTTGCCGTGGTTCAGTCACAGCGGGTCTACTCCTCAACGTTTTTAACATCAGAGTGATATTTTCGGTCGACATAGATGGTGTAGGGCAGCATTAGCGTATCAGCGACAAAGGTCAGCGGCATATCGATGAGCCCTAGGATTCCAAGCGGGGTCATCCAGATGATCCAGGACGCAGAGGAGAAGAGAAGGTCAACCTCTAGGGAAAGTCCGCAGTAGTAAGGAATCATCCTGGAACGAGGTGCTGTTGACTGCGGATCTTTGGGATCGTCAATGGGGTCTGCCTCCCAAACCCAGTATGTGCCGCACCCATGCATGGCAAGTGACAAAATTGCCGCCAAAATGACTCTAGTTATCTGTGAGCGTTTCATATTCATGTCGAGTATAGTTTTGATTTTGCAAATGTCAAAGGGGTGGATTGCACAGCCCCTTCAGGTGCAGAGAATATAGACCTCGATCTAGTCCTATCGGTTCGTTCTCAAGCGTTACAGAGGAGTCAGAGGAAGACGAAAAACCGGTCAAACCAGATCGGACAGGATAGTTCTGACACAGTCGCATTGCCCCTTGTAGATGCCCTGCTGTATAGATAGACGCGATCCATTTCATCGGCTCAATGAGGAGATGACGGCAATGGGTACGAGCTCCGCTTGGGGACTATCTGTCCATACTCAGATGATCATTGCTGTTTCGTGCCAGGTGGTAGTTATGGGATGTGACGGATCTGATGGGATGATTAAGAATCGAACAAAACTCCGCGACCAAAGCTGCCAGCAAGCTGGAGTTGCCGGAGATGAGCTGAAGGCTTGTATAAGTACCGACCAAGGATATAGGCGCATCAGGGAGCCCATATGGGCGCGTCAGGAACGTGAAGAAATTGCCGCGTTCAACGCTGCGCTTCACACACTACCATCGTTGACCATCCCTAAGGAGCGGTATGAAATGACTTCGTTAATAGAGCTCAGCAAGGAGCTGGATCGTCTGGGAATGACCGATGTATCGAAATGGTCTAAACATCCCCTGTTTGGGAAGCGGTTCAGGATGGATGCCGAGGTACAGTTTCACCCCACGGATTTTGAAAGCAAAGTGTTGGAACATACGACCTTGAGCAAGAGCGACGCTACAAGCACATGGCAAGTTGAAGCGGATACGGAATCATTAAGCAGAGAAGAGCGGACTTTTGTAAAAGACCAGTGTGAGTCTCTATTTGAGACATGCCACGGGGAAATTTATGGATTGATCGGCATCATAACGCGGGATCATATGCCCGCTCTAGGAATACAGATTGAACATATGGAGATCACCCCAAGGGAGCCGAAGAAGTCGTCTTGAAGTCTGCGGCTTGCAGATTCGCAGCCGTACTTTATATCAGTTGAGGGGCCGCTCCGATGCTCACCGTTGAGGTTAGAGCTATGGTGTAATGGGTGCTCGCTTTTTATTAAAATCTTCCGTGCTCTCCCCGCCTTGACACTCGAAAAAATCGCTTGCTATAGTCCTCCCGTCCCTCGCTTCACGTGATGCCCCGGTAGCTCTCTCCTGACTCCGGTGCGTGGGGTTTCGTGCCACGTGCGGGGAAGTTCATTAGGAAACATGCCGAGTTGGCGATGACCTGATGCGCGAGTCATAATCGCGCAGGCCATATAAGGAGAGCTGTTATGACATTCCGACAGATCTGCTTCACCCTGACGATTCTTGCCGCGGTGTTTCCGGCGTCTTCCTATGCCGGTCAGGCCGCCATTGATATTACCCCACGGACATCCACTCCCGGCTCGACGGTGGTGTTAAGCGGCAAGGGGTTGGGTCAATTCAAGTCCGTCCAGTTCAATAAAGTCACCTTTGCCGGGATGCCGGCGTTGATTCAGCGGTGGGAGTCCGACCAGGTCGAGGTCAAGGTTCCGTTTAAGGCCACGACCGGCCCCGTCGAGATGATGATCGGGAAAAAGAAGCTGTCTGCCGGAACCTTCACGGTCGTGACGCCGCGCATCGAGTCCATTACGCCCACAGAGGCCGAGCGCGGCACGATGGTTACGATCGTCGGCGAGCATTTCGGCGCCACGGCTGGCGCGCGCGATCCCAATACGATGTTCGGCGTAAATGATGTGGTGATCGGTGGCGTGGTGGTGCGTCCGCGCCGGTGGAAGGACGATAAGATCGAGGTGGCGATTCCCGCGAATGCGGCGTCAGGGGATGTCGTTGTGCGCCTGGCATCGTCCGATCCATTGAACGATGGTTCCTGCTGCGCGCCGGTCGAATATGTGACCAGCAATGCGGTGCCGCTTGCGCTGGTGCCCAGCGTGCGGGTTGATCCCATGGCTGGGCCGGCTGGAACGAAGGTGGTGTTGTTCGGCCAGGGATTCGGTTCCAAGGGGGCGGACGATGCAGTCTTGATCGGTTCTAACCTCACAACGATCGCGCAGTGGAAGGACGATGTGATTGTGGCACATGTGCCGCTCGGCGCGGAAACTGGGCCGTTGGTGTTGAAACGGCAGGGGCGAGAGAGGGCGCTCGGGACGTTTACAGTGCAGGTGCCCCAGGCTATGCCGGTCGCGCCGGCGAGTGCCCCGATCGGGACCTTGCTTCGGATCAAGGGAGAACATTTCGGCGTGTACTCGGAGAGCGGGGAAACTCCCTTCAATTTTGCCGATTTTAATAAAGGCGAAAACCGTGTCGAGATTGGCGGCGTGCAGGCGGTGATCTATCGCTGGATCGACGACCGGATCGACGTTTGGGTGCCATTCAGTGTGAAGAGCGGTCCTGTGCGCGTCTATCGCAGCGCGACCAAGCCGAAAGCGGATGGCTCTTGCTGCCAGGAGCGTGGGGAGGTGGTCACTGAAGCGGGTACGTTTACTGTCGTGACGCCGGTGATCGAATCGTATGAGCCGAAGTCCGCTGGTCTGGACGAGCTGGTGACCATTAAGGGCAAGGGGTTCGGGACATTCCTGAAGACAGCGGAACATACCGAGCTGGCCTTGAGTCAAAAAGCCTATAAGCGGCGGCTGGACGTGGAGATCAATGAACCGGAGTCGTCCGGCAGCACCGTCATTTCCAATGTGTCGAGGACGGAAGTGCTGTTTAATGGCGCGGCGGCGTTGGTGCAGTCCTGGACCGATACGGAGATTGTCGTGATGGTGCCGCATCGTAATCTGTATGGGATTGGCCGGCGCGGCGCGTTTTTCGACGATCTTTCGACGGGGCCATTGGTCGTTCGAAGAGGATCGTGGGATGTGTTGCCTGATGGCACCTGCTGCTCGCAGAAACAATGGCTGACCATTGAAGCCGGGCAATTCACGATTGAGGCGAAGGGGCTGCCCGACAAAGGCTATTGGGACAATAACCGGCCTGATGCCAGCACGAATCAGTAAAAAGGATTGTATGAAATTGCCTGGACGGATCGGTTGGCGAGTGATGCGGGCGTTGCTGTTCGTCGGCGCATCGGCGATGTGTCTTCTGCCGGCAGAGGGAATGAGCGCGGAACCGTCCGTGCTTGCGACGCTCCAAAAAACAAACACGCCTGTGACGTTGATGGCCGTGCAGTTCAAGGATGCCAAGACAGGCTGGGCGGTCGGGTCCGGTGGCGCGCTGTTCGGCACTGTTGACGGCGGCAAGAAGTGGAAGAAGTTGGCGAGCGGAACCTCCGCGTTGCTTACGGGTGTCTTCTTCATCGATCAAAAGACCGGATGGGTCACCGGCGCCTCGGGGACGCTGCGGCGGTCGGTCAATGGGGGAGAGAGCTGGACGGGACATCCGCTTGAAACGCAACAACCGCTGTACGGAATCCATTTCCCTTCGGCGACAGACGGATGGGTGGTCGGTGGCGGTGGCACGATCCTGCACACCGCTGATGGCGGCGCGCATTGGGTCGAGCAGGCGAGCGGGACCAGTGCGGCGCTGTATGCCGTGCAGTTTCTCGATGCACAGCGCGGCACGGCCGTTGGTGCGCTCGGTACGGTCCTCGCAACCCACGACGGCGGCCGGACCTGGGTGCCGCAAGTTTCGCAAAGCTCCGTAACGTTGTTCGATGTGTTTTTTACCGATGAATCGACCGGATGGGCGGTCGGCAATGCCGGCGCGCTGTTTCAAACAAACGATGGCGGCACCAAGTGGGTGGATCGCACGCTGCCTTGCGGGAAGACGTGCACGAAAGTGATCGATTTGCTGAAAGTCCGCTTCACCGGCTCTCAAGAAGGCTGGATCGTCGGCGAGCGAGGCATGTTATATCGCACGACGGATGCCGGCTATTCCTGGAGCGACGGAGTTCCGATTGCGCCGGTCTCGCTGTTCGGCCTGACCTTCTCCGATCCTGCCCATGGCTGGGCGAGCGGCGAAAATGGCACGGTGGTGCATCTCGAGGACAGGAAATAATAGGTCAATCCTATAGCGGCTAAACATTGCCGCTGTTGCTCGCCTTCAGTCCCCGTATCCAACTTTACTTTTCAAATCATATCCGCTAAGTGTGCCTGATGTGGATGCGGAATATTCCTGCAGCCGCGACTGAATAGGCTGGCATGATTCCCTCATCGGGCGGACAACCAACCGAACCTGCGGCATCTCGACAGCCAGAGGCAAGAGCCGCTGGCTTATCCGGCACCTCATCGGAAAATGCGTTTCATGTGACTCCTCCATCGGTCTCACTGCCGAAGGGCGGCGGTGCCGTTCGCGGTATCGGCGAGAAATTTTCGGCCAATCCCGTGACAGGCACTGGCTCGATGTCTGTGCCGATCGCGACTTCGCCAGGCCGCTCAGGCTTTGGTCTCCAGCTCACGCTCTCATACGACTCCGGTTCGGGTAATGGACCGTTTGGGCTGGGGTGGAATCTTTCACTTCCCTCGATCGCCAGAAAAACAGACAAGGGGTTGCCGAGGTATCGAGATGCGGAAGAGTCGGATGTCTTTATCCTTTCCGGCGCGGAAGATTTAGTGCCTGTGCTCAATGCGGACGGGAGCCGGCACACAGACACGACGACGGCATCGGGATACACGATCGTTCGGTACCGTCCTCGTATCGAAGGCCTGTTCGCTCGTATTGAACGCTGGACGAATGCAACAGATCCCCTCGACACCTGCTGGCGTTCTATCTCAACGGACAACATCACCACATGGTATGGCAAGTCGGGTCAGAGCCGCATTGCCGATCCATCAGATCCGGCCCATAGCTTCAGTTGGCTGATCTGCGAAAGTTACGACGACAAGGGCAATGCGATTGTTTATGAGTATGCGGCCGAGAACGGTCACAATGTCGATCTTGCCCAGGCTCACGAGCGCAACCGTATCCGCACGGCCAATCGCTATGTGCAGCGCATCAAGTATGGCAATCGGGTCTCCCGGCTCGTTCAGCCCGATCTTCGTCAGGCCGAGTGGTTGTTTGAAGTCGTGTTCGACTATGGAGATCACGATGTAGATGCACCCTTGCGAGACGAGCCGGGCAAACAATGGCTTGTTCGCCAGGATCCTTTCTCCTCGTATCGGGCCGGGTTCGAGGTGCGAACCTATCGGCTGTGCCGGCGCATCTTGATGTTTCACCATTTCAGCGAACTAGGCTCGACGCCTTGCTTGGTGCGCTCAACGGATTTTCATCACGCTCAAGGCCCTGTTGCGTCGCTTCTCACCTCCGTGACCCAGTCCGGTTACCAACGCAAAAACGATGGAACGTACCGAAAGGCATCCCTCCCTCCCGTCGAGTTTACGTACAGCGAGGCGGTTATCCAGGAGCAGATTCGTGATGTGGATTCCGCCAGCTTGGAGAACCTGCCTGGCGGCTTGGAGAACAGCCAATATCAGTGGGTAGACCTTGATGGCGAAGGGCTATCTGGCATTTTGACGGAACAGGGCGGCGCCTGGTTCTATAAGCGCAATCAGAGCGCGGTACCGGTTAAAGGTGGAGTGGGCAAAGATAGTACTGTCGCCAGCTTTGCTCCAGTGGAGTGCGTCGCCACCATCCCCTCGTCGGCCCATCTCAGCAACGGCCAGCATCTCATGGATGTGGCGGGGAACGGTCATCTAGATATTGTCGATTTCGAGGGACCGACTCCGGGATTTTACGAGCGTACGTCGAATGAAGGGTGGGCAGCACACAGACCGTTTCTCTCTCTTCCAAATATTGCCTGGCACGATCCCAATCTCAAATTCATCGATCTGACTGGCGACGGCCACGCCGATATTCTCATCACGGAAGACGAGGTCTTCAGCTGGCATGCGTCTTTAGCTGAAGCCGGGTTCGGTCCGACTGAGTGTGTATGCCAAGCCATTGACGAAGAGCAGGGGCCTAGGCTTGTCTTTGCCGATGCCGCTCAATCCATGTATCTCGCCGATATGTCGGGAGATGGTCTCACCGATCTTGTGCGCATCCGCAATGGCGAGGTCTGCTACTGGCCGAATCTGGGGTATGGCCGTTTCGGTGCGAAGGTTACGATGGACCAGGCGCCCCGGTTCGATGCGCCAGATCTGTTCGATCAACGCCGTATCCGCCTGGCGGATATCGATGGCTCCGGCCTGGTGGACATCCTCTATCTCACAGGCCAGGGCGTGCAGCTCTACTTCAATCAGTCGGGTAATGCCTGGAGCGAGCCACGCCTCCTTACGACCTTTCCGCGCCTGGATAATCTGACGTCCGTCTCCACGGTCGATTTGCTTGGCAACGGGACCGCTTGTCTGGTCTGGTCGTCTCCCTTGCCCGGCGACGCGCGCAGTACGATCCGCTATATCGATTTGATGGGCGGGCAGAAACCGTATTTGCTCACGAAGACCAAGAATAACCTCGGTGGCGAAACGGAAGTCGTCTATGCGCCTTCCACCAAGTTTTATCTGCAGGATAAACAGGCCGGCAAGCTTTGGGTGACCAAGCTGCCGTTTCCGGTTCATTGCGTTGAAAAAGTCATGGTGCGCGATAAATGGCGTCAGACCGAGTTTGTCAGCAGCTACAGCTACCATCATGGCTATTTTGATGGGAGTGAGCGCGAGTTTCGTGGATTCGGGCGTGTGGAACAAGTGGATAGCCAGCACTTTGGGAAATTCACAGAGGGCAATATCGACAGCCCGTATATTACCGACGACCACAGGCTCTATCAGTCTCCCATCAAGACCGTCACTTGGTACCACACTGGCGCCGCCTTCGATCAAGCGCGCATCCTCTCGGCCTTCACGCACGAGTATGTTTCCATTCCAGGATTTATCGAACACCAGCTTCCCGAGCCGGCGCTGGCGCCGGCCGATCTGTCCGCCGATGAGTGGCGCGAGGCCTTGCGCACCTGCAAGGGGATGGTGCTCCGTCAGGAAGTCTTTGAATTGGACGTAGAGGAGCTGGCCCGAGGCAGAGAGCTGCCCGTGCGCCTCTATACCGCTGCGTATCGCAACAATGTCATCACTCGCGTGCAGCCGCAGGGCATCAATCGCCATGCGGTCTTTCTCGCGGCGGAGAGTGAAGCGATTACCTACCACTATGAACTGGATTTGCGCCAGACGGCGCCAGTGCCTGACCCACGCATCGCGCACACGTTGAACCTCCAGTTCGATGCCTATGGCCGCGCCGTGCAGACTGTAGCCGTGGTCTATCCCCGATTGGTTTCCTATGAAGATCACGCCGGTCTCCTCAATCCGGAGCAGCGGGAGCTTATTCGCACTGTCCAGCGCGAGCGGCACCTGGCCTATACTGAAACGCGCTTTACCGATGAATTGCCGGAGGATCCCCACCGGCACCGGTTGCCGGCTCCCTGTGAGATTGTCACCTATGAATTAACCGGCGCCGACAGCCTGGAGGGGTTTTCGGCGAGTGCGAATGGGTATTTCACGCTCAATGACCTGCGCGGATTTGGGCTCAGCGACAGGCTGCCTGGCCAAGGCGCGAAGCCAGTCATCGCGTTGGCCTATCATCAACAGCCACGCAGTCAAGATGCCTCGAAAGCCCATCAGCGCCTCGTCGAACAGGTGCGGATGCTCTATTTCAACGATGACCTCACTGGCCCGGCACCGTTCGGTACGAATGCCTGGCTCGGTCTGCCATACGAAACATACAAACTCGCCCTGACCAGAGAGCTGATCGATAGCCTGTTCGGCGTACATCTGACTCCCGATGTTCTTACAAGCCTGAATGCTGCGACCCTGTCCGGGTATATCCCCGGCGCCGCGCTCGCATCGACGCTGAGCGACCAATGGTGGATGCGTTCTGGTGTCGCGGGATTCACCAGTGACGCCGCTGAGCATTTTTACCTTCCGGAGAAATATACCGACGCTTTTGGCCATACGACGACATTGGACTATGACCCGCTGGATCTGTATGTCCGTTCCAGTGCAGATGCATTGGGCAACCGCATCAGTATCGCGGGATTCGATTACCGTGTGCTCGCACCAATCGAAATGATCGATCTCAACGGTAATCGCAGCGCCGTCGTTGTCGATACGCTCGGCATGGTGGTGGCGTCGGCGGTGAAAGGCAAAGGAGACGGGACGGAAGGCGACGATCTCACCGGTTTCGACGATGATCTTGCCAACCCGCCGGACGGAGAGGTGCAGAAGTTCTGTACGGATCGCGTGATGAATGAGCCGCGGGCGCGGGCTTGGCTCAATCGAGCGACTGCCAGGTTTGTCTATCACTTCGGCGAAGGCCGCGATGCGAACGGTCATGTCATAGGGTGGGAGACTCGCCCGGCAGGCGCGTGCGGCATCGTACGCGAGATACATGCGACCGCTCCGGGAGGCGCCAATAGCCCGTTGCAGGTGACGCTGGAATGTTCCGACGGCGGCGGCAATGTCCTGATGAAGAAGATCCAGGCTGAGCCAGAATCTGAAGGCGGGCCGTTACGCTGGATCGTCAACGGGCTGGCCGTGCTCAATAACAAGGGCAAGCCGGCCAAACAATATGAGCCCAGTTTCAGCACGAAGGGATTTGGCTGTGAACCGCCGCCGGCTTCTGGCGTCACGCCCCTTATCTATTACGATGCCGCCGGGCGGGTAGTGCGGACTGAAATGCCGGACGGGACGCTCAGTCGTGTCGAGTTTTCACCTTGGCATATCAAGACATTCGATGCTAGCGACACGGTGCTGGAGAGCCGTTGGTACGGAGATCGCAATCCTCTTCCGCACGATCGGCCATTGCCGCGCGATCCCATGACCGGGGAACCGACTGCGACTCCCGATCAACGTGCGGCCTGGCTGGCCGCGCAACATGCCGGCACTCCGTCGCAGGTGCATCTCGACAGTCTGGGTCGCGAAGTTGTCGCCATCGCCCATAACCGCGCGAAGGGCGTCGACGACGCCTATCTAACCTTCACGAAGCTCGACGCTGAAGGCAAGCCGCTGTGGATCAGGGATGCGCGCGGCCATTTGGTCATGCAATACATCTCACCGGCTAAGGCGAACAATGATGCGAACAACGACATGCCTGCCGCTGCCGTGCCTTGCTACGACATTGCCGAGAATCTACTTTTTCAGCGCAGCATGGATGCGGGCGACCGCTGGATGCTGATGGATGCCGCAGGCAAACCGATGCTGGCCTGGGATCTCAACGATACAGGAGCGGGCACCTCGATTCATACGCGCCTCTACCGCACCGAGTACGACGCGCTGCACCGGCCTACGGCGCAATGGCTTACGATCAATACCGATGCGCCAATCATGGTCGAGCGGTACGAATATCAGGACGCCGTCACACCAGACCTCACGAATCTCAACGGCCAGCTCATTCGCCATTACGATCCCAGTGGTCTGGTGGAGACCATCCGCCGCGACTGTAAAGGTAACGTACAGGACGTGCAGCGGACATTGGCAAATGATGCCTCGGCACCAGTCGTTGGATGGGAAGGCAATCCGACCGGCAAGCTGGAAACTGAAACCTATGTGCAGCTCACCGAATACGATGCCTTGAGTCGTATGATCAGGCAGGAAAACTGGCACCAGCGTGGTGGCGTGGGGGCTGTCTATAGGCCCACCTACAACGAGCGCGGAACGCTGAAGAGTGAAGCCCTGACTCTCCGTGGGACGGTGACGAATGCTATCGAGGATATTCGGTACAACGCCAAGGGGCAGAAGGAATATCTCAAAGCCGGCAACGGGACGGTGACGCAGTACGACTATGACGAAACGACCTTCCGGTTACGTCAGATGCGAACGACCCGGCCAGGCAATGCAGCTGAGTTTCCACGGCTGCGCTCGAATCTGACCGATGGGAATGTCCTGCAACAATTGCTATACACCTACGACCCCGTGGGCAACATCACCGAAATAGAGGATCAGGCCTACAAGCCGGTGTTCTTTAGTAATGCCCTCATCAAGCCCAAGAGCCTCTACGAATACGATGCCCTCTATCGTTTGCTCCAGGCAACGGGGCGGGAGCATGGCGTCACCGGCGGTGCGCCGTCGCACATCGAGGGAAATCAGCCGGAAACAGATTTCCCGATCACGGATCCTGCGGCGCTACGCGTCTATACCCAGGTCTATGCCTATGACCAGGTGGGGAACATCACGCGCATGGCGCATCAAGCTGGGTCCACCGGTAGCTGGACGCGCGACTATGTCTATGCATTTGAGGATCCGGCTCAGGCTGCCGGCAATCGCCTCTGGCGAACTTGGGAGGGCGGCGGTAACTGGGATGGCGGCAGCGCCACCAACAAGACGGCCTATCTCCACGACACTCACGGCAATATGCTGAATGTGGCCAATGTCGCGCCAGGCCAGCAGTTGCAATGGGATCATCGCGACATGATCAAGCGTCTCGATTGCATCGGTGGAGGCATGGCCTATTACCAGTACGACAGCGGGAAACAGCGCACACGCAAGCGCATCGTGAATCAAAGCGGCGCGGGCTATTGGGAGCGCATCTATCTCGGCGGCTACGAGCGCTATCGTCGGTACAGCGGAAGCAGCGCCACGCCAGTCGAGGAAATCGAAACCCATCATCTGTTCGAAGGCGAGCAGCGAGTGCTGCTGGTGGAGGATGTGATCGCCACTAACAGAACCCATAGCGATGGCCGCGCATACAACATGGGAGCGCTCTATCGCTACCAGTACGGCAATCATCTTGGGTCCGCTTGCCTGGAGTTGGATCACGCGGCGGCGATTATTTCCTACGAGGAATATCATCCCTACGGCACGAGCGCGTATCGCGCGATGAAGAGCGACAGCGAAGCGCCGGCAAAGCGATACCGCTATACGGGGATGGAGCGGGATGAGGAGAGTGGGCTGAGTTATCACACGGCGCGGTATTACTTGCCTTGGTTGGGGAGATGGGGGAGCGTCGATCCCCTTGGGATTTCTGGCGGATTGAATGTGTTTCAGTATTGTAGTCATTCTCCGATTAAGCGGATCGATGTCTCAGGAACACAAGATCGGGAAAATGAACATCATGTGCCGTGTATGTCGGTATGCCATCCTGATCCAACAGAGCGAGCTCGCTTACAGGCTCAAACGATAGAAGCGGAATTGCCTCCACAGCCAGTAATGACACCTGAGAACCGGCAACTGCTTTCTGCCGCGATCGAGGATTTCGAGGCCAATGATTTGCCTAAGTGGGTTGAAGAAGAAAACTCACGGGTAAGAGTTCGATGGGATGACCGTATAGATGATCCTGAGCATGTTAGAAGAGTTCAGACGATTGTTAATATGACCTTGCTGAAAACTGCGTTGAAATTGGGAGATGGCAATCATTCGACGCAAGAGATGCTTGAGGTTGCTGGTGATTATGTTCAAAGCATGCGGCGCCAGGATGTCGCCTATGTTCCCAAAATCCCGAACGCATCGACGAGCATTATGCTGCGCGATGCCCACTACTACTTTTGGGGAAGATCTGGACCTGGTCTGTTGGGCGATTACGGGAGAGAATCGTTGTCCCAAGCCGGGCTAGGTGTGTTTCAGCCGTTGCACCAAAAGAAGAAAGAGATCGAAGATTATTTTGGGTGGGATTCAGGTGTGGAGGGGCCATCCAGCTCTAATGGTGGATTTGCATGGTTTCGTTTAGGAATATCCCACGAAGTCTCATTGCGGCCTTATGAAATGAGTGAGGTGAATCCTCCACGGCTACTTAATGCCATTCCTAAACTGACGGCCAATGAGCAAGAAAAGGTTGATTTGCAATCAGCGAAGAATCTCCTGGAGAGGAAGAACTTTCTAGAGAGATGGAACGCATTAAGAAAGGCCAACTACAAGTTAAAGTAGCGAGTGATGAGATTGTGTGAGGCATTGAGGGTGGTACCATTGTTACGAATCATTTGGAGAGTCCAAGAAGTAAAAGGTGTCAGGTCCATCTGAACAAACTGGCCGTGAGTGAGATGCGCATAGTGACTTGTCAGTGTGAGTCGATGAATCAGCAATCATGTAAGTAACGGAGACGATACTAATGGCCAAGTCGCCGAAGGGTCCATCGAAAACAAAGCCAGCCGCATCCAAGAAGACCGCCTTGCGCGGCAAGACACCTGTGAAAATGCCGAGCAAGAAAAAATCCGTTGATGCAGGCGAGACGTGTATTGTCTTCGGGACTGTGGCGTATGCCGATGCCAAGCTGGCTGCTGGCCTGACCGTCATCGCCTACGACAAGGATGAGTCCAGGGAAGACATGCTCGGCCAAGCGACGACAGATGCGAGGGGCGCGTATAAGATTTCTTACCATGCCGCCGCTTTTCGCCGGAGCCCGAAAGAGCGAGGCGGCGCCGATGTGATCGTGCGCATCTACAGCGGTCAGGGCGACCTCCTCTTTGCCAGCAAGAAAAAGAACAGCGCCCCCGCAGAATACCAACTGAACATTCAGTTGCCGGTTCCGCAGTACGTGGTGCGGGGGACGGTGAAAGATGCGAGCGGCAAGCCTCTGTCGAATATGATCGTGCGCGCATTCGACCGGGACTTGCGGTTTCCGCAGTTGCTCGGCACGGGTGAAACCGCCGCGAACGGCGACTATCGCATCGACTATCGTCCCGAGGCCTTTCAGCTTGGCGATGCGCCGTTCCGCCGTACCCCCTGGCTCATTGTCGAGGTGCGCCAAACGGCTGAGGGGGACGCGCTGGCCCGGCAGGAAGTTCAGAGCGCAGACCGCGACCAGACCGTCTCCTTCACGCTATCGACTGCCGTGGGCATCTCAGAATGGCAGCGAGTCGGCGAAGCCGTTGCGCCGTTGCTCAAGGGACAAGGCGCGCCACGGCTTGAAGCGGGTACTCACGGGACGCGAGCCGATCTCCCACCTGAGGACCTTACGGCAAACGATCTCGACTTTATCGTGATCGAGACGGGATTGGATCGTGCTGCCATCGAGGCATGGTCGGTTTCTATCCAGATGGTGCGAGATGCGGTCTTGCGCCTGACCGAGGAGCATGCGGGGCAGCAAAGCCTGCTGCGTAAACAGGGCTGGCCATTGTTCTATGGCCTTGTCCGGCAGCAGGGCGCGCGAGACCTGGACGCCCTGCTGCGAGATTCAATGCTGGATTGGCAGCGGGCGTGGAAGGCCGCGCGTAGTGCCAATCAGGTCGTGGCGCTGGACGAACAGCAGGTTGAACAGCTAATGGACATCCTGCGGCTGCTTCAGCGAGCGCAGCAGCTTGACCCGGCTCGCATGGGTAATCGCGAGTTCGCGCAGGTGCTGGCCATTGCTCCCTTGCCGCTGCCTATGACCGTGGCTCTGGATGTGGCGGCTGTGGTTCAAGAAAAAGGCTTGGACGACACGGATGCGCTGCTCAAGCTGGCGGAGCGTTATCCAGATGCGGAGACGCCGATCAAGGCGCTCGTGCGCACGGTGCGTGTGCATCAATTGACAGCCGGCCACGAGACGCTTGCGCGTGTGTTGAACGCGCGTCTTGAAGGGGCGTCGGATTCGATTGCGCCGTTGGCGAGGTTGCGGGCCGCCGAGTGGATCGGCCTGGCGGAGGAAGCGGGGATCAGTTCTGGGCTTGCTCTGCGCACGCAAGCGCAAGCCGAAAGGCAATATCCATTGACGGCGCTGGAGTCGAAAGTTCACGCCGGCCTCATCGACTTGCCGGGCCTGCCAGATAGCGAGATGGCGGCCTTAATCAAAAAGCAGCCTGCGATGGTCGAGAAACTCTTGCTCGGCAAGGTGCCGGCCAAGGCTGAGGAAGCCGCGGCCCATACTGTATTGCGAAACACGGGACGCTTTCTGCGCACCGGCATCAGCATGGAGTTGGCGGCCGGCTTTATCAAAAGCGGCATTGACTCTCCCGGCGCGGCCTTGCGGTATGGGCGGGAGTCTCTCCGCAAGCAGTATCGCGGCGGATTGCCGCAAGAAGCGGTGGCTGAGACGATTGACGCGTTCCTGAACCATGCCGATGGGCTGGTGGAAGGCGGAAAAGGCGCCACACTTGAGATCGATATCAATCGGCGGGGGCCATCGTACTACCGGGGAAAGGATCTGGGAGAATATCAGATCCCGCTTCCGGAATCGGTTCGTGAAAATGCGCCGACGCTGACGGCGTTATTCGGCGATGTAGATGAGTGTCTGTGCCTGCCATGCGAATCCATGTTGGGGCAGCCGGCGTATCTGGTCGATTTGCTTAATCTGCTGGCAAAGTCCACAGGAACAAGCGGCAACGCGTTAGATGAGCTCAGGTCCAGGCGTCCCGATATCTTCAATCTAAAGCTCGGTTGCGAGAATGCGGAACAGACCATCCAGCATATCGACATCGTGCTGGAGATCCTGGAGAAGGCGGCGGCATTGGAAGTCCGTCAGGGCGTCGTTGCCGAGGCCATCCAGCGCTTCGTCTATGCGAAATTGCGCCAGGCGATATATCCCTGGTGTTTACCGTTTGACCGTGGCTATGCCGAAGTCAGTGCATACCTGGCTAAGCTGGGCGTCTCGCGCGAGAAGTTATTGAGGTTGCGGCTGGGTGCCATGCCGATGCAGCGAGCGGCAGAGGCGCTCCATGTGCCGATGGATCAGGCCGGCAATTCGCATGTGGAGTCGCAATGGGCATTGCTTACGCAGCAACGCCTGGGCGCCAGGCTATGGGCAGCCTATGGGTTCCACATAGACAACGATATCGCGATTGTCGATCCTGCCTCAGGCGAGCGCCTGACGAATCAGACCGTGCAGGAGGTTCTGATCCGGGCGTCATTTTTGATCGATCGGACGGGCCTGTCGCTGGGCGAGTTGGAGCAGGCGCTCAAGACGGAATTCGTCGCGGGGTTTGAACACGGCATCGAGTTGAGCGGCCGCGGGCAATGCAAAACCAGTGCGATGCGCCTTCCGGCTGAAGGTCCTGTGCTGGAGGGTATTCTGGATCGGCTGCATCGCTTGACGAGATTGAGCGCAACGTTGCCGGGGTGGTCTATAGAAACGCTTGGCCAGGCTATCGTTGTGTGCGGAGGAATTGAGAGTGGGGCGACGACCGACCAACAGCGGGCCGATCTTCTCGATAGGTTGACGATCCTCAAGCGTCTGCACGACGAGCAGGGCATTGCGCTGGATGCGCTGCTTGAACGGCCGATGTCGGAAACCCGTTTGCGAAAAGCCGTCGGACTTTCGCTCACGCAATACAATCTACTGAAAGAGCTGACAGGGTATGCGCCGGACGCACAGCCCATGGACTGGCTCGCAGTGGAAGAGTTTTGCCAGGCGGCTAGACGCCTGCGTGAGATTGGGTTAACGGTCGAACAGGCGGCGCAGGCTCTGCTGACGAGAAGCAGATGGGAAGCGGTGGCTGGTGAATTACCAGCCTCGATCAAGAGCGATGAGCAGATTGAAGAATTGCTCCGATCGATACAGCAGCGCCTGCGCGCGGTGGTGGTTGTCAGGCCGGATGTCGGCTTGGAAACTCAGGTCGCCGAAGCGTTGGGCGAGATATATGATCGCGCGACGGCCGGCAAGCTCATGACGGGCATTCTCGATGTGTCAGGTTCGGCAGGGATGGCACCGGCGGCTGCGATATTGGCCGAATTGGTAGAGGCCTTGTCCGGCGGCACAGGACATGGCTTAGGGGAATGGCTGCCGCTTATGGATGGGCAACAAGCGGCGGCCTTGTTCAGTGTTGCGGCGGCAAATAATCCCAGCGCCGACGAACGGTTCAGCAGCCTGCTGACGGCCATCGCATTCAGGCGGCGCGAACGAGCGTTACTCGCCGTTCTTGCCGAGCAGAGTGGCCTGGCGGAAACTGAGGTCGCCTCGCTTCTCGGCGCACGGTTGCTGCTCGATCCAGCGCAAGGGAAGCCTCTCCATGCGTCCGAAGCCTTTCTCGACGGGAGCTTTGGGGCCGATGTATCGGCGGCTCATCCGAACCCGCCGAGTGCGGCTGCCGCCGCGATGCCACGGCTGCATGCATGGATTGATCGCCTGTATCGATTGAGATCGCTCAGTGCGGCATTGGCCATCGACCATGAGTTGATGCAGATTGCAGAGCAAGTTGTCGTAGGGGCGAGCGCGGGGATTGCCTGGCGCGACATGCTGGTTGCCGCGCCGGTTGCAGGCCGTTCCGCATGGCGGAATCCTCAGTGGCAAGCGCTGCTGGATCTGTTCTGGCTGCAGCAGCCCGATTGCTTGTCGCGCCCAGCCCTCAGTGAGTTATTCAGCCGGTTGAGGGCTTCTGGCGCGCAGGTTTCTCCAGACACTGTTCGGCCGCTGACCTCGCGTGTGGACATCGACGAGTCTCTTGCCGTGCCGCTCATGGCGCAAGCGCTTTCCTTGCCGTCCGGCGCGATTCCCACCGTCGGCGAAGTGTGCAATCCGGGAACATTGCGCCTCATTTTTGAGTGGCTATTGGCCGCCAAGCACTTAGGTGCGAACGCGGCACAGATGGCGCAGTTGGCCGATGTGAGCGGCAATCGGCTTGCCGCCGACAGCGCGAAGTCGTTACTCGACACGAAACTGGCGGGCGGCGGCTCGCAATCCTCCTTGCAGAACATCGGCGATTCGTTACGCCGGCAGCGGCGCGACGCGCTGGTGGCCTATCATACCGCCCAGATCGTCGGGCGCAATAATTCGGATAGATGGATCGATGCGAATGCGTTGTACGAGCATTTCCTGATCGACCATCGGATGGAGCCGTGCTTCGAGACCACACGAATTGTGGAAGCTGTCACCGCTGTGCAGTTATTCGTGCAACGCATCCTGTTCGGCCTCGAACCTGGGATCACGGCCCAACCGGAACTGAAGCAGCGCTGGACCTGGATGCGCAATTACCGCGTCTGGGAGGCGAATCGCAAAGTCTTTCTCTTTCCTGAAAACTGGCTGTTTCCAGAACTGCGCGACGACAAATCGTCGAGCTTCAAGCAGCTCGAATCGGCGCTGGGGCAGGGTGAACTCAATGGTGACTTGGCCAATCAGGCGTTTGGGCAGTTTCTCGACGACGTGGCGCAAATGGGGCAGGTGCAGGTACTCGGTATGTACGAGGATATTTCTCGTGATGCCAATGGCAACATCCTCAAGGACGATGCGCCGCATCCTCTGCCTCTGCGTCGAACGCTGTACGTCGTTGGCCGGACTCCCAATCCGCCCTATGCCTATTTCTGGCGGCACTGCGTCGATTTTGGCAGCCCATACATGGAGTGGTCGCCGTGGCAGCGCATTGAATTAGATATTCAGGGTGATCATGTGATGCCATATGTAATGGGAGGCAGTCTTCACATTGCGTGGCCTCAGATAAAATTTATTAAACAGGAAGTTCCCAGGCCGGATGTCTGGGAGATCAAAATGGCCTGGTCACGATTTGACGGTTCGAACTGGAAACGTCCGAATATCGCTAGAGAACCCGTTTCCGTTCCCGACATACCATTCATGGATGAGCGGTGGGGATTTTCGTTTCGTTGTAACACGAATATAGATGAAACGCGGGCTATCGTCAGGGTGTACACGCTTGATGTTATAAACAACACCGCTAACAATGATCCGATCTCACAGGCTTCACCGCCCAATCCATTGATCTTGAGCCCAGCCGAAGACGTTGAATCAATCCTTAAGAGCGTAAACAATTCAACAGGCTCACTATTCGATCTGCGCCAGCGGTATTCAGCACTTCGCGCCGATCTTCTCTTGCTTTTTGAAGCCAATTGGATGGCTGAAGGAAGGTGGCGATCAGCACCTGGTGACGTAGTTATCGATTTAAGCGGCGGCACAGCCTCCTACGGCGACTTTCGAAACTTTGGATGGGCATACAAAAACCCAAGTGATGCAATAACGAGGCATCAAGTGGAATTGACTCTCACGAGCCATTTGAAAGACGCTGTCTTTAAGAACCCATCCGATTCTACGGTTCCAACAGGAAATAGTTTCGAAGAAGGCGTGGCTTTATTTTTAGCCAGGCTCAAAGCCAATTCATCTTCGTATTACGGCACCACATTTATTATTGGAATGCAACGGTCTTGTTCGAGAAGGAATATCTCATGTGAAGCATGGATAAAAATTACTCTTCCCAACAGCACGACCTCCGACATCGTAAAGCTAAAAGGAGACGAAGGCATATATGAATGTGTAATCGACGGTCATAATCTTACGCCAGGATCAAACATCAGCATAACCAAACTAGGCACGCAGTCATCTCCGGCATGCACGCTAAGACTGACTTCTCAATCGCTTTCGCAGCCCTTATCTGCGAACTCCATTGCATTGGATGATGTGCCTGCTGCGTCGCAAGCAAACCAAATGCTGCGATTTGTTTTCAATGGAACACATTTGAGCCAAGCGCAACTAGATGCACTTGGTGTCGACTTGAATGGACCTAGAAAGCTTTCCCTGTACAAAACGATTTCCATTACATCAAATGAAACCATCATCATAAACGATGTCGCAGTGAGGACCCGAATAGACAATCCTGTCGCTCATTCAATCCCGTGGATGAATGGTTTTCAGGGGGTCCCTCCGGCAAATGGGCAAGGACAGACGTACGCTCTTTCGATAACAGATTCCTCTAACGACTCCATCTTTATATTTAATGAAACCGGGAGTAACGATTTCTGGATAAAAGGAGCAGAAAGTTATTTATTGCCAATGGGCAGTTCAGCACCCACGAACATATGGCACTTCTCGGAAAACGGAATATCCAGGTACATCGACCTTGATGTTAGACAGGCAATATCCAATACAAATCTATTGCTTTATCCGGACACGTACACAGAAGCCTCTGTGAGATGCGCTAAGTGGCGTGCCTACAAGTTACTGGAAGTTCCACATTTTGATATGCAGAAAAGTACATTTCAGGCGGAAGCGGCTCCTGCCATCTCGTCGAGTTTCAAAAACTTCACGCCGGTTTGGGAAAATGAAGCGTTGACCGGAAAACTCGCTTATAACAACCTCGCCCCCTACGCCTGCTACAATTGGGAAGTGTTTTTCCATGCCCCGCTCCTCGTCGCCGATCAACTGTCCAAACAGCACAAGTTTGAAGATGCGGAGCGCTGGTTGCGGTATGTGTTCGACCCCACCAGCGCTGACACCGGTGCCGATGCTAAACGGTTCTTGAAGTTCCGCGTGTTCAACGAACTGAATTTGAATCAGCAGGTGATCGACGATTTAACCCTGTTGGCACAGGTGGCTGGCGGCTACGGCGATCCTGATTCCGACGATGCCGTGAAAAAGTTGATTGACCGCTGGCGGGATGCGCCGTTCCGCCCCTTTCTCATCGCGCGCCGCCGGCACATCGCGTTTCTGTGGCGGACCCTGTTTGCCTATCTGGATAACCTGATTGCCTGGGCCGATAGTCTCTACCGGCGCGATACGCGGGAATCCATCAACGAAGCGACTCTGCTGTATGTGCTCGCTGAGCGGATACTGGGGCGGCGTCCGCAACTGCATCGAAGGGGCTCGAATCGTCCGGCGCTTACCTACGACCAAAATATCGCCGCATGGGATGAATTCGCCAATTTCTGGATCGACATTGGCGCGCAATGGCAGCGTCCCGTCGCAACCGCCATGCCGATTAAAGGTACGAGCCGCCAGCCGAGCCCGGACGGCATGCTGTATTTCTGCATGCCGTTCAACGATAAGATTGCGTCCTATTGGAATACCGTCGATGCCCGGCTTAGCAATATCCGCAACTGTAGAAATATCGAGGGGATTCAGCGCAAGCTGCCGCTAATGGATGCGCCCATCGATCCGGAACTGCTGGTGCGTGCCACCGCAGCGGGATTGGATTTAGGAGAGGTGATCGCGGGGCTGTATGCGCCGCCGCCGCATTATCGCTACGGCATTCTGTCTGCCCGCGCGGCGGAGCTGGCCAATGAATGCAAGTCCCTAGGCGCGGCCATGTTGTCAGCTATCGAAAAACGCGATGCGGAGCATCTGGCGCAGTTGCGCTCCTCCAACGAAATCGGCCTGCTCAAGCTGGTGCGCGATGTGCGCACGCTGCAAATAACCGAAGCGGAACGCAATATCGATGCGCTGCGCGCCAATAGAAAGTCTATCGAATCGCGTTATAAGCAGTACCAGCGGCTCTTGGGGAAGAAAGACATTACGATTCCGGAAGAGCAGGCCCGTGGGGGTGAAGAGTCAATGCTGGGTAGCGTTGACTCAGCCTTGGCAAGTAACAGATCGAGCCTGGGACTGCTCAAGGAAGAGGATGAACAGTATATGGGGTTCATGGAAGCCAGTGGTTGGTCGACGGCTGCCGGAATCGCTAAAACTGCCAGCGGCGTTGCACATATTGCTGCAGCCCCGGCATTCGCATCGATCGTTACTGAGGGTGGTGCAAAAATTGCCACTGCGGTGGCTTTTGGGTTAGCGACTGCTGGCGAAGCATTCTCTACCGTCTCGCAAGGCTGGCGTAGTTATGCCGAACAACAAGGCATGCTGGCTGGTCATATCCGCCGCCGCGACGAATGGGCGTTCCAGAGCAATCAGACCCTCAAGGAATTGCAGCAGATCGATAAGCAGATTCTTGCGAATCAAATTCGCATCGATATCGCCACCAAAGAGCTGGACAACCACATCGAGCAGATCGAGCAGGCCAAGGCGGTCGATGAGGTGATGCGCAGCAAGTTCTCGAACGTCCAGTTGTATGAGTGGATGAAGACGGAGCTCTCGCGGTTGTATTTCAATGCCTACCGCATGGCGCTGGAGATGGCTCGGAATGCCGAGCGCGCGGCATCGCGCGAATTGGGTGTGAAGCCGTTGAATATCGTGCGCAACGACTATTGGGATTCGTTGCGCGATGGGCTGTTGGCCGGGGAGCGCCTGCATCAGGATCTCAAACGCCTGGAAATTGCGTATCTCGATCAGAATCGCCGTGAGTATGAGCTGGTGAAGCATATTTCATTACGCCGGCTCAACCCGCAGGCACTGGCGAATTTTCGCGTGAAGGATAGCGACGGGCAGTGTCGATGTGAGTTCGATATCCCTGAATGGCTGTTCGATCTGGATACGCCAGGCCATTATCTGCGCCGTATCAAGTCCGTCAGCATCAGTATTCCCAGCGTGGTTGGACCCTATGCCGGCGTGAATTGCAAACTCACGTTGTTGAAAAGCGAGGTGCGTCAGGAGCCGACCGCAACCGCCGCGACACCGTATCTTCGCGCGTCCGGTGACGACCCTCGGTTCGTCGATTACTTTGGCGCATCGGAGGCCATTGTCACCAGTTCCGGCAACGGCGACAGTGGGTTGTTCGAGCCGCAGCTTCGCGATGAACGGTTTCTCCCATTCGAAGGCAGCGGCGTCATTAGCACCTGGAGATTGGAGCTGCCCGGCAAGTACCCGCAGTTCGACTATGCCACTATTTCGGATGTGGTGCTGAGCATCCGCTACAGCGCGCGCGATGGAGGCGATAGTCTGCGGAATGCCGCGACTGCGGCGATTGACGCGCAGCTGTCGCCATCTTCTTCCTCGACGGCTTCGCCGCTCCGGTTCACGATGGTGTTGAGCGGGCGCGCAGACTTTCCGACCGAATGGGCTCGCGCCGGCGCGACCTCCGATCTGAAGATTCCGTTTTCAAGGAATCTGTTGCCGTACTGGATGGATGCGGCCGGGTTGGCGGTGCGCGAAGTCCGCGTCGCCGATTTGTCTAAGGCCGCGCAAAGCCCGCTCGATTTCAAACTGGTTTGGCCGCCACCAACGGGCGTGACAGACCCTGCTTCCTGGCCGGCGGATGCGCTTAACGGGGAAGGTGTTGGCGAAGGGAATCTCGGTCTCGTGGATGGCCTGGTCGATAAGCTTATCCTGCTGGATGTTGGCGCGAAGACGAGTCCGTCTCCATCGCCGCCGTAACATCATATGATGGTCTAAAAGGGGATAGATTGAAGCTAGGGTGAGTCTGTCTTGCGGAGGTGTTGTGGCGAACGGCTACTCCAGTGCTCCGAGGTGGCTCTGTAGAATTCCTACGGCAACGATGGCCGCGGTCTCGGCGCGCAGAATCTGCGGCCCGAGCGTGATGAAGGTCGCGCCCGCCTGTTCGGCCTGCGCCGTTTCTTCCTTCGACCATCCCCCTTCTGGTCCGATCAGAATTGACACCGATTCGGTATTGCCAGTCGGAAGAGTGAGCGTGCGCAAACTCTGTCCATTCTGCCGTTCGGTCAAGATAAGCGAGAGCGTTGGCGCAGGGTGGGTGGCTAGCCAGGCCGTGAGAGTGTGAGGCTGGGCGATGACGGGTCGATGCCATTGCTCCGATTGCTGCGCGGCTTCCAGCGCAATACGCTGCCAGCGGGCGAGTTGTGCATCGAGACGTTCCGGTCTGAGCTGCACGATGGTATGCCGGCTCTGGAGCGGGACGATCTCACTCACGCCCAGTTCCGTGGCCTTCTGAATTACCCAATCCATTTTTTCGCCCTTGAGCAACGCTTGTGCAAGGCGCAGGCGGGGAGCGGTGCGTGCTGGTTCCTGGCTGGTGCTAAGAATGCGTCCAGTCAGCTCCTGCTTGGTGACGCGCGTGAGTTCCATCAGGTAGCGAGAGCCCTGCTCGTCGCAGACCCAGATCTGTTCGCCGATTTCCAGTCGAAGACTGTCGCGCAGATGTGTTTGGAGCGATGGAGGCACGGTAATCGATGGAGGCGTGATGGCAGCGGGAGGAAGAAAAAACACAGGCATGGAAGGCTCAGTCGGTCGAACGAACCGAGTGCGTCGGCGCTATTCGAAGAAGGTCTTCATCTTGTCGAAGAAGCCGTCGCCGTCGGCCTCCATGACCATGCCGCTCTCTTTGGCAAACTCGGTCAGCAGCTCTTTTTGCTTCGCGGTGAGTTTCGTGGGAATTTGGACTTTGATGACGTAGAGCTGATCGCCAGGTTGTCCGCCCTTCAAGCTGGGCACGCCGAGTCCCTTCAGGCGCATGATCTTGTCATGTTGGGTACCTGCAGATAGCTTGATGACGGTGTTGCCTTTCAGGGTAGGGACTTCGATCTTTCCTCCGAGCGTCGCGGTGATGAAGTTCACCGGCACGTCGCAGGAGATATCGGTTCCTTTGCGCTGGAAGACCGGGTGAGGCTTTACGGTAATCGCCACATAGAGGTCGCCAGGAGGGCCGCTATTGGCGCCGTGCTCGCCTTCATTGGTCAGGCGCAAGCGCATGCCGGTCTCGATGCCGGCGGGAATGTGGACGGCGATGGTGCGCTCGCGATAGACCCGCTGGCGGCCCTGGCAGGTGCCGCAGGGTTCGGTGATAATTTTCCCCGAGCCTTCGCATTGTCCGCAAGGGCGGCTTACGCTGAAGAAACCCTGTTGGAACCGGAGCTGGCCGGCTCCTTTGCAACTGGGGCAGGTCTTGATGGAGGCCGCCGATTTGGCGCCGGTGCCTTTGCAGTCGCCGCAGGTTTCCCATCGCGGGATCTTGAGCTTGGCTTCTTTGCCATAGATGGCTTCTTCGAAGCTGAGCTCGAGGTTGTATTGCAAGTCGTTGCCGCGTTCGGCGCGATTGCCGCCGCGCTGCCCGCCGAAGAAATCCTCGAAAATATCGTTGAAGACGTCCCCAAAGCCGCCGCCGCCGAACCCATCGAAGCCCTGTCCCTGCTGCGCGCCGGCATGTCCGAACATGTCGTAGCGTTTGCGCTTTTCTTGGTCGCTCAGCGTTTCGTAGGCTTCGTTGATTTCTTTAAACTTGGCTTCAGCGTCTTTTTTTTGGGAGTCGCCGTGGTGCAGGTCAGGGTGGTGCTGACGGGCCATCTTGCGATAAGCCTTCTTCAGCTCTTCGTCGGAAGAGGTTTTTTCGACCCCGAGAATATCGTAATAATCGCGTTTCGACACAGGCATCATCACCAGGTGAAGAGCAGAGAACGACCGAGTCCCCCTTGTGAGGAAACTCGGTCGCTTCCAGAGTTATTCTAAACTACTTCTTCTCTTTGTCCACTTCTTCGAACTCCGCGTCCACGACTTTTTCATCGGTCTTGGCTTCGGCGTCAGCCGAGGCGGAGGCATCCGCTCCCGATCCCGGTGCAGCCGACGCGGCGGCTTTCTTGTACATCTCTTCCGCCAGCTTATGCGAGGCGGTCATGAGCGTCTGGGTGGCCGATTCGATGGCATCCGGTTCGGTCCCTTCCAGGGCCTTCTTCAGCGCCGCCACGGCATCCTGAATCTTGGTTTTCTCTTCCGCATCGACCTTATCGCCGTACTCCGTCAGATTCTTTTCGGTCTGATAGATCAGGTTGTCGGCCTGGTTCTTGGCTTCAGCGAGTTTGCGCCGTTTCTTGTCGTCTTCGGTGTGCGAGGCCGCATCCTTGACGAGTTTTTCGACTTCTTCCTTGCTGAGGCCGCTGGAGGCCGTGATCTTGATCGACTGTTCTTTCTGTGTCGCCAAATCCTTCGCCGATACATGGACAATGCCGTTGGCATCGATGTCGAAGGTCACTTCGACCTGCGGCATGCCGCGTGGCGCCGGAGGAATGCCGACGAGATCGAACTGGCCGAGCAGCTTGTTGTCGTTCGCCATTTCGCGTTCACCCTGGAACACGCGAATGGTGACGGCCGTCTGGTTGTCGGCCGCGGTCGAGAAGACCTGGCTCTTCTTCGTCGGGACGGTGGTGTTGCGCTCGATCAACTTCGTGAACACGCCGCCCAAGGTCTCAATACCCAAGGAGAGGGGCGTGACGTCGAGCAACAGCACGTCCTTCACTTCGCCCTTGAGCACGCCACCCTGAACGGCGGCACCGATGGCGACGACTTCGTCTGGATTCACACCGCGATGGGGCTCTTTTCCAAAGAACTCCTTCACGACTTGAATGACTTTCGGCATGCGGGTCATGCCGCCGACCAGCACGACTTCCTGGATGTCCTTGGCCGTCACGCCGGCATCGGATAAGGCCTTGCGGCAAGGCTCGATGGTGCGCTGGACCAGGTCATCGACCAATTGTTCCAGTTTGGCTCTGGAGAGCTTGATCACCATGTGCTTCGGACCGCTGGCATCGGCCGTGATGAACGGCAAATTGATTTCCGTTTCCGGCGAGGACGACAGCTCGATCTTGGCGCGCTCGGCGGCTTCCTTCAGCCGCTGCAAGGCCATCCGGTCTTTCTTGAGATCGATGCCCTGATCTTTCTTGAATTCATCGACGAGCCAGTCCATGACGCGCAGATCGAAATCGTCGCCGCCAAGATAGGTATCGCCGTTGGTGGACTTCACTTCAAAGACGCCTTCGCCGATTTCGAGGACGGAGACGTCGAAGGTGCCTCCGCCGAGGTCGTAGACGGCGATCCGTTCGTCTTTCTTCTTGTCGAGCCCATAGGCCAGCGATGCCGCCGTCGGCTCGTTGATGATGCGCAGGACGTTCAGCCCCGCGATCTGGCCCGCATCTTTCGTCGCCTGACGCTGGCTATCGTCAAAATAGGCCGGAACGGTGACGACCGCTTCCGTGACTTTTTCGCCGAGATAGTCTTCCGCCGTCTGCCGCATCTTCTGCAAAATCATGGCGGAGACTTCCGGCGGGCTGTAGGATTTGCCGCGGATGATGACATGCGCATCGCCGTTGTCGGCTTCCACGACTTTGTACGGGAGCCGTTTCATGGCTTCCTGTACTTCGCGGCTCTTGAACTTGCGGCCCATGAGGCGCTTGACGGAGAAAATCGTATTCTCCGGGTTGGTGATGGCCTGGCGTTTGGCGATTTGGCCGACGAGCCGCTCCCCCTTGTCGGTAATGGCGACGATGGAGGGGGTGGTGCGAGCGCCTTCTGCGTTGGCGATCACGACCGGATCGCCGCCGCTCATAATCGCGACGCACGAGTTGGTGGTGCCGAGGTCGATTCCGATAACTTTACCCATGAGTGAACTCCTTCCTTCCCGATATCAGCGTCTATTTATGACGTGTTTGATTCGTGCCGAATCTAACTGTCGGCCTGCGCGGGACCCGATGACACACTGACCATCGCTGCGCGGAGCACTCTGTCGTGCAGGCGATAGCCTTTTTGAAATTCGTCGACCACGTGATCGCTAGGCACTTGGTCGGAAGGGACTTGCGAAACCGCCTGATGCGCGGCAGGGTCGAACGGTTTCCCGATGCTGTCAATTGCCTGCACGCCGAATTTGCTGAGAGAGCCGGTCAGTTGTTTAAGGGTGAGGTCCACACCCTGCACCAATGCCGCACTCCCTTTGTTGCCATGAGCCGCTTTGATCGCCCGCTCCAGGTTGTCGACGACCGGGAGCAATTCTTTCAAGAGCTGCTCATTCCCAAACTTGATTTGCTCACGTTGGTCCCGTTGGGCCAATCGCTTATAGTTTTCGAACTCTGCCGCCTGCCGCAGGTATTTTTCGCTGAGGGCTTTGCACTCATCTTCTTTGGCGGCAAGAACGGCCTGCATCCCGTCATCCTGACCTTGGTCGGAGGTGGGGTCGTTCTCTAAGTCGTCAATTGTATTGGCGTTGTCTTGTTTGTCTTTCATTGTTATTCCCCTACAGGGAGGTAGATATCCATAGGGAAATGGAAGTCAACGGGGGGTGAAGAAATTTCTGAGAAAAATGATGGAGATATCGTGAGGGCTAGGCCCAAGTTGCGGATGAGGCGCCGCGAGCTCGGCGGTAGAGGAGCTCCAATCCTTCAAGGGTCAGTAATGGTTCTATTCGTGTGATCGATGTCGTTTCAGGGGCGATAATCGAGGCTAGACCTCCGGTTGCGATGACCAGGCAGGGTCGTCCGAGTTCTTGTTCGATACGCCGAACGAGCGCATCGACAAGTCCGGCATATCCGAACAGCAGGCCGGCCTGAATGCTGCTGGCGGTATCGGTTCCAATCACGGTTTTGGGACGGGCCAGTTCAACCTTGCTGAGTTTGGCGGCGCGGGCAAAGAGCGCCTCGGCCGAGATGCCGATCCCTGGCGCGATGACGCCCCCAAGATACTCTCCAGTCCGTGTGACGGCGCAAAAAGTTGTCGCCGTGCCGAAGTCCACGATAATGAGATCGGTGTTGTGCTTATGGTAAGCCGCGGCGGCATTGACAATGCGGTCGCTGCCGATTTCTTTCGGATTCGCATATTTGAGTGTGAGGCCGACATCCATGTCCGACGACACCACTAAGGGCGTGCGGTGGAAGTAGGTTTCGACCATGGCGTCGAAGGTGCCGGTGAGGGCCGGCACGACGCTGGAGATGATGGCATCCGTGACCTGTTGCGGAGTACGGCCGCTCCTGGCTAATAGATTTAAGCAGAGCACGCCGTATTCATCGGCCGTTGTTTTCGGATCGGTTGCCAGACGCCAATGGGCTATCAATGTGGAGCCTTCGAAGATGCCCCACACGACATTGGTGTTGCCGATGTCGATCACGAGTAACATGCCGCTATTGTACTTGGTCGGTCGGCGGTTTCGCTAGCCTCTGATGTGCAGGACGTCGCCTGCTCGTATATCGACGAGAGGGGCCTTGTCCGTACTGGGAGTTTCCGTGGAGGGTCTGACTTGAAGCGTGCCGTCGGCAGTGATGGCAACGGCTGTTCCTAGAAGCTCTTTCGTGGGATCCAGCACCACGCGCACCTGCCGGCCGAGGGTGGTGCAACGACGTTGGTAGGCCTGTAATAACCGGGACGGGCCATGGGCGCGCAACTCGTCGAGACTTTGTTCAAGTTCCATGAGGAGCTGAGCGAGCAACCTATTGCGATCGATGAGGCGGTGAGTGGATTCGAAAATCGAGGTCGCGATCGGGCGTAATTCGTTGGGAAAGATGTCGCGATGAACATTCACATTCAGCCCGATTCCGATCACCACGACAGGATTGTCGGGGCTGGCCAGTGAACTTTCACAGAGAATGCCGCCGACTTTCCGTTCATCTAGCAAGAGATCGTTGGGCCATTTTAGCGCGAGCGATGTCGCGGCTACTTCTTGGACCGCTTCTGCCACTGCCAGCGCGGTCGTCAAGGGGACCCACGAGAGCCAGTCCGCCAGCGAGACTCCCTGGCCGAGCCCACGGACAATGATCGAGCAGTAGAGATTCAATCCTGGCGGCGAGAACCATACTCGCGCATGACGGCCTCGCCCTGCCGATTGGCTTTCGGCGACGACGGTGGTTCCATCCTTCGCGCCTCCCAGCGCCAGCGTCATCGCTGCTGAATTGGTCGAGGCGAGGGTCTGGTGGATATGCAGGTGCTGGCCCAAGCGCGTGGTTGCCAGGGTGCTGCGAATATCGTCGATGGTGAGAGGGGAAGAGGTGGACACGGCTTATGTGCGTGGCCGCCGCGCGCGGCGGATCGGTGTCAGTTCCAGGCTCATGGTGGCGGCGGGCGCCGAATGGGTCAGTGCGCCGATGGAAATACGATCCGCGCCCGCTTGCGCCATGGCGCGCACGTTCTTGAGGGTAATGCCGCCAGACACTTCCACGACAGCCCGCCGTTTGATCAATGTGACGGCCTGCCTGACCATCGCCGGGGTCATATTATCGAGCAAAATGATATCGGCTTTTCCCGCGAGAGCGTGGCGAACGTCCGCCAAGGATTCCACCTCGACAATCAAGGGGACTGCGCGAGAAGCGTCTCGATGCGCGAGCCGGCAGGCTGTACGGACGGCTTGCCGGCCTTTCTGGAGCAGGGCAAGATGGTTATCTTTAATCAGGATGCCATCGCCAAGCGAGAACCGGTGGTTGGTCCCGCCACCGAGTGCGACCGCCCATTTTTGTAGGGCTCGCCAGCCAGGCAGGGTTTTTCTCGTATCGAGAATCTGCGCGGGGGTATGACGGACAGCCCGGCAAAACGCGTCGGTGAGTGTGGCGATGCCTGACAGGTGTTGGAGAAAGTTCAAGGCGACTCGCTCCGCTTGCAGGATTGATCGGCCATCTCCATCGATGTCCAGCAGCGCCGCGCCAACGGGAACTCGGTCGCCATCCTGCGTATGCATTGTGAGGCGGAGCGAGGGATCGACCATCAGGAACGTTTGTACGGCTGTGGCCAGTCCGGCAACCACCACCGGCTGTTGGGCAATGATCGATGCATGAGCTGGAACTGGCTTGGAGAAGAGCGCGGAGGTCGTGATGTCGCCTGCGCCGAAATCTTCTTCCAGCCCGGCGCGCACGGCGCGGCGAATATCGGCCGCGGGGAGCAGTACCATCGGTCAGGCCTCCAGCATGGCGCGCAGTTGTTGCTCGCTGCTGGCGAGCATCGCCCGGTCGCGGGTGAGGCTGCGCACGCGTTCGCGATGTTCCGCGATGACGTCGGGCGGCGCATTGGAGACAAAGTCCGCGCTTTTCAATTTGCCCTCGATGCGAGCGGACTCTTTCTCCGCGTCGGCGATCTGTTTGAGCAGGCGATCAAGCGCTTTCTTGAGGTCCACATCGCCTTCGACCGCAATGCCCAGGGTCAGCCCTTCGGCTACGAGCCGGAGGATCTTGGTCGCCGGCCAGTCGGCTATCGGTGCCAGGGTCAACGATCCTTTTCCGAGGTGAGCGAGGTCGGTCTTCAGCGCGTGCAGGCTGGAGACGGTCTTCTGGTCGTCATGCGTGGCAAAGAAGGTGATTGGTTTGCCGGGCGGATAATTGAGCAACACGCGCGCGGCCCGCAGCAAGCCAATGCTGCGTTCAAGGAGGCGAAAGGCCTCGTCGGACGCTCCATCGTGCCACTCGTCTCGCGTCGTCGGATAGGCTTGCAGGACGATGGTCTCGCCTTGATGCGGCAGGGTTTGCCAGATTTCTTCCGAGAGGAACGGCATAAATGGGTGCAGAAGCCGCAGCCAGATTTCCAGTGTCTCCGATAGGGTGTGACGGGTGGATGGACCTTCCGGATGAGCCGGATCTTGAAGGATTGGCTTGATCAGTTCGAGGTACCAGTCACAGTACTCGTGCCAGAAGAATTGATAGAGCGCGCTGGCGGCGCGATCGAAGCGATAGGCTTCCAACTCCTGGTCGACAACACGGATGGTGTCGTTCAAGCGGCTGAGGATCCATCGGTCTGGGAATGAGCGGTCTCTTGGCTGTCGCGCTTCTTTCGCGCCGTCGAGATACATGTGCGCGAAACGGGCGGCGTTCCAGATCTTGTTGGCAAAGTTGCGATAGCCTTCGATCCGCTCTTCCGCCAGCTTGATGTCGCGGCCGGGAGAGGCCATGGATGCGAGGGTGAAGCGCAAAGCGTCGGTGCCGAACTGCTCCATGACATGCAGCGGATCGATCACGTT
The DNA here is from genome assembly GCA_022226955.1 of Nitrospira sp. Classification (NCBI taxonomy): domain Bacteria; kingdom Pseudomonadati; phylum Nitrospirota; class Nitrospiria; order Nitrospirales; family Nitrospiraceae; genus Nitrospira; species Nitrospira sp. Next base: position 397,855 of record CP092079.1, read on the forward strand.
GCCTTTCGATTTGCTCATTTTCTGCCCTTCGGCATCGCGGACGAGGGCATGGATGTAGACATCGCGGAACGGAACCTCACCCATGAACTTTAAACTCAGCATGATCATGCGCGCGACCCAAAAGAACAGAATATCCAGGCCAGTCACCAGAGTGGCAGTCGGATAGTACGCCTTCAGGTCCGGCGTCTGTTCCGGCCATCCAAGTGTGGAGAATGGCCAGAGCCCTGAGGAGAACCATGTGTCGAGGACGTCGGGATCGCGGAGAAACTCGCGACCGTTGCACCTGGGGCAGATAGAGGGGGCGGACTTGGCCACGATCGGCTTGGCGCCCTGCAGAATGGTTGTCCTTGTGATGGCGTTTCCGGAGGACGAAGGATAGGTTGTCGTCACGATATGTTTGGCGTTACAGGCCAGACAGTACCAGGCAGGAATTTGGTGGCCCCACCAGATTTGCCGGGAGATGCACCAGTCTTTAATGTCCCGCATCCAACCAAGATAGTTGTTGGTCCAGCTTTCGGGGACGATGCGGATGCGCCCGTCCTCCACGGCTTTGATGGCCGGTTCCGCCAGGGGCTTGATGTCGATGAACCACTGCGGCGATAAATAGGGCTCGACGACGGTTTTGCAGCGATAACATTTCCCAATGGCCATCTTGTGGTCGTCGACTTTGGCGAGGAGGTTGCGTTCTCGCAGGAGCGCTTCCACGATTGGCCGGGCTTTGCTGACAGGAAGACCGGTTAGCTTGTCGATCACGGCCGTTTCGACGCCGGCTTTATGCATGCCATCGGGATCGAGCAGCGCTCGACAATCCAGGATGGCGAGCCGCGCCAGCTTGTGGCGTTCTCCGGCTTCGTAGTCGTTAAAGTCATGCGCCGGAGTAATCTTGACGGCGCCGGTTCCAAACTCGCGATTGACGAGGATCGCATCGCCGATGATGGGAATCGTGCGGGTCGTGAGCGGCAGGCGGACCTGTTTGCCGATCAAGTGGCGGAAGCGTTCGTCGTCAGGGTGGACAGCCACGGCGGTATCGCCGAGGAGCGTTTCCGGTCTGGTCGTGGCGACGGTCAGGCGGATGTCGGGATTGTCGGCAAGCGCATACTCGATGGAGTAGAGCTTGCCTTTGATCTCTTCATGTTCCACTTCAATGTCGGACAGCGCGGTTTGGCAACGGGGGCACCAGTTGATCAATCGCTCGCCCCGGTAGATCAGCCGGTCTTCGTATAGCCGGACGAAGACTTCCAGCACGGCTTTCGAGAGGCCTTCGTCCATGGTGAAGCGCTCGCGGCTCCAATCGCAGGAGGCGCCGAGCCGTTTCAACTGTTGGATGATGGTGCCGCCGGACTGGGCTTTCCACTGCCAGATCCGTTCAAGAAAGGCTTCGCGGCCCAAGGCTTCGCGCGAGGTGCCTTCCTGCATGAGCTGTTTCTCGACGACGTTTTGCGTGGCAATGCCGGCATGGTCGGTGCCCGGCATCCACAGCACATTGCGGCCTTGCATGCGGCGCCAGCGAATCAGGATGTCTTGAAGCGAATTGTTCAGTGCGTGGCCGACGTGCAAGGAGCCGGTCACATTCGGGGGAGGGATGACAATGCAATAGGGCGCCCCAGGGTGTTCAGGGGCGGCCTTGAAGTACCCGCGACGGACCCATTCCTGGTACCAGCGGTCTTCGACGGCTTTCGGTTCATAGGTCTTATCGAGTTGCGATGCCATGATGCGCCCTTCGTCAAAAAATGAGCGCGCATCTTACCATGTCTGCCGATGGCGGGGAACGGCTTCTCGGCTTGGCTTGTGGCTGCGCATGGCTTGTGTTATACAATCGCCCGCAGCCAACGATTTATTGTCAGGATCAAGGGAGTCATCATGCCGCGAGGACGTGAGAAAGATCGGAAGACCCGCAAGAAGCACCGCAAAAATGTGACGCGGGTAAAAGCGCTGGTGAAGGCGCGCCAGAAGGGGAAACGGGTCGGAAAGAAGAGCTAGGGCGGAGTAGGCGGGAGCCTACTCCGCTGCTGTGAGACGGGTGAGTTCCGCTTTGATGTGCTGTTCCGCGAGTTCAGGAACGATTCGTTGCACCGCCTGTTCGACGGTCTGTTCCGCAGTTGCCCGGACGAGGTCGTCGGCGATGAGCGGAGCGTGCTTGAGAGTTGCCTGCCTGATTTCTTCTTTGACCAGCAGATCGATCGATCCCAGGTGTTCCCTCACGACGTCCGGGAGCTGCTTGCGCACGCTGGCCTCGGTTAGTTCGCGAACAGATTGGTCGAGCATATCCTTGATGGCCGGGCTCGCAACATCGGAGACGGCCTGATGGATCAGCGCTTCGTTTGCGGCCATTTCCTGTTTGATTAATGAGGGAAGCTCTTGCACCAGCAGCGGATGGACAATTGTCATCAGCTGTTCTTGCGAAAGAACTTCTCCCAGTTGGCCATCCAATTCATTTTTTACGGCCGTGTGAATACGGGTCGTGAGTTCTTTCTCAATGGCCTGGGGGAGCAGATCGGCAATCCGTTTCTCCGTCCGTTCGGTCATCGATTCCAATAGTTGTCCAAAGAGGCCTTTCATGGCTTCTTCAGGGCCGAGGACCGGCGGTGCGGTTTTCGTGGCGATCGTCGAGTCTTGAGGCTGATCCATGGTGAGATCCTTCTGCTCATTGGAGAGGTCTAACTGGTCCATCACCGCGTCGTCATTATCCGTGTCGGTCGATGTGGCGTCCGGCGGCCAGACTCGACGCTTGAGGCGGGTGCTATTTTGTTGGGGCTGCGTTTTGTGGGGGAGGTTCTTGATGACATCAAGAAGATCTTCCGACTGAAACGGTTTGTTCAGAAAGGCTTTCACGCCCAGCGTTTTGAGCAGGCTTTCATCAGGGCGATCGGCTGGATTAACCAGCGAGATTAGAAGGGTCTCGCTTAAACTGTCGAGTTTGTTCACTTCTTTACAGAAGCCTGAAAATGTCATGTTGTCGAGATGGTAGTCGGCGATGATTAAGGCGGGACTAATGCGCCGGGCCGCTTCGAGGGCGGCCGGACCGTCTTGAAAGCCAACGACGTCAAACCCTTCGGGTGTTGAGATTTGCTCAACCATGCGCCTGACGGCCGGGCTGCTATCGACGATGAAAATGGAAGATGCCACCTAACTCTCCAATTGTATTGAAGTATTACGAAGCTAGCAGGGGGGGTATTCTTTGTCAAGAAATCGAAGGATACGGTTCGATTTTGACTCCACGATATCAGCGCCTTACAATCCGGCGCTTGTTCTATATGGATAATGGCATTGAGGAGAGATTGTTGTGACGCGAAGCTACCAGGTTATTTTTTTCGACGCTGCCCAGACATTGTTTTATATCAATGGATCGGTCGCGGAAATCTATTTGCACTACGCCGTGCGCCACGGATTTCGGCAGACTCCGGCGTCGCTTGAATCTATCAAGCAAGCCTTCAGCCGGGCCTTTAAGGATGCCTCACCACCGGTGTTTGCGCCGACGGAACCTGCGGCGCTTAAGCAAAGCGAGCGGTTGTGGTGGTTCGATATTGTCCACAACGTGTTTTATCGCGTGGGAATGTTTGAAGGGTTCGACGAATTCTTCGAGGAAGTGTTTCAGGTTTTCGCGGATCCTGGCACCTGGAAATTGTACCCGGAGACCGAGGCAGTGCTGCGCCAGCTTAAGGCGCAGGGGCTGGAGTTGGGCATTATCTCAAACTTCGACTCGCGGTTATTTCCTCTGTTGCGGGGACTGGGGATCGAACAGTTGTTCGATACCATTACGATTTCCAGTTTGTCCCAGGCGGCCAAGCCTGCTCCGAAAATCTTCCACCTTGCGCTGGAAAAACATGCGGTCGATCCTGAAGACGCGCTCCATGTCGGGGACAGCTTGCGGGACGACGTCGAGGGCGCTGTCAGGGTTGGGTTGACGGGCGTATGGCTCGATCGCGCGGGACAGTCGCCAGGTGTATTGCCAGCCGGAGCGATACGGGTTTCCACGTTGTCGGAGATATCGCGGTTGGTGCAGGGCGAAACCTAGAACGCTTAGCGCGATTCAGGAAGAGCAAATTTGGGATCGTACGTCCCATAATCGGATGGGGTCGCGACCTGTTGGTTGATCCATTCGATGACCGCGGCATAGCCGAGGCTTTCCGGATCGCCAGGAAGATAATCCGGCACCACGGCTAAGACGCGAAACCCCTGCTTGAGTTGGAACGGCAATGTCATCCCTGTGATTTCTCCTTGAATCACCTGTACGGCATAGTCCTCGGCGGTCATTCGATCGGCGTAGCGGGAGTAGCCGCGCAGTCGAGCCCCGGCGCGAATCCGAGGGAGAGCGAGGTCTTCGACGAGCCGCCGGCGAGCGGCATAGAGGGCCGAGCCGATTCCGCTTCGTTGCACCTTCGGCGACACCATGACTTCCGCGCCATAGAGCGTTCGGCCTCTGGCCGGGTCGTGGTTCGTGAGCATGCCTTCGTCGGTAAAATATTTCCACGGTCCGTGGAAGTCATAGTCGTTCCATCGAATAATGAGGCTGGCGGCCATTCCAACCAGCCTCCCAGAGCGCGAGTCGATGGCGACCAATTGTCCTTCGGGGAAGATCGTGAGATGGGAGGTCAACAGCCGTTCGTTCCAGTGGGGAGGGAAGGAGTAGACGGTTTTTGAGAGGGCGATAATCGCAGGAAAGTCGTCTGGCCGGGTTTGGCGAACGAGGATGTTGTCTCGCGACGTGGTCATAGCGGGGTAATTTCAGCCTGTCGTACGATCTCCGCGGTTTGATGGCTGTCGAGCAAGGGAAGAACGGTGCCGTGCGTGCGGTCGCGGAGAATCGTCGAAAGATTGAGATCTCCGATAACCATGCTTTCCTGATTAGGAGTGCCCTCGGCAAGGATACCGTCTCGCGAAAAGGAAAAGTCGCTCGGCGTCAGAATCGAGGCTTGGCCATAGTTGAGACTGACGGCCGGCACCATCGGAAGGGATCCGACTGTCGAGGATTGGACCACATACATCTGGTTTTCGATCGCGCGGGCTTGCGCACAATAGCGCACCCGAAGAAACCCTTGCCGGTCGTCGGTGCAGCTTGGAACGACTAAAATGTGTGCTCCTTCGCGTCCCGCGGCCCTCGCGATTTCAGGAAATTCGACGTCATAACAAATGGTGATTGCGATGCGTCCGAATGCGGTTTCGAAGATGCGAAACTTCACGTGCGGGGAGATCTTCCATTCTTCTTTCTCGAAACGGGTCATATGGAGCTTCCCCTGTACTCCGCGAGTGCCGGTGGGGGAAAAAAAGAAACTTTCGTTGTAGACGCGGTCTGTCCCGTCGTCTGCCATGACGGGAATGGTGCCGGCGATGATGTACAAGCGGTGCCGTTTAGCGAGGTCTTCCATGAGCGTGCTGAATCGCTCGGCTTGCTGAGCCAAATCTCTGACCTGCTCGCGAATGGGGCGTTTCACATTGCCCAAGGTCAGGAGCTGAACCGTGAAGTATTCGGGGAAGACGAGCAGCTGAGCTTTATAGTCGGCCGCTGTTTCCACGAGCGCCTGGACTTGGTCTCGAAACTGCTCGAAGGTTTGAACGGGCCGGATGAAGTATTGGAGCGACGCGACGCGAAGACGTTCCATAATTTCCTATGAGTGGTGAACAAAGGTTTCATTATCTATAGCAGGGTGGGGACTTGCGCACAACCGATATCGGGATCACTCCTCCAACAGCAAGGGTACAATGTCTCGCGCCCGCCCTTGGAGCGCGAGCGCGGCGGTGGATGAATGGATGGTCGGCGCCAGGTTGATTTCAATGACGAATCCGCCGTGCGATTGTGCGAGCGGCATCAGCGTCGCTGCAGGATAGACGAGCCCCGATGTGCCGATGACGATCAGCACATCGCAGGATTCGACGGCATGAATGCTTGCGGTCAGGATGCGGCCATCCAGCGCTTCGCCGAACCAGACGATATGCGGCCGCAGCAAGCCGCCGCACGCGCGACAGTAGGGCAGCAGGGAGAGCGGCACCTCGCGGTTGTCCGTGACCAGACTGCAGGAGGCGCAGCGGACTTTCCAGATGTTTCCGTGCAATTCAGACAGGTGTTGTGAACCAGCCATGCGGTGGAGCCCATCGACGTTTTGCGTGATCAAGTGAAATTGCGGTGCGCGTGTTTCCAGCTGGACCAGCGCATGATGAGCCGGATTCGGTTCTGCCGAGGCGAGTAATTCGCGCCGCCAGTTGTACCATTCCCAGACTAATCGAGGATCTCGCTCAAAGGCTTCCGGTGTTGCAAGATCCTCCGCTCGAAAATTGCGCCACAAGCCGTCTGCGCCGCGGAATGTCGGGACGCCGCTGTCGGCGGAGATGCCGGCGCCTGTCAGGACTGCGATGGAACTTGCCGTTGCCACGCGGGCACGCGCTTCGGTGAGATGGTCCGAGATCATGGCGAGGTATTTTATACCAATTGGCCAGCCTGCTATAGTACGGCCTCTTTGAACGAGGAGTCATGATGACGAATATTTTGATGGTCGGGGCCGGGTCGGTCGGCGGGTTTTTCGGCGCGCATTTGGCCAAGAACAATCCCAACCTGTCGTTTCTGCTCAGACCGAAGACGCTGGCGGCGGTGAAGCAGAACGGATTGACGATTCGCAGTGCGAGCGGGACCTTCACAGTCCGCCCGCAGGCCGCTGCGGATCCCAGAGAATTGCCCAAGCCTGATGTGATTATTCTCGGCGTGAAGGCCTTCGATCTCGACGAAGTCATGACACAGATCGAACCAGTACTCACGGACAAGACGGTCATCCTGACCTTGCAGAACGGCATCGATACCGAAGACCGGATCATTGCCCGTGTCCAGCGCGACTGCGTGGTCGGCGGCGTCGCGTTTATCTATTCGAAAATTGCCGCGCCTGGCGTTATCGATCACTATAAGAAGGGCGCGGTGGCCATCGGTGAATTGATGGGTCACGAGAGCGACCGCCTGCTCAAGCTTAAGGAGCTCTTTACGGCCGCCGGTATCCCTTGTCATCTCTCGAAAGATATCCGTCGTAGCAAGTGGGAGAAGATGTGCTGGAACTGCGTGTTCAATCCGATCACGGTGTTGATCGATGACAAGGTTTCCAAGGCGTTGGATCATCCGGAAATGATGCGAGTGGTCCATCAGATTGTCGATGAAGTTGCCGCGGTCTCGGCGGCGGTCAAGGTACCGTTGCCGGCGGACATGGCGGAGCGGGTCGTGAAAGCGACGCAGGAGATCCGGGATATTCACACATCGATGTACGACGACTGGAAAGCAGGGCGGCAGACGGAGATTGCCTATTTGAATGGGTACATCGTTCAGAAAGGACGGGAGTTGGGCATTCCGACGCCGGTGAATGAGGTGATGACGGCAATGATTAAGACGATCACGGAACAAGAAAAGAAGGGGGCTGGCGTGGTACGGATCGATGGAGCGGTGGTGCAGCCGGTATTACTCGATGGCGCGGCGCTGCGGCAGCTTCCAGCAGAGCATCATGTCGCGGATGTCAGTACCGTGATGCCGGGGATGATAGGGAAAGCGATCAAGGTGCAGGGATTGCTCGATGTGCCGGCACTGGCGATCGATGCCGACCATGTGACCTTTCATTCCCTCGACGGCAAGTATGCCGCGACGCTCACGCTGCAACAGGCAAAGGATTTCGGACTCCTGCTCTATGAGCTCAACGGCGAACCGTTGCCAGATGGCAAGGGTGGCCCCTATCGCCTGATCACACCGGGACTCGGCGACCTCTGTGCCAACGTGAAAGGCGTAGGCCGAATCGAAGTGCGAGTGGGGAACGGGAAGGATACGCGGCCGCCGGCTGAAGAACGGACGAAGTGTTAGCTGGATTTTTTCTGCACATATCTTGCCGATTTTTTACGCGCCATATAAGTTTTCCACCATATTCGACGCAAGATCGGTTGTCTCCAAAATGATGATTCCCAGGCGTGCCGCATATCTGTTCGTGCGCTTCGCATCGTTTGCGAAGAGATATCGGTACGAGCTTCGATTAAAATATGGAGGCGTGTTGCTGCAAGGATGAATCGATAATAGCCTCTCAGCGACTTCTCATCGACCATGGCCAGTAGTTTTTCCGCATTGGCGCACGCACCTTCGCACGCAGCATCGTAAGCCAGCCACACGCTATGTTCGGCGAAGGTTTGATCTTTCTTCAGCGTCAAGGCATGGCTGCTCACGGCATGAGCTTCGCTGCACCGTCCGAGATCGCGTAAGGCGCATGAGAGATTGAGGAAAGCCCATGCCGGTGAGTCTCGCCGCTGTTGCCAATCGCCGAACCATTTAACCACAGTGCGAGAGGCATCGATATTTATCAGCGCGTAGGCCATCATTCCGTGTGTGGTGGCATTGCTTGCCAGGTGTTTCCCATATTTCCAGAGCAAGCGATGAATGGTAAAGGTCGCTTCTCTGTTACCTAAGAGCCGCAACAGGGTTTGTGCGGCCAATTGTCCTGCTTCACCATTTCGGAGTACTTTTCCGAATCCTCGAAACCGCATCAGTGGGAATATTCTTAAGTCTCGCCGCTCAACCCACAATGTTCCTGCAACAGGATTGACCTGTGAATCAAGAACCATCTGCTCCAGCGCTTTATTCGCTTCGTGTTTCCAGGTTGATGTGTCTAGAGCCTCCATTGTCTCACGATAGATCTCAATGTCGTCATTGGCAGTCCAGATCTCGTGAAATACTTGGAAGACGTTTTCGCGCACACCTCGACAGATGGCCAGCCGAAGTGCTCGCAGGCGTGTTTCCCCGGAGTTAGCGTGTGCGCGGAGTTTGACGAGAACCGTGTCTGCCGCCTCGAGTGCACCGGCCTGGAGCTCAAGGTCAAACAACCAGTTCGCTCCGAATATATAGTCTGCTTTTAAGTGGACCGCACGTCGGAGGTGGGGGCGCACGTCTGTGTTGGGTTCGGCTTTCGACAGCGCATCAGCGAGATATCCGAGTGCATATGCATTGTTAGGATCTATTCGATGTAGTTCACGTGCGGCAACTAAATAGCCTGAATAGTCTTTTCGCTCAGACTGCCAATCGGCGAGTAATTCCCATCCGGATGTATGGTTGGGATCATCAGCCAAAATTTTTTGCAGTCTAAGAATTGCGGTATCCTGATCTCCACGGCCAGCCAGCACCATCGGTTCCTTGATACGCAATGCGACAGGGGGACGATCTCCCCAGGCGGTCGTCTGCAATGCGGTGAGTGCGTCATCAAAGCGTTCCTCGCTGATCAACAGATCTAGCCGTAGGAGATGTGCCTCAATCGTGAAAGGGGCGAGACGGATCACTCGCTCCAGCGCCGCGAGCTTCTCCTCAGAGTTTTCCGCCATGCGCGCAACGGCAATCCAGGCGCGCGGCTCTCCGGGGCGCTGTGCGGCAAGACGCCTTGCTTGATCAATCCCATATGAGGATTGATTCTGAGCAGCGGAATATTCTTTAAGTCGATCCCACGCCCAGTCATACCCAATATCCAGTCGGACGGCTTCCTGCAAATGTTTAATCGACTCGTTTCTCTCCTGAAGTTGCCACAATGTATAGCCGAGGAAACCGTGTAGCCGGCCATCTGTTGGCGTGTGCCGGATAGCCTGTTCAAGCCATTCCCGAGATGTTGAGAACTTGCCGTCAGATTCAAGCGATTCGGCTAGCTGGCGAGTTGCGTATCCCCATGAGGGGCTCAGCCGCAATGCTTCTTGCAGCGCTGCGCGTTCGGCCTGACGATCACCATTTAATTTCTCCACCTCTGCAAGTTCAACGAATAACCGCGGTAGGAGGGGAAATTTATCAATGGCCTGACAGCATATCGCGCGAGCAGGACCATACTGCTGCATGTCAATTCGTTGTCTGATACAGGCTACCCAGGTTTGCCAGAGGTCAGGGCGAGCATGTTGGGCGTCGTCAAGAATGTCCATGAGAGCGTTTGACTCAAACGCTCCATGGGCCAGTCGCTGAAAGCTCAACAGGGATTCTCCGACAATGATCTGTCGTTTCAATTCCTCAAGCGCAAACAGCAAGGCGTCGCGACGCTCTTCCAGTGTGCGACATGACTCAAGCAGCTTCTTCAGGGCATAGTCAGAATCGGCAGATCGACGAAACGCATTACGAAATGCCGCGCGAGCCTCGGCAAGCCGACCGGCCAATAGTTCGATGTACCCGTGCGTCGTGTGCCAGGCGACGGCATCTGGGGCAAGATCATAGGCCGATGCACTTTCTGCCCGTGCTTCTTCAAAGCGACCTTGCTGAGCAAGCGTTAAGGTAAGTTGGCGTCGTCCCCAAGCATTTGCAGGGCTAATATTCAGCAGCTGGCGTAAGGCGGCTTCCTGCTCTTCGAGGGGAGCTTCATCGAGCCACTCCACCAACAATTCGTTAATGCCTTGATGATGAGGAAACTGTCTGACCAGCCCGCGCAAATACTCGATGGCAGCGGCACGATTGTCAGTGTCGACCGTGAGTCGAACAAGCGTGCGTTGATCTTTCAGATTAAAGGGCTCGCGCGTGACCACTTCGGTCCAGAGGCGCCGTGCTTCGTGAAGGTTTCCTTCCATGTCCTGCAATTGTGCAGCGGCCCGCAGCCACTCAACCTGGTTGCAACGGGCTTGCGCTTGCTGGAGGAATCGTTGCGACGCTACAGTGTTCCCACAATCTGCAGCTGATCGAGCCGCAAACAATAATAACTCTCCATCATCCGGTCTCTGTTCCAGTGCCTGATCACGGGCAGCAATTGCCTCACTTGACCGGTTTAGTTCGGATAGGCAATGGATGAGCGTAATGGCTGGTTGAGACGATCGTGCGCCATGCTTGGTTACGCGATGTTGTAAGAACGTAAGGGCCAGGTCCTCCTCTCGCACCGTGCGAGATGACTGGAAATAGGCTCTCGCATGGGCTTCGTTGGTATCCTCCAGGGTGGCGGCCAGTCGATATAGATCGACAGCCTGACGGTAAGCGCCCGCATGCCAATATGCATCGCCCAGCGTGCTAATGCCTTCCGCGCTGGTCGAGTTTCTCAAGAGTGTTTCGACTATGCGAGTGGCCTCGTGTCGTCGTCGTCCGTCTTCAAGAATGGCTTGGGCATAGCGCAGCTTGAGCAGCGCATGCGCAGGAGCCTGCACCGCGAGATAATCGAGGTACGTTCCGCGATCAACGAGTTGTCGCAAGAGATTGGCTTTGCTGAGGCGTAAATTAATGTCTTTGGGATAGCGATCTGCCAGGCTATCTACAATTTGAAGGAGTGCTTGCAGATTGTCGTCGTACCCCGCCAGAGCGCGCTGTGCGTTGAGCGCAATCCTATGGTCAGGAGCGCAGCGAAGAAGTGTTTGGATCGCTTCGGCGGCCCGATTACGATCATGCACACTCAGAGCATCATGCACCTCATGGTTGAGATCATGTAGTGTTGCATCTGGGAGGACAATGGCTTCAAGGCGGGCCCGTTCCGCATAGGGCACAAACACCATTCCTCGTGGACCGGTTGCAGCATGATTTGTAAAGAACGACGCTTGAGAGAATTCGCTATACACCCGTTCATACGGGTCGCGGATCAGGAGTACCCCGCGAATGGCGTCATAGCCGATCACGGCTTGCAAATGTGAGCCTCCGGGGTATGGCGTGGTGAGAGTGAATGGAATTCCGGCGTCAATGAGCTCGCGCGAGGAGTTCCAGGTTACCGAAAACTCTCTGACGTACCATCCGTGATTGGCTGCCCATCGCCGCTCACTGTGATGAGGGGTGCCGTCATAACAGATTGCTTCCGCGAGTTCGAGGTGATTGGCTGGCTGGTTCCAATATCGACTCAACGCCGTGAGAGTTGCAGGGGCGCAGGTCATGTGATGTTGGCGCACGAATCCGACCGGCAGTATTACCCGACGGGCATCTGGAGCGATCTGCTCGAGGTTGCGTGCAATTTCCTTGTAGTAAGGAGTCTTTATCAGCCGCGCTTGTGTAAGGGCAACCCGATGATTTCCCAATAGGGTATAGACATCGCTCCGCCGTCCTGCAAGCCAAGCCGCAGAGGTTTTATCCTTCAGAATAGCCAGATGATCGTAGATTTCCAGCGTTTCTAGTGCGCGATGGTAATGCCCATGCTCGATCTCGAGTTCTACTAGGTGGGAAGCAAGGTAGGGACTTTCCACTGTAACGAGCGTGCGGTGTAGCAGATCCATGGCTTCATCATCTTGTTCTAAGAGAGACAGCCCATGTGCGATATGGAGAATGGCCGCTGGAAGTGTTGGGTTTAAATCGAGAGCCTGTCGCGCAGCGTCGAGGGCGTTCTCGTAACGATCCTCTAGCTCATAGATGGCCGCTCGTTCCGTCCATATCCATGAAGTGACACTATGGGCCATAGCTATCGTTATCAGCCGTTCGGCAGTATCAAAATCTCGAAACTGCGCATAGAGATATGCGGCAAATGCCGTGGCATCCCAGCGGATGGGGCTGTCATTTTCTAAGACCTTGTTGCCTTGGAGAAGATTTAAAGCTGCAAGAGGTCCCCGTCTGGATAGAAAAGTCCTGGCAGTGTAATAGATGACAATTGGTGATAGTTGCTCGGCTCTCCATAACCGTATAAATAATGCATCGCAAAGACGCTTCCCAGAGAGCTGAGAAGCGAGTCGTCCTGCCAGGACGCGGGCTTCTATGCCGTGCCATGTCTGTAACGGTCCTAATGGTGAGGCTGTTTCAAGGGCCTGAACGAACAACCCCTTATCATAGAGAGCCTGAACTGTTGCGAGGAGATCAGTATCCCAGACAGGAACGCCTGTGCGCTTGCCGATCGGTGAATCATCGGAGAGATGAGAGGGTGCAGGTCTCATGTTGATAAGGCTCTTGAAATGTTGCCAGTGCAGAAAATCGGCTCGGTATCACTATTTCCGTATCGACAAGGGAGGTAGTTCTTGACCGACAGCCCGTTCATTTACAGGCAGGGTTTTTATCTATTTTTTGAAGTGTAGCACAGAGGCTTTTGGCGTAAAGTTTCGCCGCATTGGTCGTAATTGCGGAATATTCAACAAAGGTAAGGTGGCTCGCATTTCTTAGAAAGACGATTTGTTAGACTTGAATGAAGGGAAAATCTTCCGTGAGACCGGGGGATATCATCAAGATGACTGGCCGTTAGTGGTGCAACTATAGTAGCGGTATTCATGCAGATGAGGTCTTTTTGATCATGCGAATCTGCTTCCATCGTTCCGACTGATAGCGCCAGAGTAGTAGCGCCATTCTCACGGTCCAGTCCGCGATCATTGCCAGCCAGACATAGAGTACCGAGAGGTGGAGCCAGAGGGCGACGATGAGGGCCAGCGGCACGCGCACGCCCCACATGCCGACCATTGTGGCGCCCATGATGAAGCGGGTGTCTCCGGCTCCGCGCAGCGATCCGGCGATCACCATGGTGAGCGCGAGGGGGATCTGCAAGACTGCGACGATTTTAAGGAACAGGGTGCCGAGTTCGATGACGGCGTCGTCGGTGGTGAACGCGCGCAGCAAGAGATAGGGAAAGAAGAAAAACACCACGCCCATGCTGGCCATGATGATGATCGCCAGGCGGTTCGCTTCCCAGTTTTCAAGTTTGGCTCTTGTATACTTTCCTGCTCCGATGCTTTGGCCGACCATGGTGGCGGCGGCGATGGCAAAGCCGTACCCCGGCAGAAACGACAGCGACTCAATGGAGAGACCCACCTGATGGGCGGCATAGGAGACGGTGCCATAGAGCAGCACGAGTTTCGTATAGATGAGAATGCCTGCTTGTTGCACGATGCGTTCGCCTGAAACCGGCGCACCGACCTGCCACATGGTGTGAATGAGATCCAGGCGGAGGTGCGTGGAGGGTTTCAAGACCGAACGGCTGTGCCAGAGAAGAAAGGCGACGCCGATGGCTTCAGCGATCCCTACGGCAATGGCCGCGCCTTTCACACCGATTGCCGGCAAGCCCCAGTATCCATAGACCAGCGGGTAGGCAATTCCAATGTGAAGCAAGTTCACCAGGATCATGGCGTACATCGGTGTGCGTGTGTCGCCGGTGCCTTGCAGGATGGACGAGAGGACTTGCAGGAGCACGGTGAAGGGGATGACCAGAAAGATAATGGTCGAGTAAGGAATGGCCAGCGCAATCACGCCGGATTCCGCTCCCAGCAGCTCCATGGCCACGTGATTCAATGTCGCGCCCAGCGCGGCGAGTACTAGCGAGACTGCAATGGACAGTCCGAGGAAATGACGGGCGGCTTCCCCCGCGTCACGATGACGTTTGGCGCCCCACAGTTGGGCGATGATGACGTTGGATCCAACCGAGAGTCCTGAGACCAACGTCGTCGCGATGAAGGCGAGAAGTTGCCCCAAGCCGACGGCGGCAATGGGAACGGCGCCGAGTCCTCCCACGAGAAAGACGGCGACGATGCCCTCGGTGCGTTGAAGAAGGCTGCTGACAGTGACCGGCAAGGCCAAGGTGAGCACGGATTTTCGGATGTCTGCGATGCGGGAAGCCATGCGGCCCTATCCTAGCAGGCTGTTGATAAAGGCTGCTAGCATCGTTCTTGCGGCGCTCGGAGACTCAACGTACTGTAGAACGTACGATTCGCCTCTTCGCTGGCTGCGGCTTTGCTGAACGGCCTTTCTGAACAGCCTGCGATTCATCGTGCCGCGCTAGACAAACGCGCATTTATTCGCATAGGGTCATGCCATGGCGGAACAAGCGACAGACCTTCCTGTGGGCGAGGTGCGGAAAGTGCCCCGTCTCTCCAAATCGAAATTTCTCTCAGGGCTGCAATGCCATAAGCGGCTGTATTTGGAGATTCATCAGCCCTATCTTGCGACGCCGCCCGATGCTGGGACGCAAGCGATTCTAGACATGGGGACGGACGTTGGTGAACTGGCGCGGCGACGTTTTCCTGGCGGACGTCTGGTGACCGCCGGCTATCGACAGACCGAGGCGGCGCTGGCGCAGACTGCGGAACTTATGGCCGATGAGGCCGTCCCGGCGATATTTGAAGCGGCAATCATGACCGATGGCATACTTGTCCGTGCGGATATCGTGGAACGAGTATCGGCTACAGAGGGCATGCCCGCGGGATGGCGGTTGATCGAGGTGAAGTCATCCACAAAAGTGAAGGATGTGCACCTGGACGACCTGGCGCTGCAACGGTATGTGCTCGTGAGTGCCGGTCTGAGCATCGTCAGCTGTCATCTCATGCGAATCAATACAGCCTACACTTATGCTGGTGGCGAGGTCGATCTAAGCGCGCTGTTTGCTATCGAGGATCTCTCTTCTGTTGTAATGGAACGTCAGACGATGGCGCCGGACCGGATTGCTGCGATGAAGGCCATGCTGCTTCTGCCGGTTTCTCCGGCGATCGAGCCGGATCGCCACTGTTTCACGCCCTACGAATGCCCGTTTTGGGCTCATTGCACGAGTCAAAAGCCGGAGCGGTGGATTTTTTATCTACCTGGCGCCAAGCAGGTCGTCAGTCAGCTGGCCGAGCAGGGGGTGGTGACCATCGATGAGATTCCGGAAGGCACAAAACTGTCGGCCGTTCAGCGGAAGGTCAAAGAGAATGTCGAGTGGATATCCGAGAAGTTAGAGGTGGCGCTCAAGACCGTGCGGTTTCCCGTTCATCATCTGGATTTTGAAACCGTCATGCTGGCGGTGCCTCGATTTGCCGGAACGCGTCCGTATCAGGCTCTGCCGGTGCAATGGTCGAACCATATCGAGTCCGACCAAGGGGAGTTGCTCCATCACGAATTTCTCCATACTGAAGGGACCGATCCGCGCAGGCCACTCGCCGAGGCGTTGTTGGAATCGCTGGGCAGCAAGGGGAGCATCTGCGTCTATTCGCCGTATGAGAAATCGGTGATCGAGCAACTGGCAGAGTTTCTGCCTGAACTCAGAACAGCCTTGAGGGCACTGGTGAAGCGGATCTGGGATCTGCATCCGGTCGTCAAAGAGCACTACTATCATCCGGAGTTCGGCGGTTCCTATTCCCTCAAAGAGGTGTTGCCGGCGCTGGTTCCGTCGTTGCGCTATGACGATCTGGATATCAGAGAAGGCGGACAGGCGGCATCGGAATACTACAAGATGGTCTTCGTCGAGACCGATTGGATTGAACGGGCCAGAATTCAGGCGGAGCTGCTAGCCTACTGTAAACGAGACACGCTGGCGATGGTCGAATTGCGGCGGGTGCTGGGGCAGAAGGCGAAGGGCCGGTGATGGGGGAGGGGCGAGAGAGGCGTCGATTAGCCTGCAATGATTCGATTACGCGGTCAAGAGCAGGTGGGTTATACGAAGCGTTGCTTGGCGGAGAGGGTGGGATTTGAACCCACGGTCCCCTTGCGAGGACGCCCGCTTTCGAGGCGAGTCCATTCGGCCACTCTGGCACCTCTCCTGGCAACATACTGAATGGGGAGGCACCGAAAGACGCGCACCCCTGACCGATCAAGCTGTGGAAGAGCTTACAGTGAGAGGTGTGACATTTCAATGAGTTTTCTCTCATGGCGAGCAATTCCATCTTAAATTTATTAAAGAAAAAAATTGCGGTATGGTGTGAACCTCCTGGTAAGATACGGCATTCCTCTGAGGCGTAACGCAGAAGTGACGTTTTGCAAGTCTGTTGTGTGTGTAGAATAGAAAATCTCTTCTGGAACTCAGTGGTCTGTATTATTCTCCTGTAGCAATAGAAGTTTCGTCTGAGCAGACATAAAATCTGTCTAGTATCGAGCTGTTCGGATGTACTGTTCCCCAGTAGTTTATTTGCGTGCATGAGTGAATCAGTACCCATTTCAGTCCGCACCCTCGCAGAACTATTTGCCTACCGCTGTGAGCAGGCCGGTAGCGGATTGGCCTATGCTTATCTCAAGGATATCGCTGAGATAGATCGTCAATTGACGTGGGGCGATCTTGCGGGCGAAGTAAATGCTCTCGCAAAAGCACTGGGGGCGCGTGTCGAGCCTGGCGCTCGCGCATTGCTGATGTATCCTCCCGGACTTGAAGTGGTAGTAGCGTTCTGGGCCTGTATTCAAGCCGGTCTCGTTCCTGTTCCGGCTCCCGCGCCAGATCCCATCAGGCGCAAGCATAGCCTCTCGCGCCTCCAGGCCATTCTGGACGATGCGCAAGCCACACTCATTCTGACGACGGCCGGCATCCAAGCGCAGTGCGCAGAGCAATCCCTCGTGGCGGCGGATCGTCAGATTCACTGGCTGGCTACCGATCAACCGGCGGGCGAGGAATGGCCGAGCTTGGGACATCGTGTGTCGATGTCGGACCTGGCCTATTTGCAATATACGTCAGGTTCAACCGCAACACCGCGTGGCGTGATGATCAGTCACGGCAATGTCCTCGCTCAATGCGAGGCCATCCGCCAGGCCGCCGGAGTCGATGCCGGGAGCCGCTCGCTGTGCTGGCTTCCCTATTTTCACGACTATGGATTGGTGCATGGGATTCTCGCCCCGTTCTATGCCGGCATTCCCGCGTTCCTCTTATCTCCGCTCACATTTCTTCGACGGCCACTCCGCTGGCTTGAAGCCATCGACCGGTGGGATATCACACATAGCGGCGCGCCGAGTTTTGCCTACGAGGCCTGCGTAAAGGCGTATCAGAAACAGCCGGATTGGTCTGGCGATCTTGCGCGTTGGGCGGTGGCCAGTTGTGGCGCCGAGCCAATTCATCGCCGGATGATCGCGGCATTTACCCAGACGTTTGCTCCGCATGGATTCCAGGGGAATGCCTTCATGCCGGCCTATGGGCTGGCTGAGGCGACGTTGGTGGTCTCCAGTACGTCGCGGTCTGAAACCCCTCATACGATTACGGTGGATTCGGCTGCGCTGGAGTCGCATCGAGTCGAAGTTCGCAACCCGGATCAGGCGGGTGCCCGTGAGCTTGTCGGCTGTGGCCGTCCGCTTCCGGGATCTCGGGTCATGATCGTCGAGCCTGGAAGTGGGACGGAATGTGCCGCCGGACAAGTTGGAGAGATCTGGGTGTCCAGTCCAAGCGTGGCCTTAGGGTATTGGCGGAGAACGGAGGCGACCGTTGAGACATTCAACGCGCAGGTCTCCGGCCGTCCATCCGAGCCGTTCCTCCGTACGGGAGACTTGGGATTCTTCAGCGAGGATCAGCTGGTTATTACCGGCCGTCTGAAAGATTTGATTATTCTGAACGGGCGGAATATCTACCCGCATGATTTAGAGGCGGCGATTGAAACTTGTCATCCCATGGTGCGGAATGGCGGATGCGTGGCGTTCTCGGTCGATGTGGATGAGATCGAGCGTCTCATCATTGTGCTGGAAGTCGACCGGCAGCAAGATCTGCAAGCCGATGAGGTGGCGACGGCCGTTCGCGTGACATTGGCGGAACGGTTTGAAGTTCCCGTGTGGGGGGTTGTGCTGGTGCGTCATGGGACGATTCCCAAGACGTCAAGCGGAAAAGTGCAGCGGCAAGCCTGTCGAACGGCCTATCTCGATCAGTCCTTGGCCGTGGTTGCTGCGCAGATGCTTATCGTGGAAGAGGCCGTGGCCGATTCCAGCTCAGGATTTGACGGCTCTCAACAAGGGCATGATCCGTTTACGAACGATGGAACAATAGCGGCGTATGTGAAGCGTGCTTTTGCCGAGCAATCCGGCCTCCCGGTCTCCGCAATCGAGGCGGGAACACCCTTGGTCAATATCGGGTTGGATTCCCTTGGGACTAGCCTAGTCAAGAATCGGCTTGAGCAGGAGTTCGGAGTCGAGCTGTCATTCGGCCAGCTATTTGGGCAGGGGACGGTGCGGGATCTTGAGGCCTATCTCTTGGCGTCTCGCTCAGAGGCGCCATCAGGAGCAGAGAGCCGCGTGCGTCTGCAGGGAGGCACGGCTGAGTTGGCCGAGAGCAGTCTGCTGCAAGAGGGCGGAGAAGTAGGGCGGCATCCGCTTTCCTGCAGTCAGGAGCGGCTGTGGTTCTTGGAGCAAGTTCAGCCTGGCAGTGCGCTGAATCATATTTCTATCGGGATGAGATTGGCGGGGCCGCTGGATCTGCCGGCGTTCACAGCCGGCATCCAGGAGCTGGTGCAACGGCATGACATATTGAGAATGGGGTTTGCCTCGGTTGGCGAGGTGCCTTATCAAGCCACGTCGGCTGGAGCGGTTGCGAAGGTCTCGCGGATTTCCTTGCGCGAAATCTCTCCCCTGAATCGTGACGCAGAAATCAGACGGAGGGTTCGTGAGGAAGTGCTCGTCCCCTTTGACTTGGGAAACCCGCCTTTGCTCAGAGTCCTGTTGCTCGAATTAGGCGATGGAGAGCATCTCTGCATCCTGACCGTTCATCGCCTCGTGTCGGATGGGTGGTCCTTACGAGTGCTCTGCAGGGAACTCGCCAAACATTATTTGTCGCGAAGCGACGATCGGGAGATCGGAGGCTCGCATTCACAGCGATCCTATCTGGACTTCAGTCAATGGCAGAGAGACCAGTTGGAGAGTGAACGGTACGTTGCGCAGACGGACTATTGGCAACGTCAGTTGGATCGCATGCCGTCCTTGCTCGATCTGCCCTCCGATCGGCCGCGACCGCATGTGCCGAGGTTCCAGGGAGGATCCAGAGTTCGCGCGCTCTCCAAGTCGATGGCGGAGGATCTGGGTGCGTTCTGCAGCCGGCAGGGCACGACCAAATTCATGACAATCTATTCCGCGTTGTGTGCCTGGCTGCGGCGCGCCACCCGGACAACAGACATCGTGGTCGGGACGGTCTTGGCGAATCGCCGCCAGTCGCAGTGGCAGGATGTGGTGGGATATTGTGCCAATACCGTGGCCTTGCGCATGGACCTTTCCGATATCGAGACGGGGGAACAACTTCTCCGTCTCGCTCGCCAGACCGTCTGTGAGGCCTACGACCATCAGGATGTGCCGTTCGAGCGGGTGATCGGTGCGCTCAAGGGACGACAGGCCGCCGGCTCGCCGCATGTGTTCAATATCATGATTGTGTGGGAGGACGATCCTCTCAGCGAGTTGCGTCTTGATGGATTGTCGGTCAGCCCTGTCCCGATCGACGATGTGGCGGTCGAACTCGATCTGACACTGTTGGTCGTTAATGGAGCCGATGGACTTGAGCTGGTGATGCTCTATGACCGGGCGCTGTTCGACGGTGGAACGGTCGATCGCATGCTCGCTCAGATCGAACTCCTCTTGAAAGGCCTGATAGAAAATCCCGGATCGCGTCTTCTGGAATTGCCGCTGCTGACACCGGATGAACGGCAGCAAATTGTGGTCGAGTGGAACCGCAGTGCGGTCGATGTGCGGCAGGCCACGTCGATTTTGCCGATGATCGAGGCTCGTCTCGCGCAGGTTCCTGAGAGAGCGGCCGTGGTGTGTGGGGAAGACCGGTTGTCCTATCGTGAACTCGCGGTGCGTGTGGACCGGCTGGCCAGGGCGGTGCGTGACGCCACGGGAGGGCGAAACGTTCGGGTTGGGTTGTGTGTCGATCGATCGACCTCCAGTCTCATCGGGATTCTCGGCATTCTGAAGGCCGGCGCGGCCTATGTGCCGCTCGATGCCCGTGCGCCGGAACAGCGCCAGCGATTGATTCTCGAGGATGCCAGCGTTGCGCTTTTGGTAACGCAGCGCCATTTGCGAGCCGCTCTTCCCTACAGTGGCGGACCGGTCATTGAGCTGGAGTCGTTTACAGACGCCGAGTCTCCCAACAACACATTGATGGGGTGGCCGCAGCCGGCGCTCGATCATGCCGCCTATGTCATCTACACGTCAGGGTCGACGGGGCGGCCGAAGGGCGTGGAGATTACCCATGGCGCGCTCCTGCATTCGCTTCTGGCGCGGTTGCAGTATTACAACGATCCTGTCGAGTGCTGCCTTCTGACCTTTCCCATTGCCTTCGATGGGTCTGTCACGAGTATTTTTTGGACCCTGCTGCATGCAGGGACTCTCGTCATCCCAACGGAAGACCATTATGGAGACCCGCATCAACTCGGAGCGTTGATTGCCCGCCATCAGGTGTCCCACGTCGTGCTCGTGCCATCGCTCTATGAAGCGATGCTGCGCGATGCCGCTGTCGCTGCCGCGCTCAAGTCTCTCCGGGTGGTGGTGTCTGCAGGAGAAAGCCTTCCTGTTTCCTTGTTGCGACGGCACTATGAACGTCTTCCGGAGGCGGCGCTGTATAACGAGTATGGGCCGACGGAGGCGACGGTGTGGTCGACGGTGTACCGAACGACGGGAACGGAGCTGGGCGGGCGCATCCCAATTGGAAAGCCCATTGCTGGCGCCGCTGTGTATGTGTTGGATGAGCGATTGTCTCCCGTTCCTGTCGGAGTGGTGGGAGAGATTGTGATCGGCGGGGCCGGTTTGGCGCGTGGGTATCTGAATCGTCCAGAGTTGACGAGCGCCAGGTTTCTCCCCAATCCATTTGTGCCGGGAGCCCGCGTCTATCGGACGGGCGATCTCGGTGTGCTGCGTCAGGATGGGAATATCGAGTATATTGGGCGCGCAGACAGCCAAGTGAAAGTGCGGGGATATCGCATCGAGCTTGGCGACATTGAGTTGGCCCTGCGTGGGTTGCCGGGTGTCCGTGCTGCGGCAGCGGTTGTGCGAGAGGATATGGCAGTCGGCCCAAGTCTCATCGCGTTTGTGACATCCGATCAGACGCCGGGCTCAGCAAGCCCCTATTTGCATGAATTGCTCAAGCGGATGCTTCCCTCCTATATGGTTCCTGCCGCTGTATTTACGGTCGATGCCATCCCGTCCCTCTCCAACGGCAAAGTCGACCGGCGGGCGCTTCAAGAATACACCTGTGGCGAGAGCCGGAACGACCAGGCGTTCGTTCGCGCGCGCGATCCGATTGAACAGGGCCTGCTTGAAATTTGGCGCGATGTATTGGGGGAACAGTCGATCGATATCCATCGCAACTTCTTTTCCTTGGGCGGCCATTCGCTCATCGCCACGCAAGTCGTGTCGCGCATTCGCGATGTGTTTCGCGTAGAACTGCCGTTGCGCGCGATGTTCGAGTCGCCGACGATTGCCGGCATCGCGGCGTTGATTCGCGTGGAACAGCATCGGGGCAATGCGCCGGCGCCACTGCCGCCGATTGTGCCGGTTTCGCGCGAGAGGTCGCTGCCGCTGTCATTTTCGCAGCAACGAATGTGGTTCGTTCAGCAGTTGGCGCCGGAAGCGACGGCGTATAATCTGCTGTTCGTGTCACGGCACAAAGGCGCGTTGAGCGTGCCCGTGGTCAGGCAGGTTGTGAATGTGCTCTCTCAGCGCCACGAAGCGTTTCGAACGACCTTTGCGATGACCGGGGCCGGCCTGGAGCAGCGGATCGCGCCGTGGGATTCTCCTCACCTGGTTGAAATCGACCTTCGCAGAATTCCGGCGGATCGACGAGAGGCCGAAGCGCGGCGGCTGGCTGAATTGGAAGGGGCTCGTCCGTTTGATCTTGAGAAAGGGCCGCTTGCGAGAATCTCGTTGATTACTCTCGATCAAGACGATCATTTGATTGTGCTCAATCTGCATCATATTGTTGGCGATCAATGGTCTTTCGGCATTCTCGGGCGCGATTTCGCCGCATACTATAATGCGCTCTGCCAGGGGCAGCCGTTGCCTGAAATGGCTTCGCCTATCCAGTACGCGGACTACGCGGTCTGGCAGCGCCGGTGCATGACGGAAGCGGTCTTAGCCGCGCAAGAACAGTATTGGACGAATACGTTGGAGCAGCTTCCCCTGCTGCATCTTCCGACGGACTTTCCAAGGCCGGCCGTTCAAACATTCGAGGGAGGACTGTGCGCGGTCGATATTCCGGATGCCTTGATCCAACGGCTGAAACAGTTCAGCGCCGATCAGCACATGACTCCCTTTATGACGATGCTGGCGTGCTTCCAGCTGCTCTTGAGCCGCTATACGGGGCAGGTGGATGTGGCCGTCGGCTGTCCGATTGCGAACCGGACACATAGCTCGATGGAGCAGCTGATCGGAACCTTCGTCAATACCCTGGTGCTTCGGGTCGATCTCGGTGGCAACCCTCTGGTGACGGATGTGCTCGGGCGTGTGAAGACTGCCGCGCTGGGCGCGTTTGCCAACCAAGACTATCCGTTCGACAAGCTGGTGGAAAGCCTTCAGGTCGAACGCGATGCGAGCATGGCGCCGTTGGTCCAGGTGTTGTTCAACATGGTCAATGCGCCGATCGGAGATATTCAGCTGTACGGATTGGAGTGGGAGCCCTTCGAGGTCGAGACCGGTTCGGCTCAGTTCGATTTGAGCCTGTCCATCGAGTTGGAAGTCGCCAAGAAGGTCTACTTCACATTCAACTCCGCCTTATTCTCGCGCGAGACGGTCGAGCGCTTGGCCGGACATTATCTCAGGTTGATGGAGAGTGTCATGTCGAACCCGCAGGCGCGGGTGTCCGAGCTGAAGATGCTGGGGGAGGCGGAACGGACGCGCATTCTGTATGACTGGAACCGGACGGCCGCGGAGTATCCACATACGGATTGCCTGCCTGAGCATATCGAAAGGCAGGCGGAAGAAGTTCCTGACGCGATTGCGGTTTCAATGGAGAACCGCGCGCTCACCTATCGCGATCTCAACGGGCAGGCCAACCAGCTGGCTCGGGCGTTGCGGGCCATCGGCGTTTCTTCGGGGGTGGCTGTCGGCGTGTGCCTGGAGCGATCAGTGGACATGGTCCCAGTGTTACTCGCGGTCATGAAGGCCGGGGGATGTTATGTTCCGCTCGACCCCGATTACCCTCGCGATCGCGTTCGGTTTATGGTGGAAGATTCCGGAGCCCCGCTAGTCATCACGACCACGGCATTGTCCGATCGTTTCAGCGGCCAGTCATGCCGTGTCTGGTGTCTGGATCGCGAGGGGCGCGCCTTTCCGGCGGACGATGCGCATAATCTTCCACCCTCGGCTTCCGGTTCCGATCTCGCGTACATTCTCTATACCTCGGGATCGACCGGGCAGCCCAAGGGTGTGGAAATACAGCATCGTTCTCTGATGAATTTCCTCTGGGCCATGAAGCGCCAGCCCGGCTGTACTCGAGGCGACATTGTGCTCTCCGTGACGACCCTGTCGTTCGACATTGCGGGGCTGGAGCTCTATCTCCCGCTTCTTGTCGGAGGGCGAGTTGAGATTGTCAGCCGGGCGGTTGCTACAGATGGACATAAGCTTCGAGACACGCTTGAACGAGTCCGGCCGACCATCATGCAGGCAACGCCCGCAACCTGGCGGCTTCTCCTTGAGACGGGATGGGCCGGCAGTTCGACGCTGACCGCTCTGTGCGGCGGCGAAGCGCTTCCGCAGGATCTTGCGCGTGCGTTGGGAAGCAGAACGCAGGCGCTCTGGAACATGTATGGCCCGACGGAAACGACGATCTGGTCAACGGTCGAACGAATCACTGCAACGTCTCCTGAGATCACCATTGGCCGTCCGATCGCGAATACAGACCTGTACGTGCTTGATCCATATTTACAACCGGTTCCGGTTGGGGTCGCCGGAGAAATCTATATCGGAGGGGATGGCGTTGCGCGAGGGTACCATGGCCGCGCGGACCTCACGGCAGATCGATTTATTCCTCATCCGTTCTCCGCTCATTTGGGCGCCAAGCTCTACCGCACGGGCGATCTCGGCCGCTATCGAACCGATGGAAAGATTGTCCATCTGGGGCGAATCGATCATCAGGTCAAGATCCGAGGATTCCGTATCGAGCTCGGTGAAATCGAAGCGATTCTCGGCCGCCATCCAAAGATCAAACAAACCGTTGTGACGGCGCGCGACGATCAGCATGGCTTCAAGCAGTTGGCCGCGTATATGGTGGTACAGGACGGGCAGGTGGCAGGGGCGGAAGAGCTGCGGTCTTTCCTACGGGCGGTGTTGCCGGAATATATGGTGCCGTCGTTTTTTGTTTTCCTTGAGGCGTTCCCCTTAACGGCGAATAAGAAAATCGATGTGCGAGCGTTGCCGCAGCCGGAGGCGTCGGGGCATCCGGCCGGCCAGCCGCATGTCGGTCCTCGGAACGGGATGGAGGTTCAGCTGACGGCGCTGTGGCAACAGGTTCTTGAGGTGCAGGAGATCGGGATTCACGACAATTTCTTCGATCTTGGCGGACATTCCCTCAAGGCGGCGCAGCTGTTCTATCAGATGGAGGTCGTGTTCGGAAAGCAACTGCCTCTCGCCACATTGTTTCAAGCACCCACGATAGCTGAATTAGCCGCTGTCTTGGCCAAAGCGAGTTGGGTGCCTCTGTGGCAGTCCCTAGTTGCGATACAGCCGAGCGGAACTGGCATCCCGTTGTTTATGGTGCCGGGCGTTGGAGGAAACGTGCTCGTTTTTGCAAAGCTGGCACGTATTCTCGGAGCCGCGCAGCCGTTCTATGGATTGCAGGCGAGAGGGCTCGATGGAAAGGAAACGCCGTTCGCCTCGGTGCCGGAGATGGCTGCGCACTATGTGCAGGAAGTGCGACGCATGCATCCCTCTGGACCGTATCTGATTGGAGGCGTCTGTACCGGTGGACTGATCGGGTATGAAATGGCGAGGCAGCTCACCGCGTTAGGTTGTCAGGTTACCCTTTTCATGATGGACACATGGCATCCGGACTCGTACGACAGATACAAGCATCGTCTAGTGGCAAAAGCATTTATGTCTGTGATCGTGCTGGGCAAGATTGCCGGAGATATTCGACGCATCGCGCGGTTGCCGATGAGCGAATGGTGGACCACGTTTGTCCGCAAGACGCAGGTGGCATTGTCATTATTTTCACAGTCCCTCACCGATCATATCCAGGATAGGGACTTCCAAGTGCAACGATTGACCGAGGCCACGCTCCTTGCCGTGGCTCGGTATCGAGTCTTGCCTACGGCTGCGCGGGTTGTGAATGTGGTGGCATCCAATCGGCACATTGAAGATGTCATTCCAGACACGCGGCATCGGTGGCAGGAGTTAGGCGTCGAATCGAGCCGCACGGTGCATATTCCTGCGGAGGACTCTGGCCGCCTGTTCGTGTCGCCGTTCGTTGAAGAGCTTGCTGGCCATGTGCAGCACTATCTTGAGAAGAGCCCGGATCGGGCCGCAGGGGCGGAAGCGCCGACTCGCACCAATCGGTCCGCATGAACATGCGCATCCCAGGGTTCGTTTCGTTTCTCTTTCAGCGGTCACGTTCTGTCATGGCCATGATGGTCGGTGTGGGGGTGTTGTCGGGACTCTGCAGTGCGGGTGTGCTGGCCCTGATCAATCGCGTGTTGCACCAGCAGCCCAATCAGGCCGGGCTGCTCGCGCTGGGGTTTGTGGCAGCGGTTGCCGGGAAGCTCGCGACCCAGATCCTTTCGCAATTGGCCCTGACGCGCTTCGCTCAAGACACGACTCTCGATCTCTCCCTGACGCTCTGTCAAAAGATTCTTGCCTCTCCCTATCGACGCACCGAGAGGTACGGTCACGCGAATATCTTGGTGACGCTGACCGACGATGTCAGCATGCTGGCGTGGTCGATTCAAAGTTTGCCGCAATTGGCGATGAATGTGGCTATTGTGGTTGGGTGCGGTGTCTATCTGCTCTGGCTGTCCTGGCCGACCTTTCTGCTCGTTGTGACCGCCACATTGCTGGGTGCCTGGGGGTATCATTGGTTGCATGCGCGGGCGTTTTCGACGATCTATTCTTCCCGTGAGGCCAGAGCTCAGCTCTTTAAGCATTTCCGGTCTTTGACAGAGGGGATCAAGGAATTGACCCTCCACAGGCAACGGCGCGCGGAGTTTCTCGATCACGAGATTCATGGGGCGGCCGATCTGTACCGGCAAACGAGTATCGAGGCATCCCGGCAATATGCGATTGCCGAGGCCTGGTCGCATTTCGCATTTTATTCCATGATCGGCGTGATCCTGTTTGTCTTCCCATTGATGCTTCCACTGTCGACGGAATCATTAATCGGGTATGTCGTGGTCTTGCTGTATATGATGTCGCCCATTTGGGGGATCATCGGCATCTTGCCGACGATCGAACGCGGGCAGGTTGCGTTTGAAAATATACAACGGCTGGGCGTGTCCTTGGACGAATCCGTCGAGCGCCGCGGCAACGTCGTTTCGACGGCGCCTGCGGGGCAATTACAATCGTTGATATTGGAATCCGTCACGTTTGAATATGCGGCAGACTGCCGCGGGAACGACCCGTTTTCGCTCGGTCCAATCAGCTTGACGCTGCGTCCCGGTGAATTGTCCTTTGTGATCGGAGGAAATGGCAGCGGGAAATCGACGTTCGTCAAGCTGCTTACCGGCTTGTATGTTCCGCACTCAGGTACGGTGTCGTTGAACGGGACTGCGCTCTCGGATGCCAACCGCGAGTGGTATCGCGAGCATTTCTCGGTGGTGTTTTCAGACTTTTATTTATTTGAGAAACTGTTGGGTATTGAGGATGCGCGGATCCAGACCTCGGCGGCGGCGTATCTCTCTAGCTTGCAGCTCGACCATAAGGTCGAGGTCATGGAGCGCAAATTCTCAACGATCGATTTATCCCAAGGGCAGCGAAAACGTCTGGCGTTGTTAACGGCGTATCTGGAGGACCGTCCCTTGTATGTGTTCGATGAGTGGGCGGCCGATCAGGATCCGTTGTACAAGGAAGTCTTCTATAGACAGCTATTACCGGAACTTCGCGCGCGAGGGAAAAGTGTGGTGGTCATTACGCATGATGACCGGTATTTCCATCTCGGGGATCGAGTGATCAAGCTGGAAAACGGGAAAGTCGTATCCTCCTGACCGTTGTCGAGAGGGGTGTGACGTTGGAACGCACGATGAGTCCCCAATCGGTCCGAGCGCAGCCGAGTATCAGGATGGAGTTCATCCCGATTCGCGAGCTTGTCAAGATTCCTGCCGAGCGCCGCCGGTCCCTTTCAGCCTCGACAATCGACCTCTGGCCAGTGGCTCTTGCCATCGGTGAGGAGGCTGAGTACAACCGGTGCCTGGATTGGCTCGATCGACAGGAGCGGGCAAGGGCTGCGCGATTGCTTCGACAGCAGGACCGCGAACGGTATGTGCTGGCTCACGGCGGATTGCGGTTTATCCTGGGGCGCTATCTCGGCCTCACGCCATCCCGCATCGAGTTCCGTACGACGGCTACGGGAAAGCCTGCCTTGGCAGGCCTCCGGTCTGAACAGACGACACTGACCTTCAATCTTTCGCATGCGCATGGCAATGCCCTCATCGCGGTGGGACAGGGGCGGGCGGTCGGGGTCGATGTGGAAATGATCAGAGAAGACGTGGAAGCGCTCAAGCTGGCGGAACGGTTTTTTTCAAGCCGCGAGCAGCAGTACTTACGCGCCACTCCCCCTGCATCGCGCAGCCTGGAATTCTTTCATTACTGGGTTGCAAAAGAAGCGGTGTTGAAAGCCGAAGGGATTGGATTAGCCTCGTTGCAGGCTTGTGAAATAGACTGGTCTCGTGGGTCGGCGCATGGCGGAGTATCGGTGGAACTCGGAGGCGGTTCTCTTCGGCCCTGGGTCGTCAGGACTCTGGATTGCGGCCCTGGGTGGGTGGGAGCGGTGGCGGCGCAAGGAGCTGATTGGACAATCCATCCCTGCCACGCAGATTCGGATTAAGCGCAAGACGCATCCGGGGCAGCGGAGGAATAGCCTTAGGGCGTCTCGCGGCGCCGTTGTCGAAAAAAATCTCGCAGCAAGACCTGGCTGTCACTTTCGCAGAGGCCTCCGGTTACAGCCACTCGGTGATTCAACCGAGTATCGGTCAGAATATCCATCAGCGATCCGCAGGCGCCGGCTTTAGGATCCCAGGCGCCAAACACAGTTCTGGCGATGCGCGATTGGACGATGGCGCCTGCGCACATCGGGCAGGGTTCCAGCGTGACATAGAGAATGCAGTCGATCAGCCGCCAGGTTCCCAGTGTGCTTGCCGCTTCTTGAATGACCACAATCTCAGCGTGTGCGGTCGGATCTTGCCTGGTTTCGCGGAGATTATGAGCCCGCGCCAGTATCTGTCCGTCGTGGACCAGCAGCGCGCCAATGGGCACCTCCCCCAGTGCCGGAGCCAGCGCCGCCTGCTCCAGCGCTATGCGCATGAAGCGTTCGTCCTGTGCGGAATCGATGGTCATCAATGCAGTGTTCCGTCTAGCCGCCGTTCGTCGAAGCTCGCGATCTCACACAGTAGAGCCGGTGAGATCGTGCGATGGGCGCGGTTACGATCGGCTGGCCAGATAGATGGGGCCGGTCGGAGCGGGGCGTCCTCCTGAAGGTTCAAGGCTGACGGCAAACTTTTTGGTTTTGGAGAATTCCGGCACTTGGCTGACGAGTAGATGCGCGGTGTCGCCGCTGTTCATATGGAAGGTTCCCACGCTGACGGGTTTGTCGTCGATCGCCCAGAGTTGGTAGGTGGTGCCGTTGGGGCATTCTGGAAGATTCATCGCATAGAGCCAGGCCTTCTTGGTCCGGACATCGTACACGAGCATGCCGGACGCTTGTGCGGCCATGTCTGAGCCATTGAGCGAGACGGTTTTCGCATTTGGAACGCGGAGCAGCGCGGCGAGCTCATCGTCCGATTCACGACTGGTCGGCACTCCCCCGCGCGCCGTGAATTGGAACTTCAAATCTTCGAGCTCCGCCTCGCGTTGAATGAGTTGACCCTTCAGTTCCGTTGAGTCGGTTGTGCGTTGCCGCAGCTCTTCTTTTACCTGGGCGATCTCGCGGTCCCGGTCTTCCAATTGCTGTTGCAACGCTGCCACTGTCTTTGCCTGGTCTTCCGAGGCGGCCTGGGATTGTTGAACGGCGGCAGTGCCGGTGGCATTTTTAGCAGAGGAGGTCCAGGCAACATAGCCGCCGATTGCGAGGATGGCGACCGCGGCGAATTTGCTGGCCCAGCCGAACGACCAGGATGGGACTGCGGACTCCGGAGGGAACAGATGGTTCATCCATTCTCCCGGCTCCAGGCTCGGTTTTGGCTCAATTTTTTCAGGCGTGTTTTCCGCAATAGCGGCCGGGGCGCGCGCCGCCATAATTTTCGCTTTCAGCGTGCGAGGCGGCGAAGACGGGCTCAATCCGAACGGCAGAATAGCGGCAACGGATTGAAACTCTTTCAGCGCCGTGTGGCAGGAGACGCACCCGGAGAGCAGATGGGCTTCAAGCGCCTGCCGCTCGGAGCGTTCGAGCGCGCCTGCGGCATAGAGCGGGACGGTTTCTTCGAGTTCTTCGTGGGTCATACGTGCTCACCCTGTTCCCAACAACGCCGGAGCGATTCCCGGAGCTTGGACATGCCCAGCTTAATTCTGGTCTTCACCGTGCCGAGCGGCTGGTTCAGCCGGGCGGCGATTTCTGCGTGCGACAATCCTTCGTAGTACGCCAGTTCCAGCGCCTGTTGTTGCGCCTGGGGTAGGGAGGCCATTGCGCCTCCCACCAAGGTTCTGATTTCTTGGTCGGCCTGCGCGTCGAATGGGCTGGGCCCTTGATCCTGCACCTGTGCGGCCGAGGCGCTGTCCAACGAATCGGTCGATTTCTGGGGGACACGCGCGGCTCGCGCGCGGAGCCGGTCGATGGCGCGGCTGCGTGTCAGCGTCACCAGCCATGCCACGGGAGTTCCCCGTCCAACATCATACCGTGAGACTTTGCGCCACACTTCCAGATATACGTCTTGCAACAACTCCGCCGCTTCATCGCTGTTTCCGAGAATCCTCAGCGCCATCGTGTAGATGAGGGTGCTGGATTGATCGTAGAGCTGGCTAAATGCCTGGTGATCTCCCTTGACCACCCGGGCCAGCAACTTCGGATCAATGTGTAAGGCGGCGTGTTGCGAGGAGGCGTCCATATTGGGTCAGCTGGCTAACGACATTCCGGCTTCAGTCTGAAACACGCCCCAACTATACCATTCTACGGATGGATCCGGCAAAAGGATGTGCATTGAACTGCGCGGGATTTCAGTCGAATGGGAGACGAACGATGCTGTTAGCCTTCCAGTTAGCCAGCCGTCATTCGAGCGAGGGCGGATTCGACTGCTGTACCGGACAGGAGGGGCCGGATATCGAGCCTGTTCGAGTGTGGGTGAAAGAGGCCCAGGGCTATCGGTCCAAGCCTGAGTGCCAGCAGCGGGAGTGGAGAGAGAGGATGCTTCTGGTCAGGCGATAGGGGCGAGGTATCGGAGGTCACGGCGTCGTTGAATGCCTGAACCGGGCTTGTGCCGATCTGTGTCATCGTGACGTACCGTGCGATCCGTCCAGCGATAAATCTCCCCAGCCGGGGATGTTGTAACGCCGGCCGAATCATCCGCCGGGCGATCCGGCGGCTGTTCTCCTGAAGGGTGCCGATCAGACCGTCAAGGATGCGAGCGACAGGGGCCCATGGCGGTGGAGGTGCCAGTTCGACGAGATCTGTGGCCTGCACGCGAGTTGAGCCGCGTACCACGGCGGTGACGATGCCGAGCACATCCGAGATCATAACCCGTTCCGGGGCGCCGGTGGTGGCATCGCCCTTGGTCAGGATGCATTCGTCGTGCTGCGCAACCAGCCTATGGCAGACCAATCCAAACGGTTTTCGGAAGACGATCAGATCTCCCAGCTGGAACGGATCGGGCGGCCCTAACTCCAGATAGTCGCCTTTGCACAACGCCGGATACATGCTCCAAGACGTCACGCGCAAGGTCATCAGATATTGCAGTGCTGGCCCCTGACAGCTTTTCGGGAGGGCGGTGGCGGCAAAATGGGCAGCGCCTCTGGGGGCGAGGGTGACGATCATGCCGCACCTCGCTGGGGCCCTCGGCTGAGCCGGTGGAGAATCCGGGCAGCAAGGACAAGCATCGCGCCAACCAGACCGACGATCCGCCAGCCACGTGTCAGGAGGGGGCGGCGGGTTGCAGCCGCTCCGTAGCGGTATCCGAGAAAATTCTTGGGTGGAAACAACGTGAAGCGGAGCGATGACCATTTATTCTTCGCCGGCCTGGTCAACCAGATTAAACAATGACCGAGCTCGGGAATGGGTTGCGTTGCAACCAGCCGCTGAAGCAGCCAATGGAGGCCGCGTTCGATATATCCAGATGGCGCGAGTGCCTGGAGCGCCGATTCAGGAATCGGCAGTACCGGCATGCGGCGATGGAGCGTAGCGAGTCCATAGTGCAAGGGGGTAGTCAACGAATAGGCCCTGGCCTTGCGGATGACGGCAGTCCAATCGATGGGTTCGCTCAGGAGCAGCAAGCGCAAGTCCTGCTCCCAAGCCGGGGTAAGCGCGCCTCGATGAATAACCGTGTAGGCGGTGAGATGAATTAGGAGATCGTCGGCGACCAGGAGCGTGACGGATCGTGGCGAGAGCGGGTGCGGCTGGGCGTTGGCCCATAATTCGGCCAAACCCTGCTCGTCGAGATACCAGAGGCTGGTCACGATATCGAAGGAGAGGCCATTCTCCGGAGAGGCATAGCAGGGGTTTCCGTCGATCTGCCTGGCATAGCCTGCTTCAGTCAGGACCCTATCGATTGCAACGAGATCGGCCTCATGCACGAGCAGATCGATGTCGGACAGCGGGCGTGTCCCGCGAAGGCCGTAGAGCCGGACCAATACGTCGAGGCCTTTCAACGCCAGAAAGGAGATCTGAGCCTGTTCCAACAGCGCGGCCAGGGCATGAAACTCATCGAGCGCCGCCGCGTTGCTGCGGCTCACTTGGCCGTAGGCGTCAGCGAGCTGGTCGAGGGTCGAGGAGGGCATGGGTATGGTGCTCCAGGGTAGCCCACTCTTTGAAATGCGGAAGACAGGCGCTCATGTCGCCGGTTTCCAGCCAGGCGTCGCCGCGGCCTTGACGGCAGAAGCCCTGCACGTCGCAGGCGGCGCATTCGTACCGGGCGGTTGGGCGCGCGTCATCGACGGTGCGTTTGAGGATCTCCCATCCTTCGCGGATCGTTCCGGTCCTGAGATCGTACTGTGGAGTCGGGAACGCCACGCAGAGATTCATCTTGCCATAGGGTGTGACGGCAAAACTGCTTTTGCCGCAGGCGCATGAGATGAACGGTTCATTGGATGCGCAGGGTTCCGGCGCTTGGACAGCACGCGGTTTTCCGAGTTTGCGCGCATCGAGCGCAGCTTTGAGATCCGGAGCCAGCCGGTAGGCGAGCGGCGCGCGGTCGCCATCGGTCCGCGGATGGATGTCGAGGCTGTATTGAAACATGAATCCGTGGGCTTCAATCAGATTTTGGCATGCATCGATGTCTTCATAATTGATCGTGGTGACCGGCATGCGAACGGTGACGGCGAAGGCGCGCTCATGAAGGCAAGCCAGTCCGTGAAGAAAGTGCGTAAACGATCCAGGGATTCCGGTCATGCGCTCATAGGTCGCCGCCGTGGCGCCGTAGATGGAGATAGACAGACGGGAGACGCCAATCTCATCGAGGAGCGACGCAAATGCCGGCGTCATGCGCGTGGCGTTGCTGAGCAGCGAGACGAGCAGCCCGGCGCGGCGCGCATGACGCAGAATGATGTCGATGTCGGGCCGCAGCGACGGTTCCCCTCCGCTGAGACTGACGGTCAGCACGCCGAGGTCGGCCATCTGCGTCAGGATTGAGCAGACTTCGGCCGTGGTTAGTTCCTGGGGGAGCGCGCGATGGGTGGGATTGTAACAATGGACACAGCGAAGATTGCAGCCGTAGGTCAGCTCAATGGTCGCACGGTCCGGCTGGCGGGTTCGCTCCGCGCGGGTTGAGACGACGTTGAGATAGGTGTGTGGATCCAGCTGTTGCATCAGACGGCCGTCATTGGGGTGGAAAGGTGATGATCCATGATCGCATCGACGACGTTCGGATTCTTCAAACAGGCGAGGCCGACGCAGGGAATCTGTTGCGTCAGGGCGATCAGGCTGTCGAGCGTTGCGTCCATGGCGGCGCGATCCCAATAGGGAAGAAACGTTTGCTGGAGGAGAAACGAGACGATGCGCGATGCCGGGAGCGTCTCGAAGCGATGCCGGTTCTCTCCATGACGGATGCAAAACAGGCGGGACAGCGGCGCCGAGGCATTGGCGGCGAAGGCGCCTGAGCCGATCCAGGGCGTCCCGAACATCGTGACGGAGGCATCGTTTCGGCGCAGGATCATGCGTTCGTCGCTGAGGATTCTGGCATTCCGTTCGGCAAACCATCCGGCCAGCGTCGATTTACCGGTTCCCGACGCCCCGGTAAAAAGAAATCCCATGTCCTGGTGCGCAATCCCGGAGGCATGGAGCAGGAGTCCGCCCTCGCGAGCCAGGATCGAAAGCAGGCAGACTTCCAGAATTGGATTGAAGAGATGCATCGGGAGCCAGCCGGCCTGGCCCCGGTGATCGTCCGGCAATACCCAGGCGCTCACGCGCCGATAATCCGGCGAGAGGCTTGCCCGCGCCCGGGAGGTGAGGGTGTGAGGGCTGAGGCTGTCGAGGAGAAGCCCCTCCTGGGACTCGAATAGTTTCCAGTGGCCATGATTCGAGTCGAATCGCAGCCGGTCGCTTGGAAGGTTGGGGAGAGTCGGAACGACCGCGACGTCCACTGTGATGTCAGCGGGTCCGTGGTCGTCAACGAGAAAGACCTCGAACGGTCGAATCGGCCAGACCAGGCAGCGGTGTTCATGAGGTTCATGAACGGCGATACGGTAGCCGCCGATCTCAAGGGTAAACAGCATGCCGCCTCTTATGACGCGCGTGGGCCACTGTCCCGGTTGCCGAGGCCTCCGCGATTTTTGCAATTACCTGACCCCGCCGGCCGGCAGCCGCCTCCGCCTCCGTTGGAGAGGCTCATGGCCGACAGGCTGCACGACGATAGAATCGCTTGTTCGGCGTTCAGCGGCACTCGATAGAGTTGCGGTGGCGTATAGGGTTTTTTAGAGGTCATGGACATGATCCTGCTCGTAAAGGGTGAATCGGAGTGAGGTTCGATGCGCGCGACGCACGCGCGACGGCGATCTCGCAATCGTAGGGAATGGGAGATTCCGGATGGCCGGACTCCCATCGGGCTTGCGTCGGTTGTTTGTCGCAGAATGTATGCACGGCGCAGGTCCGGCAAGCCGACTCCTGTTGATAGGTCAACTCCCTGGTGGCGGCGAACACCCGTTCGATGCCGTCGGATAATGAATGCTCGCGCAACGAGACGCGGGTTTCATATTGGAAGGTGCAGGTGCTGAGCTCGCCCCAGGCGTTGATGTGAATAGTGTCGGTGCCGCAGCCGCAACGAAAGAGGCGGTCGTGCGAAGGGAGCGGCAGAAGCGATCCTGGGTCGCACTGGCCGGCATCCGCTGTCATCTCCTGATCCGAAGGCAGGTTGCGGATCGTGTCCGGATCCACGCGATAGTGGAGCGATGAGCAGTCGCCGTTCAGCCTCGGCGAGAGGGAGGTGGTGTATCCGAACGGCTGCCCGGTGGCTTCAGTGAACTGACGCAGTTGTTCTATCTCGCCTGCGTTCCAGTTCATCAGTTTCGTTTTCAGCGAAAAGGGCAGGCTGGCGGCCTGCAGCAGCTCGATTCCTCGGATGAACGCGCGATAGGACCCCGGCACCTGTGTGAACCAGTCGAATTTCGATTCTTCGACGGAATGACAAGAGATGTCGATTGAAAAGGGTGGGTGTGTCTGCAATCGCTCGACGATCGCACGGGTAAACAAGGTCCCGTTCGTATAGAGCTGCAAGAGAAACCCGTGGCCGATTGCGGCTTCGTAGATGTCGAAAAAATCCGGCCGCATGAAAATGTCGCCACCGGTCAGGTTCAGCCAGACGATGCCTAGTTCGCGCATGTCGCCCAGCAGCCGGTGAATCTCGACGAGGGTCAGCTCGCGCGGAAAGTAGGCGTTGTCGTTATACGGATCGGTATAGCAATGGCGGCAATGGAGATTGCAGCGATAGGTGAGTTCGAGTTGCGCTTTGATGACCCGGTGGCTGGCGGCGGCCCTCGCATGGGCGCGCTGGCTGAACGTGCCGTACGGGATCATGGTCAGTGGGCGAGGCTCAGACATGATGCGCTTCCGGTTGCATGAGCGGCGCGGGAGCCGGCGCTTTCCATTCGCAGGCAAAGGCGGGCAGCGTGTCGTAAAAGCCTTCGCGAAATGAGCCCCGCCGCAAGTCGTATGATTGCAGCCGGTTGCCGGAGCAGAGTTGCAATCCACCGTAGGCATCGATGTGAAAACGCTGCATGCCGCTGGTGCAGGGCGGCAGATCGGTTCGGGATTTCCGGCAGGCTTCGCTCCAGAGGTCGGGATCCTGCCTGTTCAATTCCTCCAGTTCATGCGGCGACAGGGCATAGCGAAAGGGGCCGGCTCCACCGTCGAGATCGGGGCGCAGTTCTTCCCCCAATCGAAAGGCGGCCGGTCCCAACGAGGCCGCATAGGTTTTCACCGCCAGAATTTCATCTCGATTGAGCGTCAAGGCCGTGGTTTTGACCAGGAGCGGAATTCGCCGGGCGAGCAGCAGGCGGATGGCTTCCAGGCAGCGCGCATGCGACCCGGCTCCTTGCGTGACGCGCTCGAAGGTGTCGGTGCTGGCGCCATGGAGGCTGATTTCAATCAGGCGCGGCGGGAGCGCCGCAAGGCGGTCGGCCACGGATTCGGTGATGAGCGTGCCGTTGGTAAACAGGGTGACTAGAAGCCCGCGGGAAACGGCATAGTCGTAGATCTGGAAAAAGTCTGGCCTGGCCAGCGGCTCGCCGCCGGTCAGGCAGAGTTCGAGCAGGCCGGCATCGATCAACTGATCCAGGATAGAAATAATTTCGGCAGTGGCAAGTTCGCGGCGGACCGCCTCCGGGGTATTCCGGCAGTCGGTGTAACACATGACGCAACGAAGATTGCAGCGGCAGGTGATCTCCCACTGGCAGGCGAGGGGATACCGTTCAGGCAAATGGCTGAGGTTAACCTGTGAGACCATGAGTGACCGCCACCTCGTGGATTGCCTGAATCGAGAGAAGGTCTGCCAGGAGGGTGTCGACGTCCTGATGCAACCGGTCTGGTGCGACGTCGTATTCGTCCATGAACGCGGCGCAGATGTCCTGCACCGTGCGGGCTCCGTTGAAACCCTGCCAGAGGACCGCACCGGTTTCGTTCAGGACATAGATGCTGTTGGCGTCTGTGAGGGAGCGGCGCACCGGAACGAGAATGCATTCTCCCGCCACGTCCCGCTGGACATAATCCGGATGTTTTGCATAGATCGTCGTCGGATTCATGCTCGGAGAATAGCAAATACTCCAGGGGGCTTCCAGAGGTATTTGGGGCAAAAACACGAGGGATATTGCTTAAGACAGGACGGCAAACCCATCGGGCCAGTTGAGTTCGATTACGGTCGCGCCAGCTCCGGCGATTTCTAAACGCAATTCATTTTCATCGGCGAAGAGGTGCATGAAGTGGCCGTTGGCGCAGGTATCGCCTTGCTGGTAGGCCCGGTTGGATCCGGGCCAGCGGAGAATGAGGCTGGTGCAGGTCCGAATCAGCCGAGTGCGAAGGGTTTCAGGTTCCCGGGCGATTAGGAAGTTCAGCACCAGCGTTCCGCCTGGGGCAAGACATTGTCTGAGGTGTTGCAGCCAGGTTTGCCGCCGTGCCCGCCCCTGGACGGCGCTGTACATGACGCCGGAGAGGAAGATGCCGGTGACGGAGGTGGATCGAATGGGGAGCGTGAGGAAGTCCGCTTGTATGAATGCAACAGGGAGATTCAGCGGCGCGGCGCGTCGGGCGCCGATGAGTAATCCTTCATGGGCGATATCCAGGGCTAGTATGCGATAGCCGCGCTGAGCGAGCGCGAGCGACTCCCGGCCAAGTCCGGAGCCGAGAATCAGAAGTGTGGCAGGCAGTGGCCAGTACCTGGCGAGGACCTGCTCTTCCCAGGGTTCAAGCGACCAAGAATAGGCCGTGAGTGGAAGCTGGCGGCCAGCACGCGCATAGCTGCGGTCGTAATAGCGGTGCATGAGGGCTTCCAGCCGGTCGGGCGGCAAGAGCGCCGGCAGGATGTCGTAGAGAAAGAGATGGAGCTGTGTCAGCCATCTGACCAGCGCTCCCGTAACGGTCGCGCATCCGGTGACAATGATGGCCAGCAGGCGCATCGCTATTTTCTTGATGGTTGCAGGAACGGCAAGAGATGCGCGGCCGCATCGGCGGCTCCGGTGAAGGCCGGCAACGGGGTAGCGGGTTTCGGCAAGGTCAGCGCCTGGTGAATGGCCGGTTCCCAGCGGGCGTTCAGAAAATCTTCGCGGGAGAGTTCCACGCCGCGACCGTATCGATGCAGATAGGACACGAGGGGTTCTTCATCGGCGAAGTTGAAGCGGCGGACGTAGATCACTGGAGTTTGGACGGCGACGGCTTCAATCGTGGTCCCATAGCCTGGTTTGGTCATGATGGCATCGACGGAAGACAGGAGAGTGCTAAATCGCTCGGAGAGCGCGGCGAGAGAATGGATTCGGCGATGGCGTGGGGGAACGGGGCCGTCGATTACGAATTGAATACCCGGCATCGATTCCATGCGGTCGAACGGGAGCGCATCGAACCGAATTCCGCCAAAGGCCACGAGCACGAGGGCGTCGCCTAGTGCGATGCGCAAGTGCGCGCGGATGCGGTCACGAGCGGCGGGGAGTGGGGCTGCGATGGGGCCGATATCGTCGGCCTGGGGGAACGCCGGCATCGGCAAACCTGGCGCGAGGCGGAGGAGCAGGGTCGCTTGCCCATAGGCTCGTCGCATGTCGTCGAGAATGGCCTGCTGCCAGGGCTGCGCCGGATCGGCGTGGTCTCGCAGGATCTCGTCCCAACTGAGACTGGCAATGGCAACGGCCGGCACGCTCGCAGCGGCTCCGGCCGCCATGGCTAAGTAAGGCGTATTGCCGATGACGAGATTCGGGCGAGCTTCGCGGATGGCAAGGGTTTCTTCCTTGAGCTGGGCGTCCCAGTTGGCATGAAAGGTCCGATGGGCTTGCCAGGTGGCATCCCAATCCATGGTGAGGGGGCCATGTTGAAGGCACCCGATATCCATCTGAGCCGGACGCAGATCCCAGGGGACGGTCATGCGCGATTCGAAAAAGTGGCGCGGGACGTTCGTGCGGAGCACGATTTTCAGCGAGGGAATCCTGGTGCCCAGTTCGTTCAACACAGGAACGACTTGGGCGGCGTGCCCGTAGCCGTGGGCGGAAATGGCTGACCAGATCAGTGGCACTGAAGGGTGGCTCGCGATTCGTTAACTGTTGGAGTAATCGGATTCGAGCGGCGCAATGTTGTATTCAAGTTCCAGGTCGAATTCATCGACGAGCTGATTGAAGGCGGCCGCCCCCATATCCGATCGTACTTCGTTGAGGACGAGATCGAGCATCGGCGCGGCTCGTGGGCCGAATTGCGCAATGGCCGATTCGATGCGTTGCTTGGCTGTATCCAATGTCATAGGAGGTCTCCGTCGTTAGCCCAGGCCTTGGAGGATCATCTGCATTTCAGGGACGAGGTCGCGCCCGCCGTTGGCCCGACCGGAGGCGGAGGCGTCGATGCCGGCTTTCAATACGGGTTTCGCTTCTTCTGGCCGTCCCACGCCGATAAGGGCGCGTCCGAGCGCCAAGTGCGACGCGACATGCACCGGATCTAGTTGCACGGCGACGCGCAAGTGTTCGACGGCTTCTTCCAGATTGCCGCCTTCTTGCAGAATTTTATTGCCCAGGCCGTAGCGCCCGAGAAACCCCTTGGGGTTTTTTGCGACCATTTGACGAAAGGCTTCAATGTCCATGTGTGCTCCCACTCTGATGAGCGCATCATAGCATTGGCGCCTGGCGGGAGACTAGGCCATCGAATGGAGCGGACTTGCCCGGCAGCGCCGGGCGCGCGAGAGGCTGTGGAGGCAGACGCTAGCGCGAGTGTGTCGGGGTGGAGACGGAGACAGCGGCCGTTCCACGGCGTTTCGATTTGACGCTGACGCTGTGGATGGTTCGTTCGGTGAGGGGGGCGCTGCTGGCATTGTAGAAGGCCGCATCCTTGACGAGCTGGTGCAGGAGGTCGGTGATGCCGGCTTCCAGCACATGCCCCTTCAGTTCCGCGATCATCGAGGGGCTGGCACTGAAGAGTTTATAGCGCGCTGTGCCGGAGGCGTCGGCCTGATAGGTCTTGACGGTCCCGTCCCAGCGTTCGAGTTCCAAGGTCAGGCGGGTCCCGTAGTCGTAGTGGAAGTCCATCACCGGCGCGAGGAGAAACATGGAGCCGCTGACGATAAATCCTTTCAACGCGGCTTCACCGGGATGGGAGTCGATGGCGTCGTCGATGGTCACGCGAGCAACAATCGCTTTCTCGTTATCGGTAAGCGGTCCCTGTTCGGCAAGAGAGAGATGGGAGAACAGCGCGAGGCTTTGCAAGGAGCCGAGCAGGCGGCGATCCAGGTCAACGGATGGATTTTGCGGCGCGCCATTCTGACTGACTTTTACTTGGTCGAGAATGAGCGGCACGCGCTCCGCGCTCGCAATAGAAACTGGGGCGTGATCGATGTTCGCGGTGGCGGAGGGCATGATCTCAATCGATCTGGTGCAGCCACTGAGTAGGGCGCTGCCGATCAGGAGCATGGCCATGATGGATGAGGAGGTTGTCCGCTGCATAATGTCTGTCCCTTCTCCTTCGTCAGAAGTAAAACGAAAATCCGCCGAACGGCAAGCTGGAGTTGAGCCCCAAGTTGGGATACCGCGTGCCGGCGTTGGAAATATGCTGGAACCGGTAGCCGATGTTGAACGATGTTTGAGACGTCAGAAAGAACGAGCAGCCGAAGCCTGCGGTCAGAATGAAATTGAACTGCGAGGACTCTTCGGGGATTTTCCCAGCGAGATCGGTCCAGAACGGGCCGCCGGCAAATTCAGCGTAGGGGCGAATGCGATCGTGCGCGACCATGGTGTATTTGATCTTGGGCGTAAAGCCCATGCCATGCGTGAGGAAAGGCTCTTGGAATTGGATGTACACCGCCTCGGCGCCCAGAGAAATCTGTCCGCGGTACCAACTGTCGCCTATGGGATCGGTGACGGTTATCATCCAGGAGGGGATGAAGGCCACACCCTGCTGCTTGGTGGTGTGTTCGTATGTCAGGCGGTGCGGGAGGAGGTAGCCCGCGGAGAGTCCGACTTCTTGGGTGCCGACCGTGATCTGAGGCGGCACGAATTCCGCCGCCTGTGCTGGAGTAAGCATGGCGCCGACTATGAGGAGCGACCAAAGGACGCGAAGCTGCACGTGTTCACCTGTTGCGATATGTGTATGTCAGTATCTTGTCGGTTGTGTGAGGATGAAACTTGATGCAATTCGTGTGACGATCTTACGGTAGCAGAGGATTTATACCTGTCCAGAAAGATGTGAGAAGTCTCAGTGAAGGCGAGATGCCGGGTGTGGCTACGGATGTGAAATAGATTGACGGAGCCCGGTGAGCAGCGCGCGGTCTTTTGCGAGTTCGGGAAGTCGATGGTGCTGATCGAGCGAGACGACGCGTTCGAGACAGCGCATCGCCGAGGCCGTATTGTGTTCACGGCCATACAGCGCGGCCAGCAGCCGCAGGGCCGCCGCTTCACCGGCGGGATTGCCCAGTTTGATGAAATGCTCGGAGGCATTATTCAGGCATTTTTCGGCCTGGCGTAGCGCGCCGGAGCTGAGGAACGTATTCCCCATCTGGCTGTAGGTCAACGCCAGGCCTTCTTCGTTGCCGATGCGGCGATGACATTCCAGCGCCTCGGTGAAGTGGGCGATCGCCTGATCCCAATGGGATTGCCTCGCCTCCTCCATGCCGAGGTTGTGATACAGAATGCCGAGCGCGCGGTCGTCATTGAGCGGTTTTAGGAGGTCGAGCGCTTCAAGATAGTAGGGGCGGGCTTTCTCAGGGCGGCCGGCGCCGATGTGGAGATTGCCGAGATTGACTAGGGTGTGCGCGATTGCCTGCTGGTTTTGCTCTGTCCGTTGGATTGCGAGCACTTCGCGATAACAGGCTTCTGCCTGTTCAAAATCTCCGGAGAGCGCACAAACATTGCCAAGATTGCCGAGCGAGGAGGAGAGTTCGCTGGGGTTATCCGCCAGGCGATCGTCAGCGATCGCTTGCTCATAGGCGGCTTTGGCTTGAGTCAGCTGTCCGCGGTGAAGAAAAATCCTCGCGCGGTGTTTGTCGTTCTCAGCCATGAGCGATCGGTCTTCGGTCTCCTGACTCAGCACTTCTTTGCTAGTCGCCGCCTTTCGGGGTGTCTTTTCTGAATTCGATCACGATCTCGTCTTCCTCGTCCAGTCCCAGTCCCGCGCGAAACGATTCCAGGAGTTCGGTGACGTAATCGAGGTGTTGTTGATCCTTCCCCTCGCGCGCGGCCAGATAGGATTCGGAGAGCCGCCTCCCGGTCTCAAAATGGTGCGCGATGGTTTGTTCCGTCACCTGTTGCCAGGTGATGTAGATGCAGAAGGCTTGAAAGGCATGGGCCTGCGGATAGCGGGTCGCGAGCGAGAGTAATGCCTCGTACGCCTCCCGTGCCGTCGATCCGGCGTTGGAGGAAAAGATTTCCTCTAATTCCACAGCGGCCTCCCAGTCGGAACCGAGCTCGGATTCCGCTTCTGCAAACGCCGCCTGCGCGGCAAGGGCTGCATCGAATTGCATAGTTATCTCAATCGTTTCCTAACCCAGGACGGATTCCGACGGCAGTCCAATACGGCATGTATCCGAATAATCTCTTTATCCAGGCTGTAGTAAATAGCAAAAGGGAAGCGTTTTGATAAGCAGCGGTGATAGGTGTACGTCACCGCGTGGACTCCAGCATACACGAGAAGGGAATCGATATCTGAGAACAGGCAATCCAGAAAGTAGGCGCCCAGTCCGGGCTCTTGGTTTTCGTAGAAACGGAAGCCTTGGATTAAGTCTTCCTGAGCGTCATCCAGGATCTGGATGTTCACGAGAGCTTGTTGCGGATATCCGCTTTTGCGGTCTCCCAGTCAATGAATT
Organism: Nitrospira sp.; assembly: GCA_022226955.1. Lineage (NCBI taxonomy): Bacteria > Pseudomonadati > Nitrospirota > Nitrospiria > Nitrospirales > Nitrospiraceae > Nitrospira > Nitrospira sp. The sequence continues at coordinate 440,641 of CP092079.1, forward strand.
GCGACGTTCCTTCGGCGACGCGCTGGCGGCGCTCATCGAGGACGCCTTTGTGCCAGGCAGGGGACTCAATGGCATCAGGTGTGCGGGCGAGATCTTCCCACAACGACTCCATGGCTGAGAGTTTTTCGTGGAGGCTCATATTCTTGAGAGGAAGGTTGAACGACATGGAGGAAGTATACCGCAGGGTGGATTGGATTTAAATGTGAAACTGACAGCTTTTGCGTGGAGGGGGCTGTGTCGAATTACATGGATGGCTTCATCTGTTGTTAGGGGTAGGATGCGTGCAGAGGGAGTGTGTTTGAAAGAGTCGTTACCGATGGAGGAGGTAAACAAAAGTGCGGTCTTTCTCCATCTCGCTAAGAGGTTGTTAAGATCTACAAGGTCGGCCGGCCAGTCGATTCCAATCAGAAGCCCAGTATTGGTTGCAGTATCAAGTGGAAGTCCGGTCACGGCCTGGCGCAGGTCTCGCGGATGTGATGCCAGCTGTGAAGCGGGGAATCTCGTAGCGGTGACGGCTACATCCAGTTAGGCGGCCTTTTTTGCGATGATTTGTTCGTAGAGTGGATAGAGTAATTCTTCTTCGCGACGGATCCGGCTGACGAGTTTGGCCTGCAGCAGGCCGAACTCCTTTGAGAGGTCGTGGTCCGTTTCTCCTTGGTCCCATTTCTTGAAAAAACCGATGGCCACCTTCGATGTCTCGGCCATGTCGTTGGCGAATGTCTCCAGCATGTCTTGGATGGCCGGATCCTTTATCGCCGCGGTGCGTAATACCGGGTAGAGCTCGACATCTTCCTTGCGGAGGTGGTCGAGCAGAGTCGTGCGTGCCGAGCGGAGCAGCTCTCTTGTTTCCAGCGTGGCAACGCCATTGATCTTCGCCAACTGCAGAATCGAGAGCAGATGGGTATGATGCTCTTTCAATTCCTGAATAAGTTCGGCCATGAACGAGCCCCCTCGCAAGAGAATACACAATGACAGGTCCTTATCGGATGGAAGGGGGTAAGTCTTGAGGTGTTTGGTCCCGCAAGCCTGCGCGGGTGATTTTGAGAGAGTTTGTCCGCGGTCGACGACGATGATGCGAACAGTGGGCGATAGACAGATGTGTCATAAAGAGATCCATGCCGGGTGCGTTTACTTTCCTTCCTGCCGCTCTGTAGACTGCCTGTATCATTGCAATGAGTACCGACAAGCCAGTTTCACTGCCAGCCGAATCTGTCTCATCTGATCCTGTGGATCAGGTCATTCGCTATCACATTCAGACGAAGCATCACTTTAATCGCTATGCCAGGTCGGCGGGGTTTCTCGACTGGGCGAATCAGCCCGATCCGTTCCGACGCTTCGCCGGCGCGGAACTGATTCCGCTGCCTTTGCTCAAGCCAGAGGAGGAGCCGGTTTCCCCGACCTATGAGGCGCTCTATCAACCTGGGGCGGTTTCTTCTCAGCCGGTGACGCTGCGCACGCTGTCTCGATTTTTTGAATATGCCCTGGGCTTGTCTGCTTGGAAACGAGGTGGAGAGACGGAATGGGCACTGCGGAATAATCCATCATCCGGCAATCTGCATCCGACGGAAGGCTATGCTGCCTTGCCGCAGATTCACGGCCTTGATCTTAATCCGGGACTTTATCACTACGCACCGAAGGAGCATGGGCTGGAGCGGCGGGCGGAGTTTTCAGCTGAGACGATGGCACGGTTGCTCGCGCCGTTTCCCCCAGGAGCGTTTCTCTTCGGTCTTTCCTCGGTGCATTGGCGGGAAGCTTGGAAGTATGGCGAGCGGGCATTCCGGTACTGCAATCATGACGTTGGGCATGCGCTTGGCTCCGCGCGGGTTGCCGCGGCCACGCTGGGGTGGCAGATGGCGCTGCTGGATGGCGTGGAACAGAATACTGTTGCATTGTTGCTGGGAACGAATCGCCCAGACGACTTTGCGGAGGTCGAGCCGGAACATCCGGATTGTCTCTGTGTCGTCTGGCCTCGCGAGAGTGGGAAGCCTTTGCCGGAAGAGATCCCTCTCTTTCTCGATGCGGCCGTCGTCAAGGAGCTTTCGGAAAGCCGGTGGCAGGGGAAGGCGAATCGGTTAAGCGGCGAACATGGTGTCCATTGGGATGTGATCGATCAAGCGGCAGACGCCTCATGGAAGGTATCGAGTGAGTCGCAGGCGTTGTCCTACTCTCGTTCACTTGCGGAGGATGCATCGCGCGTGACAAATGGCGCTGGGCCTCTGGCGGGACAGATTATTCGCCAGCGCCGGAGTGCGGTGTCGTTTGACGGACGGACGGCGATTTCCGCCGCCGCGTTTTTTCGGATATTGCAGCGAGTCGTGCCGCGTGCCGAGCGTCTTCAGTTGGAACGTCCAATGCCGTGGGATTTATGGCCGCATGCTCCGGCGATTCATCTGATGATCTTTGTGCATCGGGTCGATGGGTTGACGCCGGGGCTGTATGTTCTAGTGCGGGATCGGGCGAAGTTGCCGCTGATTCAGCAGTCACTCAATCCGGAACTGGTCTGGACGCCGCCGCCGGGTTGTCCTGAAGATCTGGCGCTCTACTGGCTCTTGGAAGGTGATGCCAGGCGCGCGGCGGCGCAGGTGAGCTGCCATCAAGAGATTGCGGCGGACAGTGCCTTCTCATTGGGGATGCTGGCGGAGTTCGAGGGGCGCTTGCGCCACGTGGGTGCCTGGTTTTATCCTCGGCTGTTCTGGGAAGCGGGGTTGCTCGGCCAGGTGTTGTATCTGGAAGCGGAAGCCGCCGGGGTACGCGGAACAGGAATCGGCTGTTTCTTCGACGACCCGGTTCATGAGATGCTGGGGGTGCAGGGCTTGTCCTTTCAATCGCTCTATCACTTTACGATTGGCGGACCGGTGGAAGATCGCCGGATGATGACCTTGCCGGCGTATCACCATCTGAATCGGTAGTACTCTCTATTTCGTAAAACCAATAGCTTGAACGGAAGTGATTCATGTTTAAGATTAAGAAAAAGATCGAGAAGCCCAAGCTCCCGGTCCTTTATAACGTGATTGAGGATTACTCTGAAGCGGATGCGCCGGGGAATGTGACGGCTTGTGCGATGACGCTTCCGGAAGATTTGGCGGGACATGCCAAGATTCTGTCTGAAAGCTATGGGGTGCCGCTGGCCACGATGACAGAGTTGCTGACCCAGGGCGGGGTCTATGTGTATCCCGCCGAGGGCGGACTATTAACGCGGGGACTCTTCGCCTGCGTGCTCGATCCGACGGGCCTATTGCCGAAGCGGACGTTTGTGTTGGATCTGATGCAGTTTGCCGAGACGGAGCATCTGGCCCGGGCACGGTCGCTCCCGATGGCTGAGGCCGCCTATGAGATTTTCCATCGCACGTTGCCGGATGAGCTGAAGGAAAAGCTGGAGCAGAAAAATCTTGGCTTGGACTATCGCATGATCGATCGAGCCGTGGCGAAGGGCGGCGACATCAAGTACATCGATTTCCGCAAGGATTGGTCGCCGCATTTCAAGCGTCTCTGCATCATGCCGGACGGCCGGTTGGTCGAGACGGGCGGGCTGGAGGAATTCGCGCAGTTGCATGGAATCACGGTGGCGCAAGCCAAGGCCTTGATCGAGGACGGCGGGACGCTCGAGGTGGGGCAGGAAGTGTTGGCCTGCCAGATTGTGAACGGCCAGTCGTCGGTGGCGCGGTTCGGCGCGAAAAACTATCTGAAAGCGAAAGAGTTAGCCGCCGCAAAGGGGATTCATATGCTGGATGCCTTGAGCGAAGTCGCCTACAACGATCCGGTCATGATGCGCGGGCTGGTGCGGAAGGAATTATCCGGCAGCCGCTAGTACGAGCTTATGGGGTGGGAGTAGCAGGCGCGGTCGATTGAGTCACCTGCCTCATATGTTTTCGCCAGGCTACCCAAAGAAATGTTCCAATGATGGTGCCGCTGAGGTTGCAGACAATATCCGAAGGCGAGGGGCGGCGATTGTGAGAATAGAGTTGATATAGCTCGACGGTACAGGAAAGAAGTAATCCAAAAAGCACGGCCGTGATAAGGGCTGATCTCGCATCCGAATCCCGATGTTGAAGGTACAGGAAAGCAAAGGGGATGTAGAGGGTGACGTTCACGATAATATCGAACCAGAACTGAAATGATTGTATCTCCTCAAGGGGCGGAATCCAAATGACATAGTCCCAATGAGAATGGCCGACAAAGACGGACCCATAGACGCCGCTGGCGAGAATGAGGGCGCTGTACAGAATCCAGAACGTCAGCCTCATGAGTGTCGAATGCTCTCCTGAAGGAATGTGCGGCGCAGTAGAGACGGTTGTCGCGGCGCTTTCAGATCCTCTCAGATCTCCCAGAACGACTTCCAGTAAATACTGCTTAGGTTGTTGAGTATACCTGCTGTTCGCGGTTTGGAAGATCAAGGGTTTCCGTGTCAGGGAGACAGCCGATTGGACCTTCCCAAGAAGGGCTATATAGAGGTAGAGGTTGGGGCGGCGAGAAGAGCATTAATCGTGTTGACGAACGTTCCCTTCTCGATGGGCTTGTGGAAAAATCCGGCGGCTCCTTTGGATTTGGATCGTTTTTCGAGTCCAGGCTTGGTTTGACCCGTCACGATCACGATGGGAATGTGTTTGGTTAAAATATTCGTTTTGAAGCGATCAAGCAACATCCAGCCATCTCCGCCAGGGAGTATGAGATCCAGAATAATGAGGGCAGGTTTGTCTCGGAGCGCTTTGCCGGTTGCTTGGAGCGTATCGCTGGAAGACAAGACGGCATAGTTCGCTTCGGTCAGTATGGTTTTCATGAATAGCTGAAAGTCCATGCTGTCGTCGACGATCAGTATTTTGGCATTGGTTTGCATATTAGTGCGCGGCCTGCCGCCCGACTGCTAGCGGTCTCTGATCCAGGTCCTGTAGCAGTTGTTGGAGACAGGTTGTATCCGGCTCAGACAGTGCGTGGAATTCCAGGCCGAAGGTATTGCCGCGCGCCCAGCGGACAACGCCCTGTTCGATCCTCAGCGGCCGGGGGAAACCCGGGAGTTGGATCTGGAGGTCGACGAGGCTTTGAGCCGGCAGCGCGATGTTTGCTTCAATACTACAACCGCCCATGGACAAGTTGGTAATCGTGCCCTGGCCTGCAAAGGTGTCGCTGGCAAAGGTGCTCTCAAAGTTGACGTCGAATCGTGGGCACTGCCGATGATGTTCCATGCCGATCAACCTGCCGGAGTTGAGCGCGTTGCATCAGATACGCCAATATATGAAGAGGGCCGACGGTGTTTCTCTATCGGTACAACAGGCAGCCAACTTGAGGTTGAATGGGTACCGGTCTTGGTATTCGTTGAGTGGCCCGTTCTATCGGTACAACAGGCTGCCAACTTGAGGTTGAATGGGTCGGGTGCGATCGAAAAACGATGTCAGTGACAACGGGGTCGTGATTATTCTGGCAGAGGGAGGACTACTTGGCAGCCAGCTCTTCCTGTATGGCCTGAAGGAGCTTATTGAGATCGAAGGGCTTCTGGAACGTCCGCCTGGCGCCAAACAGGTTCGCCACGTCGAGAAAGTTACGATCGCCTTGTGCGCCGGTAATCGCGATCACCTTGGCATCTACATACTCGCGGGTTAGCTGGAGTGTCGTTTCCAGGCCGTCGGTATCCGGCATCAACAGATCCATGATAACCAAATCGGCTGGTTGCTTCTGATACACCTCAAGCCCTTCGCGTCCATTGGAGGCTTCGAATACCTGATGCCCGGCCTTTTCCAGCACCTCACGAAGGAGATGGCGGATGGATTCTTCGTCGTCGATGATCAAAATCGTAGCCATAGGTTTCAGTACTCTCTGAAAACGATCTTACCCGTCTGCCGACTGTGTGTCTAGAAGGAAAATAGCAGGGGGCAGTCTGTGTAAAGAACCGTCTCACTCATGTCTATCATGCCCATCAAGCGGTGCCGCGTATCGACATGAAACGAACAGGATCGAAGAGCCGATTGAACAAATATTCATTGACCGATCCTATCCTTTTTGATACAACTCAACTCACCTGCTGCCAGTTCTCTGCAACGTACCTTCTTCGGAGAGTATTTTTGTGACAATTCATTCGGATTGGGCTTGGACCCGCCGCACGTTTTTGCAAACATCTGCGATGACACTGGCTCTCGCCGTGCTGCCAGGGTTGCGGCCTCAGCGAGCCGTGGCGCAGGCGCTTCCTGAAGGCCGGCTGACCTTCTTAAATGTCTGGACCAATGAGCGGCTGGAGGTGACGTATCGCAATGAGGCCGGCGAGTACGATTGGGAAGCGCTGGACGACGTTAATCATATCTTGCGGTGCCATGCGACCGGAGAAGTCTCCGCGATCGATGTGCGGGTGTTGGAGCATGTCAATCTAGTGCAAAAGAAGATAGGCGGCGATCGGGAGGTTCATATCATCTCTGGTTATCGCTCTCCGGAGTATAACGCGAAGCTGGTGCGTGCCGGCCGGCGTGCGGCGAAAAATAGCCTGCATATACAGGGACAAGCGATGGATATACAGATTCCGGGTATCCATCCCAAAGTCATTCGACAGACCGCGCTCGAATTAGGCTATGGCGGCATCGGCTATTACCCTCGTTCGAAGTTCGTGCATCTGGACTCCGGAGCCTTCCGGTCCTGGTAAGAGCGAGTAGTTTTTGCTGCCTCCATCGCGGTATCCTCTGGTCCCATTCCCACCGATAGCGACTCATTATTTTTGAGGAGGATGTATGATCGGTCGTCTCGATGCTCTGAGATGTGTGTGTCTGGTTGCTCTGTTGGGTACGATGGTCGATGCGCCGGCGATTCAGGCGGAGGCGGCGAACGGCGCTGCGAAGGCCGTGGTTTCGAAGGGGAAGCACGTATCGCTCGAATACACGCTGAAGCTGAATGAGAAAGATGTCTTGGAATCGAACGTCGGTGGTGAACCGATGACCTATGTGCAGGGTGCGGAAGAAATTGTTCCTGGCCTAGAGAAAGCACTAGAGGGAATGTCGGTTGGAGAGAAGAAGCACATCGCCGTTAAACCTGCGGATGCGTACGGAGAGGTAGATCAGAAAGCCATTCAGGAAGTGAAGAAAGCGCTGGTTCCGGAGCATGCCTGGAAGGTCGGAGCCGAATTGGAAGCGCGGGGGCCTGAGGGCCAATCGCTGTTTCCCCATGTGACGGAAGTAAAAGAAGATTCCATCGTGCTGGATTTCAATCACCCGCTGGCCGGGAAGACCTTATACTTCGACGTCAAAATTCTGGACATCCGTACGGAAGCCAAGACCAAGTAGGCGAGAGCCGCTATTCCAGCTGTAGTTTGAAGAAGAGCATGGAGAGCGGCGGAAGCGTGAGGCTCAGCGAATAGGGCAGGCTATGGTACGGGGTGGCTTCGGCATGCAGGCCGCCGGAGTTCCCCATATTGCTGCCTCCATACAGTTCGGCGTCGCTGTTAAGCATCTCTCGATAGTATCCCGCTGTCGGGACGCCGACACGGTAGTGATGACGCGGGACCGGTGTAAAGTTGCCCACGCAGAGAATGGCATCCGAGCCATTCTCACCCTTTCGAAGGAAGGCGATAACTGAATTTTCCGCGTCGTTGAAGTCGATCCACTGAAACCCATTCCATTCGTAGTCCACCCGGTGCAGCGCCGGCTCTTGCCGGTAGAGATGATTCAGATCCCGCACAAAGCGCTGTAACCCATGATGGGGCGGATATTCGCAGAGATGCCAGTCCAGACTGGTGTCGTGGTTCCACTCCCGCCACTGTCCGAATTCATTGCCCATGTAGAGCATCTTCTTCCCTGGGTGGCCGTACATGTAGCCGTAGAGAGCGCGGAGATTGGCAAATTGCTGCCAAGGATCGCCGGGCATTTTCCCGATCAGCGAGCGTTTGCCATGCACCACTTCGTCATGCGAAAGGACGAGGACGAAATTTTCCGTGAAAGCGTAGAGCAGGCCGAACGTGATTTGGTTTTGATGGAATTTCCGATGCACCGGCTCATGGGCGAAGTAGTCGAGCGTGTCGTGCATCCAGCCCATGTTCCATTTGAACGTAAACCCGAGCCCTCCGGTATAGGTGGGGCGAGAGACGCCTGGCCAGGAGGTGGATTCTTCCGCGATGGTCATGGCTCCGGGAAAGTCCCGATGCACAAGGACATTCAGCTCCTTGAGCAGCGTGACGGCGCCGAGGTTTTCGCGCCCGCCGAATTGATTGGGGATCCACTCACCAGCCTTACGCCCGTAGTCGAGATAGAGCATCGAGGCGACGGCGTCTACGCGGATACCATCGATGTGATAGGTGTCGAGCCAGAACAACGCACTGTTGAGGAGAAAGTTGCGTACTTCCGGCCGGTCGTAATTGAAGATTCGGCTGTGCCAATCCGGATGATAGCCGAGGCGTGGATCGGCATGGTCATAGAGATGGGTGCCGTCGAAAAACGCGAGGCCGTGCGGGTCGTCGGGGAAATGCGCGGGGGCCCAGTCCATAATGATGCCGATCCCGGCTGCATGAGCGGCATCGACAAACGCCATAAAATCTTTTGGCGTGCCATAACGGCTGGTCGCCGCGAAATAGCCGGTGGCCTGATAGCCCCAGGATCCGTCGAAGGGATGTTCGGTGATAGGGAGCAACTCGATATGGGTGTAGCCGAGATTTTTGACATAGGGAATGAGTTTGCCGGCTAGCTCGCTATAGGTGAGCCAGCGATTCTCCTCTTCTGGCACCCGCATCCACGATCCGAGGTGGGCCTCATAGATGGCGACTGGGGCATGCAAGGGGTTCCATTGCGCACGGGCGGTCATCCAGGCGTCATCGTGCCAGGTAAAATCCGATAGATCGCATACGACTGAGGCGGTGCGGGGGCGGAGTTCGCCGGCATAGGCATAGGGGTCTGCCTTGACCAGGACCGCATCCTGGCCGCGCGGCCGAATTTCATATTTGTAGAGGCTTCCGTTCGGCAGGCCGGGGAGGAAGAGCTCCCAGAGTCCTGTCGATCCACGATTGGTCATGGGGTGGCAACGTCCGTCCCAGCGATTGAATTCACCGACGACGCTGACACGCGCGGCATTCGGCGCCCAGACGACGAAATGCACCCCGGTGATGCCGTCTGTCGTGCGAAGGTGTGCGCCCAGCGATTCGTAGGCGCGATAAAACGTGCCTTCTGCAAAGAGATGCAATTCGAAGTCGGTCAGCAACGGAGGCAGCGCGTAGGGATCGTGGCTTTCCGTGATGGTGCCGTCGGCGGCTTGAGAGCGAATTGTATAGTGGTGTGCCTGTTTCTGCTGAGGGAGGATGGCTTCAAAGAGGCCGGCCTCGTGGATGCGCGGGGCCGGGATCGGAGTGGTCTGACCGCGGAGCAGAATCCAGACGGATTCGGCGAACGGAAGCCAGGTACGGATAGCCAGACCTTTAGTGACCGGATGCGGACCGAGGATCGTGCGCGGGGCCCAGTGCATGCCGGAAATGAGCCGGTCGATGTCGTCCTGTTTAAGCGTCGTAGAATGTGCCATAGACCTATCCTAAGGCATCACTCAATCAGAAGGAAGCAGGAAGCGTGAATAGAACCGCGCAGAAGTGGTGCGCCCGACAGGACTTGAACCTGTAACCTTCTGATCCGTAGTCAGATGCTCTATCCAATTGAGCTACGGGCGCATAATTCTTTTGGTAAGAAGGGACGAGGCCCTCAGACCGCAAGAGGTAGGGCGTGGTTATACATGTCCGAGCTCATATGGGTCAAGTCAGCGCGGTGTGATTCTACTCGCGCTAGTGCCGTGACTTGAAGAGTTCGGTCATCGGCTGATCGAGACTTCCTGTGAATAGGCACTTTGATTGCCGCTTGTATCAACGGCGGTGAGGGCAAAATAGTAGATTTGGCCAGATGTCAGATTGCTAATGGTCGTCGATGTCGTATTGCCCACCGCAGTTGAGGTCGAATAGTTCCGTGAACTGGTGCCGTAGTATACACGGTAGTAAGACAGGTCCGGTTCGGTATTCTTAGTCCATGAGAGTGTGACCGTGGCGGTTCCAGACGTGGGTGGTGGAGTGCTGGTGTCGGGCGGAGAAGTGCTAGCGGGGGAAAAGCTGATGGTGGGGTCGAAGACCGTAGTATCGCAAGCATTACCGCCGTCGCTGCCTCGATTGATGACGAAGTCGATAGCTTCACCGGCGGTGATCGAGCTGGTGAGGGCAAACGCGATACCGGTTGTGTTGCCATTGGCAAGAGACTGTTGCCAGAGGACAGCGGCGCCCTTGCGAATGGAGACGGTGACGCCGCCGCCACAGCTGGTATGTCCGTCACTGGCCCGGCCAGTGAGTTGAATGGTTCCAGCGTTGGGGGCGACCCAGCGGCGGACGGCATCGCGGGTGGCGCCGGGATGGCCAGAACTACTGCCGAGAGCGAGATAGGCTTCGGCGCCTTGCCAGGTGTTGTTGGTCGCGTTAAAGGTCATGCGGTTGCCTAAGGAGTCCAAGTAGAACCAATTGCGCTGGCCCTGGACCCCGGAAAAATCTGCCGAGGCCTGATAGGTTACGGCGGACGGAGTGCCGGTGCTAGTGGGGGCAATTGTGGTCGCAGCAGCGAGAGAGGATACGGTTGTCGTTGCACTGGCCAGACGTGTCGTGGAAGTAGGTGCTAGTGTAGTGGGGGGTTGAGTTGTGCTTGACGAGGTGTCTGCCATGATTGCGGAGACTTCTGCCCCGCCTAGGATTCGACTGTATATGCGGACGTCGTCTAGAGCTCCGTTGAACTGCGCACCAGAGTCTCCTCGCTTTCCTATGACGAGTGGAGAGGCGTTTGTCGTTCGCACCTGATTGATCGACGACTGGCCAGCGGCTGTTCCATTAACGTATAGCCGCAAGGTTGCGTTGTCATATGTCATCGCCAGATGATGCCATTGGCCAACAGCAATTGACGGTCCTGCAAGATAGTAGATGTTTTGAGCTCCACCGCCAATGTTCAGTATAGCGATAGGTTGCCCTGCCGTAGTGATGGCCAGTCCGTAGTAGCCATCGGATGACTCATTGGTTCCCACACTTGCGAGGATAGCGCTCCAATCGGTGTTCGCAAAGGTTGCGGGTTTTGCCCAAAGTGATAGCGTCATTTTCTGCGGAGAAAGCTGACCTGAATTGGGGATGTGCACATAATCATTGATTCCGTCGAAACGTAGTCCGCTTCCAATCTTTCCGGTCGTCCATTCCGGACCATTGATCAGAGATCCACCAAAACCATTGCCGGATAGATCGGCAGTGGTTAGCCCTGTTCCCTCTTCGAAGGTCCATTGGCCAACTATTGTTGCAGCCGTGGATGGTGAGGAGGGAGAGGGGGCGGTTGATGTGAGATAGAGCACAGCCGGGCCGCTAAATGGCGGGGTGAATGTCTGTGGGCCTCCGGGCGCGCTGGCAGTGCCTGTGGCGGCAACCGCACCAGTGGTTGGGTTGAACCATTCGTAGGTGTAGGTGCCGGAGACGAGATCGACGGAAAAGCTTCCGGATCCCGGCTGGTAGGCCAAATATTCGCGACCAGGGCTGGCGAGGCAATAGCCGGTTGTCGAGAGCGCGCTTCGCGGCGCGACGGAAGCGAGATCTATCCGTGCAGCATAGGAACGTGTATGACCCATGGCGGATCGTCCTGCGACGAATCCCGCTGAGCCGAGCATATCTTCCATAAGAGCGGGGTTGTGCCCGCGCAGAAAACTTTTCCACACCCACATGCTCGCCGCGGAGGGATTATTTTGAAAGAATGCGTAGCCGAGGTGATCCGTGTCGAGGAGGCTGACTTTGGTTCCATCGGTTGCCGGAGGGCTGTCGATGAACGGATCGCTACTGTTATTGAGCGATCCTGCTGCGAAGGACAGCCAATCTGCTGTGCTATTGAGGAGCGCGGCATTACTGGCTCCCTGAGTCCCGGTCATTCCAATGGTATGCTGGGAAGCCTTTCCTGCCTCGTATGTTCTGATCAGCGTCGCCATGTACGATTGCCATGCCGGATCGCCGGGCTGGTCGGCGTTGGAGATTTCGAAGATGACGTTATTCAGATCGTTGACCGTGTCGACGACCTTTTTGACGTAGGCGCTTTGAAGTTGTGTGACGGCGGCAAGTTGCAGGGTATGCGTTTCTTCGCCATTGCCGTTTCCGTTTGGATCTCCGTTGATGCCGTTGACGTTATTATTCGTATTGTAGGGGTGGTAGCGCCACACGTTACGGCCTGGAGTGAGCGCATTCCAGACATCCCGGAAGTTGAACAGCATGATGCTGACATAGATGCCCCGGTCTCGGGCCGCAATGACACGTGCGCGTAATCGATCGAAGTAGGCTTGATCGAATTGCGTCAGGTTGAATTTGGGAGATCCGTCCGCGGCGATGCCCGGTCCTGTTCGCGCGTAGGGCAGAGGGGAGGATTTCTGGTACCAGGGGCTGGATCCAGTGAATCCCGGCGCTGGCATGAGGGCGACGTCAGCCTGGGGAGATTCGGCCGTCCAGAGGCGAATAAAATTATGGTTGTTGGCTCGTAGCTGATCAAGGTACGCGGAATAGTTGAAGGCCGTCCCATTCCCATCCTGAAGATTGTGCCACACATGCGATCCGGTCAAGTAGACAGGGCGTCCCGTTGCGTCGGCAAAGTAGCGCGGGTTGGTCTGATGAACGCGCAGCGGACCGGAGGTCGGGCTGGTTTGCGCGTACAGGGTCGTGGCGAAGCACGTTGCGAAGAGAATGCTCCCCAGCACACGAAGCATAGTTCCAGACATGTGATACACCTGATCCTGAGGAGGGTGGTACAGCGACGATGTCGATAAAGTAGGTAGTCCGCGATGTGCAGTCAGCAGATTCAGCGATCAGGCGATCCACTTTTCAACGCCGACAAACAACCCAGAGAGAACCCTTGCCGCGTGGACCTAGCAATGACCGTGCCGGTGTCTCTGCGGGTGAAAGTTTTGTAAAGAACATCGTGAAATGCTTGTAAATTAGTCTCGAAACAAGGATCTTCGACTTACGATATTGTGGAGAGCCGATCGGCAGATTGTAAGACTGTACGCAGAGACCTTCACTGGCGAATGTGGCGGTGAATTTCGTGGAGACTCTTTGCTCTAGATCTCTGAGTGCAGTCAGTCGGAGCATTGAATTAAAGATCAGCGCGCGCGGCATCTGCCATTTATTATGTTCTCAAGTCTGATCTCAGAAGCTGTGGCGGAAGAGACTGTCAGCGCAGAGGGATTTGGCGCAGATGAGCAAAATGCTATTCAGCGGTCAGGCGCTCGGGTATGATTTGAACGATTCTCCGTTAGGAAGAAAGAGGACGGAGGAAGGTCGACTATGCAAACATCTGAGACTAGGCTACAGGGCTATGATAGCGGAAGCGCCTGCTCGTCTCCGATGAACTCATGGAGACTGTGGGGCGCGCTCTTTGTTGGCACGATCATGGTGGCTGTCATCGGCACCTGGCTGGTGTGGTTTTCTTTCGTGATCCAACGTCAGCACAATGAGGCGGATATACGAGCGGCGTGCCAGCGGATGATGCCGGAGACCGTCGAGCGATGCGTGGATACAGTGGTGATTCAGCGGGGAGGGATGAGACGGTGAGCCAATCTTCGATGTGCAAGGCTGCGATCTTCGGAATGTTCATTGGGGTGAGCCTCCTGTCTGCTCCGGGACTCTCCTCGGCCGAGGAGGGCGAGCCGGCGTCCCGGCAGCGCGTCGAGCTGTCATTGAGATCGTGGATGTTTACTAACGGCGAAACGAAGTGGAGTCACGATGCCTCGGGGCTCGATTCGCGATTGGGCAACCCCACCTCGAAGCTGACGTACAAAGATAACAATACGCAGATCATGGAGCTTGGAGCCAAGATCCATTTGTCGCGCCGCTGGTTCATGCGTGGTGAAGTGGGGTTTTCCGTCGATTTCGATCGCGGAAAGCTGACGGATGACGACTATCTTTCAACGGGCGGCCAGCATCTCTATTCGCGCACTACGAGCGACACAGCCGGCCACGGGACCTGGTATCTCAATCTTGATGGCGGTCAGCGGGTCGTAGAGTTTTCTGGTGGCAGAGGCTACTTTGATGTTTTTGGCGGACTCCAATATTGGCGAACGAAGTATGAGGCGCGAAGCGTTCGCCAGGATGTCTGTAATCCCTCGGGTGCGTTTACCTGTAGCGCTGCCGGGACGGTGAGCCATCAAGGGGACTTGGCCATCGTCAATACCACGCATTGGATTACCCCGTTTCGTGTCGGCGGCCAAACTGAGTATCGACTGACCCGCTGGTTGAGTCTTGAGGGAAAGCTCGCGATGAGCCCGGTCAGCATCGTTTACAACGAAGACCGGCATGAATTGCGCGCGGATCTTCAGCAGCCGAGTTTTACGATGTGGGGGGTAGGAGCCAGTGCTAATGCCGATGCAGGGATGAAGTTTATACTGGCGCGAAATGTCGCGCTGACCATGGGCTATCGGGTGTGGTGGAACCGGACCTTCACCGGGACCTGGGAAAATCATCCGGTGGGATCTGGGTCGGAATCGGCGCCGCTTCGAGAGTTTCAGACCATTCGCCATGGGGCAACGATCGGGCTGACCGCGGCTTTCTAGCCGTCTTCAACACAGCACGACGTGTCGTTAACGGCGCGGACGCCCTGACGGCAGCGTGTCTTCTTCATATTCCAGAAACAGTCGCTTGGCTTCCGGATGCAGTTGTCCAGGTTGGCCGTAGGGAATGCCGGCGGTGCGGAAGAGTGGTGTGAGTTTGCCGTTGGGATGCAGGTAGCCCGCGCGCAAGGGCACGGTGCGTTTGCTATGGCGCACGAGACGGCAGGGAGAGGGACGGATGGACGTGAGCCAATCGGCGATGTCTTGGGGATTGCCGATGGAGGCGGAGAGCAGCAGCAGCTTCGCTTGCGAAGGACAGAAGATGATGGTCTCTTCCCAGACCACGCCGCGCTCAGGGTCTGCCAGGTACTGCGATTCATCCAGAATGACTAATCCGAGCGTATCCAGCCGCACGTCGATTTCGCCGCCGGCCGCGTCGTAGAGCAAGTTGCGAAGAATTTCCGTCGTCATGATGAGGATGGGCGCCTGGCTGTTGTCCTGCCGGTCGCCTGTGAGAATCCCGACGCGGTCGCCGCCAAAGATTTTTGAGAACTCAGTGAATTTCGTATTCGAGAGCGCTTTCAGCGGAGACGTGTAAATCACGGTCCGGTTTTCGTCCATGGCACGGCGCGCAGCTTCCACGGCGACGTAGGTTTTTCCGCTCCCGGTTGGCACACTCACCACGACATCGGTTTCAGTCAGTCCTGCCAGGGCATCCACTTGCCAGGGGTCTGGGACAAACGGCTGTGGACTGGGCACGCCGAGCCCTTCGAGCCAGGCAGCGAGTGAGACGCTCGGCTCGGTCGATTCCGGCTCATGCGGCCGGTGCGGTCTTCTGTTTGGAGGAGGCGCGGTATGCCGTGGCGCTGCCTGTCGGGCTGGTGCTGTCGTGAGTGGCGCGCGGGTGTGCCGTTCGCCAATGAGCGCGTGCAGATCGGATTCGAGCCCGGCCAGGTTTTGCGATGAGTGTTGCAGCAGCAGTTCGATTAGGCGGCGTTTCCCGGCCCGAAAGTGCCGGTGCACACGTCCGCGTGCCAATCGATGCAGGACGGCAATGGGCTGTTGCGCGAGGAGCTGTTGAAGTTCGTCAGGTGTCATCGTGTTCTCACGGTAGTTCTTCCAATACGCCGCGGCGTATCAAGTCGATGGCCCGAGAGGCCGAGTCAGCCAGGCCGGGATGAGTCGCGCGCAGGGTGTGCAACTGCGACAGAAATTCCAGCGTTCTGGCAAGCAGTCGATAGATATCGCCTTCCGCCATCGTGGTCGAACGGCAGAGGCCGATCCATGTCAGGCCTGGGTCGGAGACCCAGCGCTCGGCGACGGCGGCGATGTCGGCGCGCAGCAACGGGGGATCTTCGTAGGGCGAGAGACTTTCTGCCAATTTGCGAACTTGCCCCAGCAATGAACTCAGCCCCGTGCTAACCCGCGGGAACGCGCCGGGCCGGTCGTCGTCGTGGGCGATGCTGGCCATCACGCCGGTGAGCACGGCGGGGTCCGCGCCGGCAAAGGCTTCGGCTCGGATCAATTCCGTAATGAGCAGCGAGTGATCGATGCGGATCAGCCGTGCCCATTCGCCGTCGTCCGTTAAATGCGAGGTCGGGCTTAAGTAGCCGAATTTCTGAAGCACGTCGATCCGTTCCTGAAACCGGTGCCACAAGCTGGTGCGCAGCGCCTGAATCGATTTGACGTGGCGTTGCTGTTCTTGCCGCAGGCGCGAGGCGACGAGATAATCTTTTTGGCAGGCCGGCCGCGAGGAACAGCTCGGACAAGGAAAATCGCCCAGGCTCTGCACGATGGCATCGGGGATCAGCTCGGATTCTTTCGAGACCAGAATCGGCAGCAGCGGCAGCCTGGTCGGCAATTCGGTCAGCTGATAGAGCAATTCGTCGAACGACTCCGGGGTGCACCAGGGATAGCCTTGCTGTTCCGTGCATTCGAACAGGCGATCGAACACATCGGTGACAGTGCCGGCAGGGGATTCGGTGATGGCTCCGCCGGTCCGCAGCACCGTGATCATCGGGCTTTTTTGCCCTTTGCTTCGGTATTGGCGCAGGACGATGCCCCGCCCTTTATTGAGTCCGACCACCCGGCCCGGCGTCATGAAGTGAAACCGCGCCGTGACTTCCGGGGATTCGTGGCGGGCGATCTGGTGCCGATGAGGCTTTTGCCGCCTGGCTTGATCGAAGGTGTGCCACTGGGTAATCCAGTCGGTGCAGACCCGCGGACCGAACGGTTCCATCTGTGTGTGCAGGACATCCAGTTTTCCCTCGAGCACATTCGCGCGCTGGTTGAGCTGGAACTGGGCAAAGCTCTTGGCCAGAATCGCTTGAATCTGCTCGTGCGGGTGCGCTTTCAGGAGGTTCAAGACCATCGGGTAACTGATGGTGAACTGGCTGTCGATGGCTTCAGGATTTCCAGTGAGTCCTTTGGTCAGCACATTCAGATCGATATAGGGAGAGGGGGTGACGACGGCGAAGCCAACGTAATCTTTCCCGCGGCGGCCGGCCCGTCCGGCAATCTGCTGGACTTCTCCGATGGTCAGATCCATGAAGTCACGGGCCTTGCGGATGCTGGATTGCGTGATGACGACGGTACGCGCCGGAAAGTCGACACCGGCGGCTAATGTTGTGGTGGCAAAGACGGCATCGAGGCAGCCCTGCCGCATCAATTCTTCAATCGCAATTTTCCAGGACGGAAGATGGCCGGCGTGATGGGCGGCGACGCCGATTCGCTGGACGGTCGGAATCAACGGATGTTCCGCGATACTGGGATATTGAGCGATGACTCGTTCGAGCGCAGCGGCGATGGCCTCCTGGCGCTCCGGCGGGAGCACCGTGCGGGCGTGGTCGAACGCCTCCATGGCTTCGTCGCAAGCACGGCGTGAGGTGAGAAAGACAATGGCAGGCGTCAGCGATTTCTCGCGGAGCGCGGCGATCAGATCAACCGGATGAATCGAGGGGGGCATGCAGCTTCATTCCCTTTGAGATGACGACCAGGCCCGATTCTGTGACGGTGAATCGCCGGGCGTCAGCCTCCCGATCGTATCCGATTTCCGTATGGGACGGAATGATCACGTCTTTGTCGACAATGGCTCGGCGGATGCGGCTGTGCTCGCCGATGACGACGTTTTCCATCACAATGGATTCCCGCACGTCGGCGTGATCCATGACCCGCACGTTCGGGGAGAGCACGGAGTTCTGGACGCGGCCGCCGGAGACGATACAGCCTCCGCAGACCACGGAGTCCAGCGCCACGCCCATGCGGCCTCCCTGGTAATCTTGCGCGAACACAAATTTTGCCGGAGGAAACTGGCCTTGATAGGTGCGGATCGGCCATTTGGGATCGTAGAGATTGAACAGCGGATCGACGGCGACCAGGTCCATATTGGCTTCCCAGTAGGCATCGAGCGTCCCGATATCCCTCCAGTATTTGACCGCCTTCTTGTTTTCATCCTGAAACTTGAAGGCATAGACCCGGCCTTCCTGGATCATGCGCGGGATAATGTTCTTGCCGAAGTCATGGGCCGTGTCTTCTTGCGCATCCGTGTTCAGATATTTCCTGATGACGTCGGTCTTAAACAAGTAAATGCCCATTGAGGCAAAGGCGTGTGTCGGAGTCCCTGGGATCGGCGTGGGATTCGCTGGTTTTTCATCGAATCGAGTGATACGCAGCGTTTCATCCACACTGATCACGCCGAAACGGGTTGCATCTTGAATGGGAATATCGAGCGCTCCGACGACGGCATCGGCGCCTTTGGCCAGCAGCCAGTGGAACATCTCGGCGTAGTTCATCTTGTAAATATGGTCGCCGGCCAGAATGAGAAGGTAGTCGGCTTGCTCGGTGTCGAGCAGGAACATGTTTTGATGCACGGCATCGGCGGTGCCCCGGTACCACTCCTCGCTGATGCGTTGCTGGGGAGGGACGGACACGATGTATTCGCCGAGCTCCGGGTTGAACACATTCCATCCGCTCCGGATATGTTTGTCCAGCGAGTGCGATTTGTATTGGCTTAGCACGGCGATCCGGCGCAGGCCGGAGTTCAGGCAGTTGCTCAATCCGAAATCGATGATCCGGTATTTCCCGCCGAAGGGGACCGCTGGTTTGGCGCGTTGCTCCGTGAGCGGAGAAAGCCGTTCGCCTTTGCCTCCGGCCAGAATCATCGTGAAGATATTGTTCATTGCGGCGAATTGTAACAGGACGGTGTGGAAATAGGAAGAAAGAGGAATGATTGACTTCGGGAATCGCAGAGACAATACTAGCTCAAAAAGTCGATGGGTATGAGTCGTAAAGGAGTGTCTATGAAACGTGACTTGATTGTCGCCGCGCTTCCCCGCAAGAGCGGTAAGGCCGTGAGTAAACAGGTCGTGGAGACCGAAAACGTGTCTTGGCGTGTGGAGCGGTTGGAAGCCCAGTTGCAGAAGCTAACTGAATTGGTGCGCGACCATGCCGAAGATGTGGATCGATTGGTGCGGATTGTCGCGGAAGACCGGAATGTCATCCGGCAGCAGCTCTTGCGGAAGCATCATGAGAAAGTGCGCGTCCGGAAGCATCTTCGAGACGGGAGCCCCAAGGTCGGATTGGAGAGTTGACCGTGCGCGGTGCGCCTTGCCTCTGTACCTCTCTGCGTTGCTCCCCGGCATAGGATTCCGTCGCCGTGGCTGACCTGAGCATCGATATTCGATCCCTGGTCAAGCGTCATGGCTCGATGCTCGCCGTCGATCATGTGTCTCTGCAGATCGGCCGCGGGGAATTCTTTTCGCTCCTTGGACCCAGCGGGGCCGGGAAGACTTCATTGCTTAGAATGCTGGCGGGTTTTGAGACGCCCGATGCCGGCGACATCCTCATCGACGGCCGCTCGATGGCCGGCGTTCCGCCGAATCGACGGCCTGTGAATCTCGTGTTTCAATCCTACGCGCTGTTTCCCCACATGACGGTTGCGGAGAATGTGGCGTTCGGCCTTGAGATGAAGCGCCTGCCGCGCGGCGAGATTGCCGAGCGAGTCGGGGCGACACTCGATTTGGTTCAATTGAAAGACAAGCGGGACCGTGTGCCGAGCCGGCTCTCAGGCGGTGAACAGCAACGGGTGGCGCTCGCGCGGGCACTCGTCAATCGGCCTGCGGTCGTCTTGTTGGATGAGCCGCTGGCCGCGCTGGATCAGCAGCTCCGGCAACAGATGCAGGTCGAGCTCAAAACCATTCAGGCGCAAGTGGGACTGACGTTTGTGTGCGTGACGCATCATCAGGAGGAAGCGCTGGCGCTGTCCGACCGGCTGGCAGTCATGCAGCAGGGACGGGTGATGCAAGTGGGGCGTCCGGAGGATCTCTATGAGCGCCCTGAAAATCTGTTTGTGGCGCGATTCGTGGGAGTGAGCAATGAGGTGAGTGGAACCTTGGCGGATCTTCACGCCGGCGAAGGCACGCTTGTGCCTTGCGACGTCCCTGCATTGCAAGGAATTCGCGTATCGGTTCCTGCCGGACTTCAGTCCGGCGCGCAAGTCGTGATGACGGTCAGACCCGAGCGCATTCGCCTTGCGCCGGGCCATGTCGCGGCTGGTGACGCGAATGGTCTGCATGGCGTGGTGGAGTCGATGCGCTACATCGGCAATGAATGGCACGGCGTGGTGCGAATAGGCGAATCGGTGCGTTGGACGATTCGCGCGCCCAATGCCGCGTCGCAGAGCCGTCCGGTTGCAGTGGGGATGCCAGTCTCGCTTCAGTGGAATGCATCCGATGGCATCGTGATTCCGGTGACATGAAACACTCGCCGCCATCGATAGCATCGTCTTCCAGCGACCGTTCGCGCCGCGAACCCTATCGGCTGCTCCTTCCCGGGCTATTGTGGACCGCGCTATTTTGCCTGCTGCCAATCATCGTTGTCTTGGCGGTGAGTCTGGCCACGCGCGGCACCTACGGAGGGGTCCTGTGGGAATTCAGTTTGGACAACTATCGAGATTTGCTGCATCCCCTCTACGGGCGGATCTTCGGGCAATCGCTGTTGCTGGCCGGCGCGACCACAGGGTTGTGTCTTGTCCTGGGTTTTCCTCTGGCCTATTACATCGCCCGGCTGCCGCCGCGCCGCCAGGCGCTGTGGCTGGTGCTCATCATGATTCCCTTCTGGACGAACTTCCTCGTGCGCACCTACGCCTGGATATTCATATTGCGCACGGAAGGGCTGCTGAATACCCTGCTCATCCAACTGCATCTGATCTCGGCTCCGCTGGATCTCTTGTATTCCGATCAGGCGGTGTTGCTGGGGTTGGTCTATGGCTATTTGCCGTTCATGGTGTTGCCGCTCTATGCGGCGATTGAACGGATTGACCCGGCCTTGATCGAAGCGGCGTGGGATCTCTATGCGGATCGGTGGCCGCTGTTCCGCCGGGTGCTGATTCCGCTGACGAGGCCTGGCATCGTTGCCGGTTGCGTGCTGGTCTTTATTCCTTCGCTAGGCGCGTACCTGACGCCGGATCTGCTCGGCGGCGCGCGCAGCATGATGGTGGGGAATCTGATTCAGCATGAATATCTGGTCGCGCGGGACTGGCCGCTGGGATCGGCGTTGTCCATCGTGCTTATGCTCATGGTGATGGGCAGCCTGTTGTGGTATTTCGCGGCGCAACCGCCGCAGGCTCGCGAGCGAGGCGAGTCATGAGAGGGCAGGGAGTTTGGCTGCGGAGTATCAGCGGATTTGGCCTCGCATTTCTGTATCTCCCAATAGTTGTGCTGGTGCTGTTCTCATTGAATGCCTCGCGTCTGTCGGCAACCTGGCAGGGGTTTTCGTGGCACTGGTACGAAGTGCTGTGGCGGGACGAAGCTCTGTTGGCCGCTGCCGTGAACTCACTCTGGATTGCGGCGCTGTCGACGAGCCTTGCGGTACTGCTCGGCCTGCCGGCGGCGATGGGGTTGGAGCGCCTGAAGGGGCGTGGCCGGCAAGTGGTGGATACCATTTTCTTGCTGCCGCTGGTGCTGCCGGAAGTGATGATGGGGGTGGCGCTGTTGCTGTTCTTCGTGATGATTCACTGGCCGCTGAGTCTGGCCACGGTCATCGTTGGGCATGCCGCATTTAATTTGCCCGTGGTCATTGTGATGGTGCGAGCCAGGTTGCAGAAGCTCGATCCTCGACTGGAGGAGGCGGCGAACGATCTCGGGGCCTCGGCGTGGCAAACGTTTTACCGGGTGACCTGGCCGCTGGTCCGTCCGGCGGTGCTGGGGGCTGCGCTGTTGGCGTTCACGATTTCACTCGACGACTTTATTGTCACGTTCTTCGTCGCCGGTCCTGGCGCCACCACCCTGCCGCTCAAGGTCTATTCCATGATCAAGTCCGGTCTTTCTCCTGAGATTAATGCGCTGTCTTCCGTGCTGGTCTTGTCGTCCATGGGACTCGTCGGTCTGTCTCTGGTCTTTCAACGGCGGTAACGCGACGATGTCTGTTTCTCAAGGTTTCCTGAAAGCTCTGGGGGTTATTGCGGTCGCTGTTCTTCTCTTGAATGGGTGCGACCGGGGACGAGAGGGCAATCGGCAAGACGGCGCGGCGGCGACACTCCACTATTTTACGTGGTCCGACTATGTCAGTCCTGAATTGATCCATGAATTTGAGCAGGCGCATGGCGCGCGCGTTGTTGTCGATACGTTTAGCAGCAATGAAGAGTTGCTGGCCAAGCTCCAAGGCGGGGCCACGGGATACGACGTCACGGTTCCGTCTGATTTCATGGTGTCGATCATGGTGGCGCAGGGGATGCTGGCGGAATTGGATCCTGCCGCATTGCCGAATCTCCGTACGCTTGAGCCGCATCTTCAGCGTCCGGCCTTCGATCCGGCGCATCGGTATGCCGTGCCGTATCTTTGGGGAACGGTGGGAATCGGGTACGACTCAGCAGTGGTGACAACGCCTCCAGACAGTTGGGATATTTTATGGGATCGGCGTTATCGCGGCAGAATCAGCATGTTGAACGACCAGCGAGAGGTCTTCGGAGCTGTGCTGCGTTCGATGGGGCACTCGATGAATACGACCGATCCTGGGATGATCGAAGCGGCCAAGCAGAAGCTGATTGCCCAAAAGCCACTGGTCAAGACCTACGCGAGCGACCATTACGACCAGCTTTTGGCGTCCGGGGATGTGGTGCTGGCGCATGGGTGGGGAGGGCCGGTCGCGCGGGCTATGCGGGATCGTCCATCGATTCGGTATGTGGTCCCCAAAGAAGGCGGGACGATTTGGGCCGATTGCCTCGTGGTCCTGAACTCGTCGCCCAATAAGGCATTGGCCATGCAATTCATCAACTTTCTGATCGATGCTCGCGTGGCGGCGCGGACGTCCGAGCGGTTGCTTTTTGCGGCGTCGAATCATGAGGCTCGCGCGTGGGTTGCAAAAGACGTTCTGGAGAACCCGGCGGTGTATCCGCCGGCCGATCTCATTCCCCGTATGGAATGGATGGGAGATGTCGGGCGGGCGATGCGCATCTACGACCGGGCTTGGACTGAGTTAAAAATGCAGTAATGTGAACGCGGGATCTCGTTGCAAGTGCTTAAGAACTCAGTATAAAATGATTGTCTGTGATCCTGTAACGATCCTCTTGCGGCAACTCACCGGGCATGTGTGAGCTGTGCGAATATACGAGTCGTGTGAATATGGTCGCTCTGTCATGATGGCACAGACCCTGGCAAGGGTCGGCAGGGCTATTTTTTGCGCCGTCTTGATTATCGGATGGGGCCATTCGGCCTTAGCAGCAACCGATCTTCAAGCAAAGACTTCTCCCGCGACAGCCCCCGCGACCGCGCTTCGATTGAGTCTCGATGATGCGGTGGCGCTTTTTCTGCGTCAAAATCTCGATCTGCTCATGGCCAAGTTCGGGATTGAATCGGCGAAAGGCCAGCAGATTACCGCGAAACTGTTTCCTAATCCGACCCTGTCTGTCGGCACGCTGAGCGCCTATACGCAGGGGAGGAATATCGGGAACAGCGGCCAGTTGTTTGGGCAGGTGCAGCAATTGTTTGAATTGGCCGGCAAGCGAGGGTACCGCATTGAAAGTGCCGCGTTCGGCACCCAGTCTGTTGAGGCCGCGTTCGAAGATGCGGTGCGACAACTCACCTTTACGGTCAAAGATGCGTATAACCGCACCCAACTGGCGCAGCGCCGGCTGGCTCTGGCCGAAGAGAATCGGGATCGTTTTTCACGCATCCTCGATGTGAATACGATCCGTTTTAAGAAAGGCTATATCGCCGAAGTCGATTTGATTCGGATCAGGCTGCAATTCATCGACTTCCAATCGCAAGTCATTCAGTCCATTCAGGAAGGCGACAGCGCTCGTGGAGATCTTCGGCAGTTACTCCGGGTGTCGCCGGAGACGAGCCTCGAACTGACCTCGGAGTTCGACTATAAGCGGGTCGATCCCGACATTAACCGGCTGAGAACCGTGGCGCTCGACACCCGGCCCGATGTCCGGGCCAAGCGGTCGCTCATGTCTCAGCGCGAGGCGGATCTGAAGCTGGCCAAAGCCTATCGGATTCCGGATCTGACCGTCGGCGGCGGCTATGCGGTGCAGGGTTCGAAGGGGCCCGACAATCAAGGCCAGGTGGCGCTCAATTTGGGCCTGCCTCTGCCGTTGTTCAACCGCAATCAGGGCGGTATCATGCAGGCAGAGGTGGCGGTGCAGGCGGCCGAAGCCGATTTGAATAAAACGCTGAACCAGGTCGAAAACGAGGTGGATGTCGCGCATAAAAATCTGCTCCAAAGCCGGCGGCTGGTCGAGGCCTTCCTCGGCGGAGTGCTCGACGATGCCCGGTCGACCTTTACGATCGTCGAACGGGCTTACGAGCGGGGTGGGGCGACGATCTTGGATTTGCTCGATGCGGCCCGAACATCTAGAACGATTCAACAAAACTATTTCGAGGCGCTCTTCAACTATCAGCGCAACGTGATTCAACTCGAAAGTGCGGTGGGGCAGGAGATATCGTTATGAACAGGCACAGGGCTCCGCTGACCATTGCAATGATGTTCTTCCTTCTTTCGCCATGGGGTTGCGGGAAGTCCGAGCAACCCTCGCCGTCCGACTCGGTCGCGGCTCCCTTAGAGAAAGCGGCTCCGACTCCCGCGCCATCGCAGCCACGAGTGGAAACGGCGGTGGTGGAGTTCAGTCCGGCGCATCAGGCGCTGATTTTGTCAGGGAAAGTGGCGTACGGAGAAGACCGTTACTCCAAGATTTCGTCTCCATTGCAAGGCCGAGTAGTGGAAGTGCGCGCGCATCTGGGCGACCGCGTGAAGGTCGGCGATGTGTTGTTGATTGTGGATAGTCCGGATATTGCCCAGGCCTATTCGGAGTATGTGAAGGAAGATTCGGATTTGCAGTATGCGACGCGGGCCGTCGATTTGGCGAAAGATTTGTACGAAAATAAGGCAATGCCGCTCAAGGATTTGAAGCAGGCGGAGAATGAGTTAGTGAAAGCCCGCGCGGAGTTTCGCCGCGCGAAGGAACGGCTGCTGTCTCTGCGTGTGTCGGCCGATGAGCTGACGAAGCCGCTGGATAAACAGAAAATTACGTCGCGATTCGAGATGAAGAGCCCACTGACTGGGATTGTGGTCGAGCGAGCGGTGACGCCAGGCCAATCGGTCGGCGGCGATCCGTCGCAGGTGCTGTTTACCGTGGCGGATTTAGACATGTTACAGGTGCTTGCCGATTTGTATGAGCGGGATCTGGCGCTTGTCAGGGAAGGGCAGTTTGCCACGGTGGTGGTGGAAGCCTATCCTGGAGTCGAGTTCCCCGCCACGGTTGCCGCCATCGGCGATGTCGTCGATCCGGCGACCCGCACGATCAAAGTCCGGGCCTGGGTGAACAACGATCCGCATAAATTGAAACCTGAAATGTTTGCCCGGCTGCATCTCAATGTCGGCGACGCCACGCCGTTTATTGCGGTGCCTCGCGAAGCCGTATTGGAATCGGACGGGAAACAATTCGTCTATATTGTAGAAGAGTCGAATCGCTATGTGAAGCGCGAGGTCAAGGTCTCGAATATTTCCACGGATCAGGTGCGTGTCTTGGAAGGGCTGGACCGAGGCCAACGCATTGTGATCAGGGGGGCCGTCCTGATCAAGGGCCAAGAAATCAAAGGGACGTAACCTCGTGCGAATAATTGTTGCGGCTCCCTCTCCGGGCCACTTCTTCCGATGATCGCGCGTCTTGTCGAAATTTCGCTGGTGCAGCGATTCTTGCTGTGTGCGTTGGGCTTCATGCTGCTGTTCGGAGGGCTCTATGCCTTCCAGCTCCTCGACATTGTCGCCTATCCCGATCCTTCGCCGCCGATGGTGGAGCTGATCACTCAGCATCCCGGCTGGTCGGCGGAGGAAATAGAGCGGCAGATCACGATCCCAATCGAAGTCGCGCTGAACGGGATGCCGGGCCTAACCGATATCCGTTCCCTCTCGATCTTCGGCCTCAGCGATATCAAAATCTATTTCGATTTCGGGACGGATATGTTCCGGGACCGGCAGGAAGTATTGAATCGCCTGGGAACGGTGCAGTTGCCCAAAGGCGCCGACCCGTCGCTTTCGCCTTGGTGGGCCATCGCCGAAATCTACCGGTATGAATTGACTGGTGAAAAAGCCGACCTCACGACGCTGAAGACCATTCAAGACTGGCAGGTGCGGCGCGAATTCCGACGCGTGCCCGGCGTGATCGATGTGACGGCGTTCGGAGGGACCACGAAGGAGTACCACGTCGATATCGACCCTGGGAAACTGATCAGCTACGGCGTGAGTTTGTCCCAGGTCATGACGGCGCTGACGAACAGCAATGCCAATGTCGGGGGCAATTATCTGACAATCGGGGCACAGAACTACAACATTCGCGGGCTGGGGCTGATCAATCGGCTGGAAGACATCGAGAATGTGGTGGTCGCGGAAAAAGACGGGACGCCCATTTTCGTGAATACGCTGGGCAAGGTGTCGGTCGGCCATCAGGTGCGGCTGGGGAAAGTCGGAATCGACGACCGCGACGATGTGGTTGAAGGGGTCGTCCTGTTGCAGCGCGGCTATAAGGCCCTGTCGGTCTTGGATAAGGTGCGCGCGAAAGTTGAGGACCTGAATGGCTGGAAGCTCCCGGAAGGGGTCAAGATTAAGACGTTTTACGACCGGACCAAGCTGATTCATACGACCGTGGAAACGGTGATGGATATTTTAATCAGCGGAATGGTCCTAGTCTTCATTATCCTCGTCGTGTTTTTGGGACACTTCCGCGCGGCCTTCATTGTCGCGCTGACGATTCCGATGTCGCTGCTGTTTACCTTTACGATGATGATTTTGGTAGGCGAGTCGGCCAATCTTATTTCGCTCGGATCGATCGATTTCGGCATTATCGTCGATGCGACGCTGATTATGGTCGAAAGTATCTTCTTTCATTTGGCGCACTCGAAGACGCTGGGCCTGACGGTGCATCAACAGATCGTGCGCGCCGCCCGCCAGGTCGGACGGCCGATCTTCTACTCGACGACGATTATTGTCGTCGCATTTATTCCGCTCTTTACGATGACGGGCGTGCCGGGAAAAATCTTTGCGCCGATGTCGATTACCTATGGGTTTGCGCTGGTGGGCGCGTTGCTCATGGCCTTTACGCTGGCGCCGGTCTTGTGCTCGTTTCTTTTGAAAGGGACGATTAACGAAGAGGATACGGTCGTGGTGCGCGGGATTCGCCGGGTCTATTCGACGACACTGGACTGGGCGCTTGGGCATCGCATGACGGTGCTGGGAGGGGCCGGAGGATTGCTGCTCGTGACGGCGGTGGCGCTCCGATTCCTCGGCGGGGAATTCATGCCGGCGTTGGAGGAGGGCAATCTGTGGGTGCGCGCGACGATGCCGGTGGATATTTCTTTCGACCAAGCTGCCCGGTTGACTAGCGATATTCGTCGTTTGTTTAGAGACTCTCCGGAAGTGTCGACGATTGTGTCTCAATTGGGCCGCCCGGACGACGGGACGGATCCAACGAGTTTCTTCAACGCGGAGTTTCTGGCGAACCTCAAGCCGCAGAATGAGTGGAGGGCCGGGCTCAGCAAGGATCAGCTGATTGAGGAAATCGAGGGACGGTTGAAAGATATTCCCGGCGTGATTTTCAATTTTTCGCAGGTCATCCAGGATAACGTCGAAGAGGCGATGTCCGGTGTCAAAGGCGAAAACTCCATTAAGCTGTTTGGGACGGATCTCAAGACGATGGAGGCCAAGGCCGGTGAGATCGAACGGGTCATGCAAGGGGTGTCAGGAGTCAAAGATCTTGGAATTTTCCGCCTGGTCGGTCAGCCGAATTTGCTCATTCAAGTGGATCGCGAGGCGAGCGCGCGCTATGGATTGCAGGTGGCGGACGTGAATGCGGTGGTGCAAGCGGCCGTCGGAGGACAGGCGGTTACTCAAGTCTATGAAGGGGAGCGCTTATTCGATCTCGTCGTGCGATTCCTGCCGGAGTTTCGCCAGGATGTGGAAGCGATCGGGAATGTGCTCGTGAACACTCCGGATGGCGCGCGAGTTCCGCTGAAACAAGTGGCCAGTATTACCACGCAAATGGGGGCCTTCATTATTTATCGGGAGAATAACGAGCGCTATATCCCCATTAAGTTCAGTGTGCGGGACCGAGATCTTCAGAGCACGGTAGAAGAGGCGCAGGCGTTGATGGCAAAGCAGATCGTGCTGCCGGAGCGGTACCGGATGGAGTGGGCGGGGCAATACGATCAATTAAAGGACGAGCAGCATCGTCTCTCCAAAGTGGTGCCGATTAGCCTGGTGATTATTTTATTCCTCCTCTACACGACATTCGATTCGCTCAAGAATGCGTTGCTCGTCCTGGCGACGGTTCCGTTTGCCTTGGTCGGGGGGGTGTTGTCGCTGGTGTTGACCGATACGCATTTTAGTATTTCGGCGGCCGTCGGCGTCATCTCGACGCTGGGGGTCGCGATTCTTGGCGGAGTGCTGTTGATCTCGCGAATCGAAGAATTCCGAACCGCGGGGCTGGGTCTTCGCGAGGCTGTCCGGAAGGGCGCCGACGTGCAGATGCGGCCAATTCTCATGGCGACGTTGGGCGCCGCCATCGGGTTATTGCCGGCGGCGCTGGCGACGGGCATCGGTTCGCAAGCGCAAAAGCCGCTGGCCCGCGTGGTGGTCGGCGGCATGTTGACGGCGGCCTTTTTGATTTTGGTCGTGTTGCCGGTATTATATGAGCTCGCCCATCGTCGCGAAGCGCTCGATGAGCAAGACCAATCCTTAACGATTCGAAGAGGAGATGTGTGACGATGAGCAGACGTATGGCGACAGCGGTTGGTATGTGTGCCTTGGTCATTGGCGCCGGATTATCGGCGGACCTGTGGGCGGGGGAAAGAAATCCCGTCGTGCTGGCGCAAATTCCCTATGAGGCGCCGCCGAAGCAACAGGATGTGCCCGATGTGTCGGTGCCGCCGAATACGAATCCGCTGACTCCGGAGGAAATGACCCGGGCGGAAGCGCTACTGCCCCTGTTGGAAGGCAAACAGGAGTTTTGGGCCATGGGGGAGTTTGTGCATTTGGGCGAGCCGTCGGTGCCGGCGCTCGTCAAAGGGCTGACGATGCCAAGCCCAAGAATTCGTTACAATACGATTGAGACGCTGTCGATGATGAAAGGGGTCTCCGGTGTGCCGGCACTGATTCAGACCGCCAAGGATCCGAACGAGCTCCCGCGCGTCCGTGAACATGCCTTGCGGGTGGCGATTCGACTCGATTCGGCAAAAACGCCGGAGGCGATTGAAGTGATGGCGAAGGACCTGAATCCCTCAGTGCGTAAAGCGGCGGCGTTCGAGTCTCGGTACGTTCGGCTCAAGGCAGTGATTCCCACGTTGATTCCCATGATCACCGACGACGAGCGATTTGTGGCGATGTCGGCATTGCATTCGCTCTGGATTGTGACCCGTCATGAAACGGAGTTTCACGATTGGGATGCGTCGTCGAAGCAGGATCGGCAGGCTTGGGCGACCGAGTGGGTGGAGTGGTGGGCGTCGAATAAGGACGCCTTCGAGATTCCTGAGCCGCGCCGTTCCGGCAAAAGTTCCTGATCGGCAGATGCCGAAAGGGGCGGTTGCGCGCCAAAACGGGCCTGTGGTACCTATTGTCGGATAGAGTTTTTAGACTGTGAGCTCAATCGTATGGCAATCTTAAAAATAGCGAAACTCGGGAATCCCCTTCTGCGCCGGCAGGCCGATTCTCTCAGCCCTCGTCAGATCAAGTCGGCCGATATTCAACGCTTGATCGACGACATGCTGGAGACCATGTACGACGAGCCTGGCATTGGCTTGGCCGCTCCGCAAGTGTCTCGATCCGTGCAGTTGGTGGTGATGGCCTGCGAGGGGGATTTCCCTGAAACCGTGCTGATCAATCCCTCGATCGCGTTCTACGGTCCCCAACAAGTAGAAAACTGGGAAGGCTGCTTGAGCGTGGACGGGTTGCGAGGGAAAGTCACCAGGCCATCCTTGATCCGCGTGACGGCGTTCGACCGGCAGGGCAAACCGCTGGATTTCGAAGCCACCGGGCTGTTTGCCGTCTGCATTCAGCATGAGATGGATCATTTGATTGGGAAGCTGTTTATCGATCGGATGACGGATATGTCGACGCTCACGCAACTGGCTGAATTCGACCAGTATTGGAAGAAAGATCCTGCCGCCGTCATCTGACGAGCCGGGATGTAACCTGCCCCTGTGAAAACCCTGCTTCGTGTGCTGCAATATCTCCGGCCCTATCGCCTTATGGTGCTAGGGACGTTCCTGTTTGCCGGCCTGACGACGGCCTTTGAATTAGTGCCTCCGTGGCTCATCAAGGTTTTGATCGACGACGTCATCCAGGCTGGCCGGGTTGAATTGCTGACCTGGGTATTCGTGGGATTGATCGGGTCCTATCTTCTTCGTAATCTCTGCAGCTCCATGCGCATTCGATTGAACAACTCGCTGGAACAGCAGGTTGTGCACGATTTGCATGTGCAGGTGTTTGCAGCTCTGCAGCGCCTCTCCATCAGCTTTTTTGAAAATCGTCCAACTGGCGAAATCATGTCGCGGGTGCTGAACGATACCGAGCATATGCAGCGGATCTTTGTCGATGGACTTGAAGAAATTATTACCGCCGGACTGACCTTGATCGGAATCATGGTGGTCTTATTCTGGCTCAACTGGAAGCTGGCTTTGCTGGCGCTGTTGCCGATCCCCATTTTGATCCTAGGGGCTGCCTTTTTCACGAAGCGTGTCCATGGGTATTATCGTGAGATTCGGAAGGGCGCGGCGGAGCTCAATGCCCTGCTGCAAGATTCCCTGGCCGGTATTCGGGAAACCATGGGGTTCAACCGCCAAGGCTATGAAGAGGATCGATTCGACCGGAAGAGCGATCAATGCCGGAAGGATACGTTGAAGGCCATGTATCTCTGGTCCTTCTATTCGCCGGGGATGATGTTGATCGGCAGCCTTGGCGGCGCACTGGTCTTGTGGTTCGGGACGGCCGAGGTCTTAAACAAGCATCTGTCGGTCGGTGAGTTGGTCATGTTTACGTCGTATCTGGCGCTGTTCTATGTGCCGATCAACCAGATCCATTCCGTCAATCACATGCTGCAACATGCGCTGGCGGCGAGCGAACGGGTCTTCGATGTGCTCGATATCGTGCCGGATGTGCGAGACGAGCTGGGTGTCCAAGCGCCGGGATCTCGTCTTACCGGGGCCGTGACGTTTGATCAGGTGCAATTCCACTATCGCAGCGATGCGCCCATTCTCAATGATGTCAGTATTACCGTGCGAGCCGGTGAGCGGGTCGCGCTGGTGGGGCCCAGCGGAGCAGGAAAGAGCACTACGCTGAAGTTACTGAATCGATTCTACGACGTTACCGGCGGGTCGATTACGATTGATGGGATCGATATCCGAAGGATGCCGCTGGCGTTTCTGCGAAACCAGATTGGCCTTGTGCAGCAGGAGCCTTTTCTCTTCAATGGCACGGTCAGGGAAAATATTCTCTACGGCGATCTCTCGGCGGGGCAGGAGGCGGTCGAGGCCGCGGCCAAGGCCGCCCGCGCCCATGAGTTCATCGTGAAGCTCCCTGAGGGGTACGATACGTGGATCGGGGAGCGCGGCGTCAAACTATCGGTCGGACAGCGGCAGCGAGTATCGATTGCGCGTGTCCTGCTCAAAGATCCTCCGATCGTGATGTTCGATGAGGCGACCTCCAACATCGATACGGAGACTGAGGTCAAGATCCGCGAGGCCTTGAATGAACTCACCAAAGGCCGGACGACCCTCATCATCGCGCACCGCCTCTCGACCATTAACGAGGTTGATCGCATTATTGTGGTCGAGCATGGGCGGGTGGTCGAAGAGGGCACGCATGAGGCCTTGCTCGCTCGCGGAGGCGTCTATTCGCGGTTGTACGAGGCGCAGTTTCAGGTGTAGCAGGATGCTGAAAATGTCCGCCAGCGGCGTTCTCGCATCGTTCAGACCCTCAACGTATCCCGAGGATACGCCTCGGTCCTTCACTCGCTGCGGCCTAGCTGAACAGCCATTTTGAGCCTCCTGCGAGAGAGTTTTCTGTTCAAGTGGAACACGTTTCCGATTGTTCGAGGGAGCAATGCATTGCTCCCTAGCGTATTTAGTCGCTAGGACGGTTGCGGCTATCGATCATGGGTCAGTATACTTTTCTTCACAAATCACAAGGACGTCGGACAATTATGGTGTTGATATACGAAAGCGACCCGCTTGATGATGAGGACGCCAGAGGGCGGTTCTATCATGTGTGTCGTGGGCGGATAGATCGGACGGAACTCACACTGCCGGAAGGGCAGTCCGTCTATGAATGCGCGGTCTGTGGAATCGACCTGGAACCGGAAGATTTCTGGATCGCGCGACAGAAAGGATCGGTATGACATGGCGGGAAGTACAGGCCGGAAAACCGTCTCCGTCTCACGGGGACTCATGATGCTGTGCGAGACCTGCTACGATCAGGTCTATGCGGATAAACTGCCGGATGCCAGAAATTTCATCGCTGATCACGACACCCTGTTCGATACGATCTGCATGGGCTGCACCGATATCAATCGCCCGCTGATCGACGACATGCTGGGGAGTTCGGAGTAATTACTTTTCTTCATTGCATCAGACGTAACTGAAGTAGCTACAGTTGCGGAATGCTGCGGTGAGTTTTCCCTTGAGTGCAAGATTGTGAACTAGAGCGGTGCCCTTCCTAATGAGCTTTAGGGGCAGGCCCAGATAGAGAAATGATTTTTAAGGAGCCTGTAAGATACGTATTGCTTGTAGTTGCGATTGGTGTTGCCCTCATAGGATGTACACGTACTGCTCGGATGTACCCAGCTAATGATTTGGCTATATCAAGCGGCGTGCTCACAGCACGTTTTGTTGCCTACGGAACAGGAAACGGAGAAATCGAAATCGTAATGCCTGATGGAGAGTTACTAAAAGGCGAATATTCCATCGTTCGCGGTGGTGCGATGGGCTTTGGCAATATCTATGGGTCTGTTTACGGTTCTGGTGGTTCCATGTCTTTTGCTGGATCAGCCAATTCATATGTTGTTCCTGGTGGAAGCCCTGGTATGGCATCTGCCTTTGGTGAGAAGGGGACCACCATGCAGTGTGAGTTTTACAACGACAACTTTAGTGGGCATGGTAACGGCGCATGCAAAAGTTCAAGAAATGCATTGTATCGTTTGCAGTATTAGCTCTAACTATCGCATGTATTAGATGGACAACAGTTGGTCCTTCGCTAGGCATCCTCTTTTCCATTGAAGAACATGCAGGTAGACTCGCCGGATTTCACCTTCCAGGTTTTGACCAGAGGCATTTCTCCTTCGCCGCGCATGTCCACGACGAAATCGACCAGGCCTGATATCCGCCGCTTCATCTGGTAAGAATGTACAAAATCCTGTACTCTGTTGGTGGAGGTGGAAACTATGACTAAAATCGCATCGGTGTCCTATGTTCGGGCGCATTTGCCGGAGATGGTGGCTTCGCTGAGCAAGAAAAAACGCGGGCGGGTCATCATTACTAAGAATGGCGCAGCGTCGGCCGTTCTCTTATCCCCAGAAGAACTCGAAACGCTGGAGATTCTTGCCGATAAGAAACTCATGCTCTCGCTTCTGAAAGCGGAGGAGGATGAGCGCGCTCAGCGGTTGGTCACGCATGAGAACATTTTTAAATGACTTACCGCATCCTCTACACGGAGGAAGCCGCTCGTCGTATTGGCAAGCTCGACAAGGCCGTCAAAACGCGCGTGGGCAAAGCCATCAAGAAGCTTTCAGAGCAGCCTGAGCTAGGCAAGCGTCTTACCGTAAGCTCCCCATAAATTGAGACAGTCAAAAGGAGAACATTCTGGCACAATCGTCCCCCTAGCCAGGAGGTTCCCATGCGCCAGTCGACGTTCACCGAGACGCAGATTGTGTCAATCCTGAAAGAGGCCGATGCCGGCCGTCCCGTCAATGAGATCTGGCGAAAGTATGGCATCAGCTCCGCGACGTACTACAAGTGGAAGGCCAAATACGGGGGGCTGGAGGCGTCGGATGTGAAGCGCCTCAAAGAGCTGGAGCACGAGAACAGCCGGCTCAAACGGATGTATGCCGATCTGTCGCTAGAGAATGTGGCGCTGAAGGATGTCATCGCAAAAAAGCTCTAAGGCCTGCTGAGCGGCGGGAGGTCGTGACACACTTGGTCACAGTGCACGGCATCCCAGTTCAGCGGGCCTGTCGCGTGGTGGGGATGGGCCGAGCGACGTACTACCGGCCCCTCGTGGACTGGGCCCGCCGTGATGCTCCAGTCATCGCGGCCCTCACAACCCTGGTGGCGGTCAAAAGTCGCTGGGGCTTCTGGAAATGTTTCGATCGGCTCCGACTCGACGGCCAGGGGTGGAATCATAAGCGGGTCTGGCGAGTCTACTGCGTACTCCGGCTGAATCTCCCCCGCCGGACGAAGAAGC
>CP092079.1:475216-622450 GCA_022226955.1 Nitrospira sp.
TTCGGGTGTGTAACTGCCCATCATTCTTGGGTATCTGCCCTTTTTGACGGGCGCGTGTGTTTAAATTTACACGGGGCCTCGGTATTTATATGCGCGTGCCCCTTCCAGGTCGGCGCTAAGGCCGTTGCGTTATTTCGGAAACGTCTTCGGAGCGGTCACATGCTGCCAGCCTTCGCCGTTCAGCGATTTCAGTAACGCCACCACATCTTGCTGTTCCTGCCCGGTCAGTTCGAGCGGAATGATCGTGTTGTCCTGATGCGGATTCTTGACGCCGCCTTGGTTATAGAATTGCACAACGGCCTCCAGCGTTTTGAACCGGCCATCGTGCATGTAGGGTGCGGTACGGGCGATTTCCCGCAACGTCGGTGTCTTGAAGGCGCCGATGTCTTCCGGGTTCTTGGTCACCAGATAGCGGCCCAGATCCACGTTGTTGGTATCCCAGCCGATGCCAAGGTTGTGGAATTTCTCGTCGGTGAAATTAAAGCCCGAGTGGCACCGCGTGCAGCGCGCCTTCCCTCTGAATAACTCAAGGCCGCGGCGCGCCGATTCTGACAGGGCGTTCTCCTCGCCGCCCAGATCGAATTTGTCGACAGGGCTGTTCCCGGACAAGACCGTCCGTTGAAAGCTCGCAATGGCTTTCCCGACGTCCTCAATGACGATCTCGCGCCCGAATACGTCCTGGAAGAGCTTTCGATAACCCGGCATCTTCCTCATCTTTGCAACCATCTCGTCGTGATTGATGAATCCATGTTCGACCGGATTCGCGAAGGGCCCGATGGATTGCTCTTCCAGCGTGTCGGCGCGGCCGTCCCAAAACTGGCCTTTGCTGAACACGCGGTTGATCGACGCAGGTGCGCTACGGCCCCCCTTCAGTTTGTTGATGCCGGTCGACACCGGCATCCCGTCGGCAAAGCCTTTCGCCGGGAGATGGCAGCTTACGCAGGCGATCGTGTCGTTTTTCGAGAGACGTTTGTCGAAGAACAGGAGCCGGCCTAATTCAACCTTCTTGACAGTCATTGGATTCTCAGCCGGAACGAAGGTGTTCGGATCTTCCAGGCCTTGGATCTGGGGAAGTTTGTAATCGACGGCAAGGCCGGCCCCTGTTTCGCTGTGGGCAATGGGCACGGGGCTCACCGCTCCGGCAAGCGTCAGGAAGGAAATGGCGGTTATGCGGAGAACCGATGCGCTGGTATTCATGAGGCAGCTCCTTTCTGAAATGAGTTGCTGTAAGCAATGCTAAATCGCATCATGCAATTAGTCCAATTGATTAAATTATGAGCATAGATTTATTATGCTTATCGATAAGGAGCAACAATATGACCTTGACCGAGCTTCGCTATCTCGTCGCCTTGGCGCAGGACCGGCACTTCGGCCTGGCTTCTGAGCGGTGTTGCGTGACCCAGCCGGCGCTAAGTCTGGCGGTTCAGAAATTGGAAGATGAGCTCGGGACGATGATCTTCGAGCGGCGCAAACGCCAGGTTGTCTTGACCGCGCTGGGAGAGCGGATCGTTCATCAGGCCCAGCGTGTGCTGGAAGAGGCCGACCAGATTCGCGCCATTGCGGCCCAAGGAAAAGATCAAATGGCGGGTCCGCTTCGTCTTGGCGCCATTGCGACGGTTGGACCCTATATCTTGCCGGATCTCGTTCCCGCGCTCAGCAAGCGCGCGCCGCTCATGCCGCTGGAGATCGAGGAAAATCTAACGCTCAATCTAGTGGCGATGCTGAAAAGCGGGCAGCTCGACGTGATTCTGATCGCGCTGCCTTTGGATGAACCGGGGCTGGTCACGCAGGCGTTGTACGATGAGCCGTTTAAAGCGCTCGTTCCGGTCGGACATCCCTGGCAGAAACGGAAGTCGATCGATTCGCGCCTGCTTGGATCCGAAAAAGTTCTACTACCGCATGCCGGGCACTGTTTTCGGCAACAGGTGTTGGATACCTGTCCCGAGTTGAGTCGATCCGATACCGAAGGCTGGCAAGGGAATTCATTGGAGACCATCCGTCAAATGGTCGCATCCGGCCTCGGGATTACGGTCTTGCCTTGTAGTGCGTTGACCTCTAAGCACAAGAACAAACGGCTGATCACCATTGATCTGGCCAAGCCGGTCCCCGGACGACGGATCGGCCTGGCCTGGCGACGTGGGTTTACCAGGCCTCAGGTCATCGATGTCATGTGCAAGGCCATCGCGTCTCTAAAAATTCATGGTTTGAAGCATG
Organism: Nitrospira sp.; assembly: GCA_022226955.1. Lineage (NCBI taxonomy): Bacteria > Pseudomonadati > Nitrospirota > Nitrospiria > Nitrospirales > Nitrospiraceae > Nitrospira > Nitrospira sp. The sequence continues at coordinate 477,431 of CP092079.1, forward strand.
TTGTGTCAAAGAACGATCATAAGCCGTCTGTGTTTGACACAAACCCTGTTCCAGGGCAGGATATGGGGAGCCTCGCCTAGAGAAAGCTCTTTTTTACTCACCCATTGTTATGTGCAGGAGGGATACATGCGAAACATAGTCATGACCGCAATTGCCGCAGTATTGTTGATCGGTGCCGGTTCGTCGGTGTATGCCGACGATACGATGAAGAGCGAACTAGGCGCGATGAAGGACCAGATGAAGGCCGATTTGAAGGCTGATCAAAGCAAGCTCGCCGCCGAGAAGGACCAGATGAAAGCCGACATGAAGGCCAAAAAAGAGGACATGAAGGGCAAACTGAAGGCGCATCGCGAGGAGTCGAAAGCCAAGCGGGCTGCCATGAAGGACCAGATCAAGGCGAAGCAAGACGAGGTCAAGGCTCAGGGGGATGCTGTCAAAGCCCAGGGACAAGAAATGAAAGCGGCCGGGCAGGATTTGAAGGCGACGGGGATGGAACTGAAAGATGCCATCGGCGCGCTAGGGAAATAGTCGGTTCGGTTTTTCTTGAACGTGAAACGGCCTCTGGCACAGTGTCAGAGGCCGTTTGTTTAAGTGGGTTACTTGTTCCCGGCATGATCGTCTGGTAGCATCCCCGCCAATTCACCGAGGCCTCGCTATGAAAATTGCCACGTTCAACGCCAATTCTCTCCGCAAGCGGCTGCCGATCGTGCTGGATTGGCTTGCCCAGCAGAAGCCCGACGTGCTGTGCATACAAGAGACCAAAGTGCAGGACAGCGAATTTCCGCTATTGGCGCTAGAGCCATCGGGTTACCACATTACATTTCGCGGAATGAAATCGTATAACGGCGTGGCCATCTTGAGCCGGAAGAAGCCGGAAGCGGTGTTTCACGGCTTCGACGATGGCGGCGAATCCGAAGAGGCGCGGCTCCTCCGGGTCGTCATCGACGGGATTCCCATCGTGAATACCTATGTGCCGCAGGGCTTTGAGATCGATTCACCCAAGTACCAATATAAACTGGGGTGGTACGAGCGGCTCAGAAAGTATTTCGAGACACATCTCTCTCCTGGCAAGCCGGCTATCTGGTGCGGGGACATGAATGTGGCACCGCGCCCTATGGATGTGCATAGTCCGGAGAAGCATCTCAAGCATGTCTGCTATCACGAAGATGCGCGAAAGGCCTATGAACGGACGCTGGCCTGGGGTTTTGAGGATGTCTTTGTGAGGCTGTATCCGGACCGGCGGCAGTATACGTTTTGGGATTACCGGGCGTCGAGCTCGTTAGAAGCGAATAAAGGCTGGCGGATCGATCATATGTTGGCGACGGCATCGTTAGCGGAGAAATGTAGGAGGGTTGACGTGGACGTCGAGCCGCGGCGAGCGAAAGACCCATCAGATCATACGTTCCTATGGGCAGAGTTTTCGGTCTAACCGCATGCGCGACGTCCACACCCGCCCGATCCGGTAGCAGGGCAAGTCCTCCCCACTAACCAGATGGGAGCAGATCGACAACGTGAACCTCAAGCAGCCCGCATGAGCGAGTCTTTTCTAAGCCGGCTGCTGAGCCGGTTTCGCTGTATCAACGGATCCAAGACCAATCCGCAATTGATGCATCGATGCACGACAGATGCAGGCGCGAGTTCCGGCCGTTGTTCTTTAATCATGAAGCCTTTGCATTTTTGACAGTTCATCAATCTGTCCTCCTCTCGATAGCTCCACAGTCGAAGGTCTGATCGCTGTTCGAGAGTAAACGTAACATCCTCAGATTAATCCTGTGTTAACAGGTAGTTAAAAGTGTCTAATCTTTGGCGGAATGCACCGTTGCTTCCAAGAGGCAATCGTCACCGATTATTTGCGCGCCTTTCGTGTTGCAAGGGGCGTCTCGCCCGTAGAAGGCGGATTTCACGAGTTAGTGGCGAACGTGTGGCAATTGCACGTCGTGGATGGTTTTGGTCCCTCCGCCCGGTTGATGCTTGACCGCGCCAAGCGCATCGCTAATGTCGATGTCATGGTTCGCAACAGGTGGCGTGCTTGAGCCGTTTGAGGTTCGGGATAAGGATGGTGCGTCTCGACGAGCGTACAACCCCGGATTTTTGGAATTTGCTCAATAGTCGGCTAATGGTTTCCGGCGTCGTGGCGATCAAAGAGGCCAGGTCCGCGCGTTCCAATGTGGCAGGCAAGGCGACCTCGTTTAAGACTTGCTCTCCCCCCAAATCCGCCAAGGCTCGAAGCAGGGCCAGCATGCGTTCACAGGCGCTGTCGCGGGCCAGTTCGCCCTGGCGTTCTTCAAGGCGCTTCATCTGGCGGCCGACTTGCTGGACTAGCTTCAAAGAAAAGTCGGGCTGTTCTCGCAAGGCGCGCTGAAACTCGCTCTGCCTCAGTACGGCGACGGTCGCATTGATGAGCACCTTGGCGGAGACCGAGTAGAGATTCTTCTCCAGCAACGCATCCGTGGCATTGAGGTATCCGCCGATTCCGACCAGGTGCAGTCCACACTCGTGGCCGTCCTCATTGCAGGAATGCACGGCGACGGCGCCAGTGCAGACGACATGGAGTCCGATCATCGGCTCATGCTCCACGCAAATATACTGTCCGGCCCGATATTCGGTGAACAGCGCGGGCACGGCCTGCTCCGGCGCCTGAGCGTTGACCAGATCGGCGAGCGGGCAGCGTGTTCGCTCGGGGCATCGCCGGCATCCCGCGTTCATGGGATAGGCATGGCGTCGTTTGACCGTCCGGGCGGCGGATGCGCGTTTTTCGTTGCTGGAAGGCTTCGGCATAGTTCCTCGCGAGTGCGGGCGTGGGTGGTTGACATCGGTCAATCTGGATCGTGATCTAGGTCATTCGCACGGGTGTTTCCCGTCATGGACGCGCGGTCACGACTCTCTGTATGACAGTATACATTACTCAACGTAAAGTATACACGTATAACAAGGAGCGTGTGTCATGCGATTCGGGTTGTCGGGGTGCGGCGGCGGATTTGAAAGCGGCGACGCCGCGTCGTGCCTGTCGTTCGCCGTGCTTGCCGAGCAGTTAGGGTTCGATGCGCTATGGATCAATGAAGAGCATTTCCAAGGGCCGAGCGGGGGAAGAGGACGGCGGTGCCTGTCGCCTGTCGTGTTGGCGGCGGCGTTCGCGGCCCGGACCGTACGGATCCGGATCGGGTTTTCCGTGCTGTTGCTGCCGTTGCACCACCCGCTCAGGCTCGCGGAGGAATTGGCCACGCTGGATGTCCTGAGCGAGGGGCGCCTGAATTTCGGGGTGTCTCGTGGCGGGAACCCCGGGTATTCGGCGGCGTACGGAGTCGATCCATCGAAAGGCCGGGAGGCATTCGAGGCCTCGCTGTCGTTCATGCGGCGGTGCTGGACTGAGCCCGAGGTTCAGATCGAAGCCGGACGGTACTCGGTTCAGCCGAAGCCGGTTCAGCTGCCCCATCCTCCGATCTTTATCGGCACCTATAACGAAGACACCGCGCGCTGGGCCGGCCGGACCGGATACGGGCTGATCCAGCACGGCATTCAATCGTTGCCGAATGTGCGGCGTGTCATGCAGGCCTATGCAAGCGCGGGCGGCTCGGCGCCGGACGTTCCCGTCGGGCGGTTCGTCTATGTGAGTGAGAGCGACGCATCCGCCAAACGGGAGCTCGCGCCCGTCATCCTGGATTTGACCGACCGGCTGCGCCGGGCCGGCGTTCCTACCCGCTTGGGCACGCTGAGCGAGGCAGATCTGGACCCAGAGCGGTTCTACGAAGAAATGGTCATCGCCGGAAGCCCCGACACATGCGTTGGGAAACTCGCCGCTCTGCGGGACGAGCTGGGCACTGAATACGTGAATTGCCTTTCGTCATTCTTCGGATTCTTGCCGACGGACCGGCTGCGGGCGTCGCTGCGCTTGTTCGGGACGGACGTGATGCCCCGCATGTCCGATTCCAAGATCGCCGGGCAAGACTGTTGCTGCGGCCTTCACGGGGATCGGGAGGGGGATTCAGCGGGACCATCGATTCAGGTCGATAGGAAACAGAAAGGAGTCGAGCATCGATGAAAGCGGCATGGCGGTTTGGATTATGGGCGCTGTGTTTTGTCGGCTCCTACGCGGCGGTCCCGGCGGTTGCCGAAGAAGTCCAGTTGGAAGAAGTCGAGATCAAAGGAGTAGACAGCAAGAGGTTCATTGAGGGCAAAAGCAGTCAACCTAGGACCGAGAGCACGATGACCAAGGACGCGATCCAGCTTTTGGGCGGTCCGGCGCAGACGTCGGTCTATCAGACCATACGCATGCTCCCGTCGGTCTCCGTGGAGACGGCGGACCCGTACGGGCTCAATACCAGGAGTCCGTTCAATCTCCGGGTGCGCGGACAGCCGGGGAAAGGAACTGCGATGACGATCGAAGGCGTGCCGGTGTGGGCGCAGGAATCGCCGGGGCCGAGGCCCGACATGCTCGACCTGGAAAACATTTCCCGCGTGACCTTGTACCGCGGCGCCGTCCCGCCCGATAAAGGGCTGGGCGCGATGAACATCGCTGGCAATATCGACCTCGGCATCTTGCGACCCGCCAACGAATTCGGCGTCGAGGTTCGGAACGGATTCGGCGCGTACGGCTTCATGCGAAATTACGTCCGGGTGGATTCGGGGCGGCTTTCTACCGGGACAAAGCTCTATGCGTCGTATTCGTACACGACAGCCGACAAGTGGCGGGGAGAAGGCGGGGCGCCATCGGACCGCCACCATGTGTCCTTCGGCGCCAGTCAGGATTTCGGGCGGTTCGTCAAAGCGGACCTGTTTTTCGATTACAACGAAGCTCGTCAACATGCGTTTCGCCCGCTGACCTTCGCGCAGGTGCAGAACGGCAATGCCGCGAGGGACCTCGACTACAATCCTGGCATTCGGAACATCGCCGCGCAGGACACGTCGTACTACGATTTCAACCGGGACAGGATCACCAATTACAATTTGTTCTCGCTGATCACGATCACGCCAGCCCCCGACCATGTCATCACGGTCAAGCCGTACTATTTTCGTGAATCTGCTCCTCGACTAGCCGGAGTCGGCGGGTTTTTGGGCGCCCCAGCGGTACGGGAACGAAGAAGCATGTTCGACCGCTTCGGCGGCGTCTTGGAATACACCACGCATCTCCTGGAGACCGAGATCAAAGCCGGGTACTGGTACGAACAGTTCGATCTGCCCATTTCCGAAAAATACTTCCGGCTTCAGAACGGGCAGCTTCAGTTCGCCCAATGGCTGCTGGCGAAGAAAGAGGGAAACGGCGTCATCAACAGCCCCTATGTCAAATTGGCGAAGGACATCGATGCGCTGCATATCGAGGCGGGCTTTCGATACTTCAATATGTACGAGCCGTCGGTGACCGGCTTCAATAACGCCGGCATTCCCGATGTGTCCTACAACGAGGCGCTGGCGTCTTCTGCCGCCAGAGATCCTGCCACGAGCTATCGGAGCCAAACGTACGAAGCCTGGCTGCCGCATTTCAGCCTGAGTTATGCGGTGAGCAAGACCGTCACGCCCTATCTCGCCTATGGGAAAAACTACGCGCAGCCGCATGGGTTTCCGGAGTTCCAGCAAATTTTCGCGAACAACCGGGCCGCATTCAATGCCGCGGGCCTGACGGTCCAAACCCTGGTCGACCGTGTGAAGCTGGCGACGTCCCATAACGTGGATCTCGGCGTGCGATACAACACGGAGCGGATCTATCTGACCCCCATTCTCTTCTACACCCGGTACGAAAATCTGTTGGTCGGGGTGTTCGATCCGGTGCTCAATACGAATGTCAGGACCAGTGCGGCGGATGCGCGCGCCTATGGAGGAGAGATCGAGTTCGGCGCCAAGCCGATCGATGAGCTGTCTCTCTTCGGGTCATTCCTGTACGGAAAGTCCGAAATGGCGAGCGATACCACCGCGGCATCCGGGGCAGTCGTTGCGACTAAGGGAAACGACACGCCGGACTTTCCCAAGCTCATGGTGAAGGCCGGACTAAGTTACAGGCTGCATGGGCTGGAGATCTCGCCCATGGTGCGCTACGTCAGCTCCCGGTATGGGAACGTGGACAATACGGAAAAGGTGGCTCCGTACACAGTGGTCGATCTGTTTTTGACGTATACCAACCCGAAACTGTTTCGGCAGCTTATCGGTGTCAAGGACGGGTTCATCGGGCTCCAATTTCTCAATCTGTTCGATAAAAAATATGTCGGCGTCATTAACGCATTCGAGGACCGGCTGGGGGGCGGCGCGGCCTATTTCCCAGGCGCGCCCTTTACGGTCGCCGGTTCGGTCGGGCTGAAATTCTGACGGCCCGGCATGCTGTACGCGCCAGTGTTCAAGCATGGAGAAGGCCCCGAGCGGGAAGGACGGGTATCGGGATGGGTGTGTTCGTGCGTGTTCCACGGTCTTGCGATCATCGGGGCACTGTATGGGTTGCGCATTCCGTTGTCGCATCCCGAGCCGCCGTTTCGGTGGGAGGTGGCCTTGCGCGAGGCGGTGTCCGCTCCGATCGAGCCGCCGCGGGAGCTACATGAAGCTGCCGAAGCCGCGCCTGTTTCCGCGGCCCGCGCTGTGGTGAATCGACAGCCTGTCCACCGGGCGCAAGCCATTGCCCGCCTAGCGGCGCAGCCGTATGAGCAGGCTGTTCCGATGCGAGAGTCCATCGCGCGTACAATCGAATCTCAGGCGGTGGTATCAGAGCGCGAGCGGCCCGCGGTCGTGCAGGGCAGCGAGGCGGTTGCGCGCGCTTCGGCACAGACTCGCACGGCGTACGAGCGGACGGTCGTGCCGGCATCCTCTATCGCTTCTCGCGGGCAAGCGGCCGAGGTCTCTACATCCGTGACTGCCCGGCCTACCGTCGAGAGGCCGCCGGCGATGGCGGCGACTGCGCCGGAGCCGATGGAAGTGATGGATCCTCCGCTCGTCGCTGCGCGCTATGCTCCGGTCGAGGAGCGACCGGTCCTCCATACGGAGGCGAGCCACGCGATGCCAGGAGCGCGAGCGCATTACGGGTGGTTGAAAGAGGCGTTGGCCGGCAAGATCGAGCGCATGAAGCGGTATCCCGACGGCGCCGCCGAGCGGCGGTGGGAAGGCCGTGTCGTGGTGCGTGGCGTCATCACAGCGGCGGGAGAATTACGAGATCTCGTCATCGCGGAAAGCTCTGGTTTCCAAGCGCTCGACGAGGACGCGGTAGCATTATTGCGCCGCATCTCTCCACTCGCGCTTGCGCATCCGCTGGGACAGGCGCAGGTGGCCTGGCGCATCCCGATCACCTATGGCGTCAAATAATGAGCACAGGGCGCGCTGTCATAACGGCCTTCGGCCTGTGTCTTTTAGCAAGCCTGTTTGGCATCGGTTGGTGCGCTCACCCGAGCATAGCGCATGCCCAATCGACGCGCATCGTGCGCGACGCGGTGGGGCGATCGGTTGCCGTTCCTGTGCCCGCCGCGCGCGTGGCGACGCTGGGCCCGGTGCCGGTGCTCAATAGCTTCATCTTGGCTTTGGGAAAAGGGGAGACCATCGTCAACGGGTTGCCTTTGTTTGCGCGATCGCCGCGCCACAAGTATCAAACGATCTTTGCCCCAACGCTCGCGGAACGGCCCGTGATCCAAGGGCCCGGAAGGGAGCCGGACCTCGAAACGCTGCTCACGCTCCGCCCGGATGTGGTGTTGACGATGGACCGAGGGGTGGCAGAGTCGCTGGAGCGGAAAGGGTTTACCGTGCTGGTGCTCGCCTGGCGCAATCCGGAGGATGTGAAAGCGACGATGCTGTTGCTGGGAACCGTCTTCGGGCGTGAGCAGGAGGCGCGCGACTATCTCGATTACGCCGACCGTTTGCTGGCTCGCGTCAGCGACGCCGTGGCGGATGCGCCGGACTCCCGGCGGCCCACGGTGCTCTTTGGCAGCCTGAAAACCATGACGCAGCCGCATTTGATTGCCGACTGGTGGATTCGCCAGGCAGGGGGCGTCAGTGTCACGGAGGACGGACGGCATCTCGAAAGCGTGTCGTTTTCAATGGAACATGTCCTGAAGTGGAACCCGGACATTGTGATCGTGAGCGCTCCGGGCGAAATCGAGCAAGTCTACCGAGACACACGATTGAGGACAGTCAAGGCGGTGGTGAATCGCCAGGTCTACAGTATTCCAGCGGGCGCGCATCCTTGGGGGTATCGCACAGTGGAGCAGCCGTTGACGGTCTTGTGGGCCTTCGCTCTCCTGCATCCGGACAAAATAGGCCAATTGAATGTGAAGGCGGAAATGAAACAATTCTACAATCGTTTCTTCCAGTATTCGCTGACGGACGCGCAAGCCGACGAGATGTTGAGCGGCATTCCATGACGCCGCAGGATGACCATCGGCGGTCGGCGCCTTCCTTTGCGAACCATCGCTACTGGGCATGGGGGCTGTTGCTTGTCTTGGCGGCGATGGCAGCGGCGTCCTTGATGGTCGGCCGGTACGCTGTCCCGCCGGGCGACATATTGCAGTTTTTCACGGCGTTGTATGCCGGCGGGGAGGGGATGGATGCCGGCCGGTTTCAAGAATTGCATGTGCTGCTTTTGGATGTCCGGCTGCCCCGCATCGTGGCGGCGATGCTGATCGGCGCGGCGCTGGCCTCGTCCGGCACGGCGTTCCAAGCCCTGTTCATGAATCCCTTGGTTTCCCCGGGATTGCTGGGCGTGCTGGCCGGCGCGTCGTTCGGCGCTGCCGTGGCCATGGTGTTCTTTGACCATTGGCTGGCGGTGCAGATGAGCGCGTTTCTATTTGGGCTCATTGCCGTTGGTCTCGCGCTCGGCATCGCGGCGCTGTACCGCGAGCATTCGCTGTTGATCCTCGTGTTGGGGGGAATCATCTCCACGGGTTTGTTTGCCTCGCTCCTTTCCATCGTGAAATTTGTGGCCGATCCGTACGATCAATTGCCGGCTATCGTCATGTGGCTGATGGGCCGGCTGTCGAACGTCGATGCCCACAGCGTGACGGTTCTCGTGATTCCCCTGCTGATCGGGATATTGGCGCTGGGATTGTTAGGCAAGTATCTCAATGTGCTCAGCATGGGCGATGGAGAGGCGACGGCGCTGGGCATCAATGTGCGGCGGATTCGGTACGTCGTGATTTTCTGGTCCACGCTGATCAGTGCGCTGACGGTCGTCATGGCAGGACGGATCGAATGGATCGGCTTGGTGATTCCTCATGTCGCCCGATTCCTCGTCGGGCCGAATAACGAGATTCTGGTGCCATTCAGCGCGATTCTCGGCGCCCTGTTCCTGCTGACGGTGGACAATGTGGCCCGCAATCTGTTCCCGGTCGAAATTCCGGTCGGCGTGGTCACGGAGTTAATCGGGATTCCGATGTTTTTACTCGTGTTGCTGAAGACGAAAAAGGAGTGGGCATGACTACGGTGTTGGATGCGCGAGACGTCAGCTTCGGGTATGGCGACGCACCCACCCTGGAAGGGATTTCCTTGTCCCTCAGAAAAGCCGAGGTGGTGGCGCTGCTCGGGCCCAATGGAAGCGGGAAAAGCACGCTCTTGAAGGTGCTGCTCGGCATCCATCGCTGTCGAAGCGGCGACGTGCGTTTGGAAGGACAGTCTCTCCGAGCGCTTGCGCCGGCGGATATCGCGAAGCGCATGGCGTATGTGCCGCAATCGCACCACCTCTCCTTTTCGTATTCGGTCCTCGATGTCGTGCTCATGGGACGGATGATGTACCGCTCTTTCTGGTCTTCCTATTCCCGAGAGGATCGGCGCTGCGCGGAAAACGCCCTCGATCGACTCCGCATTGCGCACCTCACGCATCGCCCCTACACGGAAATCAGCGGTGGTGAACGGCAGCTTGCGTTAATCGCGCGGGCCCTCGCGCAAGGAGCGGAGATCGTCATCATGGACGAACCCGTCAGCGGCCTGGATTACGGCAATCAAGTGCGTCTGCTGGAGCAGATCGCCCTGCTGGCGTCCGACGGGCTGACGTTCCTCAAGACCACGCATTTCCCCGACCATGCGCTGCTGGTCGCCGATCGCGTCGTTCTACTCAAGCAAGGCCGCGTTGTGGGCGACGGACATCCGCAACAGGTGGTGACCGAAGACAACGTGCGCCGTCTCTATGAGATAGACGTCGATATCGTTTCCGTTCGCGACGGCTACCGCTGTTGCGTGCCGAGGCTACACCGGAACGGCACAAAGAGAGCCGGAGGGCGCGCCGTTGAGCAGGAATAGAGGAGGGCCGCATCCTGCGAGGCGTCGATTTTTAGGCGCTTCACAAACAAGGAGGGAAGCATCATGGCACAGCGTGGATGGCGGTTCGTTTGCGGCCTGGTTTTCGCGGCCGGTACGATGGTGGGGGTATCGGCGGTGGGACAGCCCTGCGCCGCGCAACAGAGTCTGGACAAAGCGGACAGGCAGTTTCAGGCGACGATTCTCGACAGCCAGGGTGTCGAGAGCGAGCTCAAACAGGTGCGGTTTTATTGGGAAGAGAAAATAAGCGACACGTCCTTTATCCCGCATGAGATCAAGGAAATTCCCGTGAAGCGCGGCACGGCCACAATTACTGTGAAGTTTGCGAACATCCGTCAGATCGAGGTTCGGTCGCATGCCGGTGGAGAACCGCCGTTGCTCACTATCACACTGATGAACGGCAAGACAGGGGAATTTGCCTTGGCCATTCCAGGGAGCATCAAAGGACAATCGGATTTTGGCGAAGTCGATGTGCCGGCCTCAGGGATTGCAAAGCTGCTGCTTAAATAAGCCGGTAAGCCTGGCGCGATTTCAAAACAACTGGATCCTGCCCCAACTTGTTCGATTGCAGGGAGTCTTTGGTGTGAGCATCTGCTAGAGCGAATCTTGAAGAGTTGATTAATCAATAATTGTTGATGTATCGTGTGCGCGATGGCTACGAAGCAGCGAGTCAAAGCGGCGGTTCTCTTTCATGCCTTGTCCGATCGGACGCGGTTGGAGATTCTCGCTAGGCTGAAGGAGGGAGAGCAATGTGTCTGCGAATTGACGGACGCGCTCCAGACCGGGCAGTCCAGGCTGTCGTTTCATCTCAAGGTACTCAAGGAGGCAGGATTCATCCGTGACCGTCCGGAAGGACGATGGATGTATTATTCGTTGAATCGAGAGGGATTGGAAGATCTTGAAGACTTCGTCAGCGAGCTCAAGAACGCGATCGCGATGCCCGGTTCTTCAAAAAAGAAATGCGAGTAGCCTATTTTTGATCCTATGCATCAAGATTTATTGATTAATAAAATGACGATACGAATAGGGTGCGTGCGATGAATTCCGATCTCTCTTCACCGGCTTTCTCGGAGAAACGACTGAATATCTTTGAGCGTTATCTGACTATCTGGGTTAGCCTCTGCATTGTTGCCGGGGTTCTTGTCGGGCGGGCGTTCCCGTCATTGGTGAGCGCGTTCCGGAGCTGGGAATTTGGGGAGGGAAGCCATATCAACTTTCCGATTGCCGTCCTCATCTGGCTGATGATTATTCCCATGATGATGAAAGTCGATCTTACGGCGTTGCGCAATGTCGGTCGCCGGCCACAAGGGCTTTTCGTGACGCTTGCCGTCAATTGGCTCGTTAAGCCGTTCTCCATGGCCTTCTTTGCATGGCTCTTCTTTCGGTTTGTGTTTGGGGCCTGGATGACGCCCGCGGAAGCCGATCAATACATTGCCGGTTGCATCATCTTGGCTGCCGCTCCCTGTACGGCCATGGTCTTCGTCTGGAGCTATCTCACAGACGGGGATGCGGCCTATACCTTAGTTCAAGTGACCGTCAACGACCTTCTGATGCTGCTGTTGTTTGCTCCTATCATTGGGTTCCTGGTCGGTGGGGCCTCTTCGCTGACGGTTCCGCTCAGTGTTCTGATGTACTCCGTGGTGGCTTTCATTGTGATCCCGCTGGCCATCGGCCTCCTGGTTCGGGCCTGGCTGATTGCTCGCTATGGACTTGGCTGGTTCGAACAGGATTTTTTGCCGCGTTTTGCCCCGGTCACGATAGCGGCTCTGCTCCTGACGCTCGTGCTCATTTTCGCGTTTCAAGCAGACAATATTGCAGCCAAACCCTGGCATGTTGCGCTCATCGCGATGCCGATTCTTCTCCAGGTTTATATGAATGCGTCTTTGGCCTATGGACTAATGCGGTGGTTACGGGTGCCCTACGCGGTGGCGGCGCCCGGAGCACTCATCGGGGCCAGTAATTTCTTTGAACTCGCGGTGGCGACGGCCATCGCCCTGTTCGGGCCTGAGTCGGGCGCGGCGCTGGCAACGGTCGTCGGCGTATTGGTTGAAGTCCCCGTGATGTTGTCCGTCTGCCATATCTGTAACCGGACGCGGCACTGGTTTCCGGAGGAGCTGGTTTGACGAGGGACGGCCTAGGGAGGGCGTTGAGTCTTATGCCGACAGGTCCTATCAAGGTTCTCATTCTCTGTACCGGCAACTCGTGCCGTTCAATCATGGCCGAGGCGCTCTTGAATGAATTGGGGCAGGGACGGTTCCAGGCCTGGAGTGCCGGGAGTTTCCCGGCTGGGTACGTGCATCCGCGAACTATTGAAACCCTCAGGCGCCACGGCATTGATCCCGGCCAGCCCTCCAGCAAATCCTGGAACGAGTTTGCCGCTCAATCCCTCGACGTGGTCATTACGGTCTGCGATCAGGCGGCCGGTGAGACTTGTCCTATTTTCCCAGGCAAACCGACCAAACTTCATTGGGGTACGCCCGATCCCGCCAAGGTGTTGGGGAACGAAGCAGACACGCAAGCCGCATTCGACCGTGCATTCAACTTTCTCAAGGAACGGATAGAGCAGTTGGTTGCGACCTCAGAGCACTCAGATAGATCCCGGACCGATAGACGCTCAGGGTTGTAGATTGGTGGTACACGCCCAGCGTGCGTACTCGGCAGGTCTTCTGTTGATCGCTCGACCGGTGTCGTCAATCCTGTTAGAGTTGCCGCGCGTATGATTCCCCTTAGAAGCTGTACGGTATTGACCAGTCTACGATATTTTCATGTCCAGCCCAGAACGTCATCCGGTTGTCACGGCCGATCTCGCGATCGTCGGCGCTGGCGCGGCTGGGCTCGCCGCAGCCATCTTTGCCGGAGAAGCAGCCAAACCGTCAGGTTCACGGAGTATCGTTGTCCTCGATGGGGCTAAGACCATCGGCGCCAAGATCCTGGTATCCGGTGGGGGCCGGTGCAACGTCACGCATGATGTCATCACCGCGACGGATTTTTTCGGTAATCGCCGGATCATCAAAAATGTCTTGGCCGCCTTTTCCGCTGGAGACACCATCGCATGGTTTGCTTCGCTGGGCGTTGAGCTCAAGTGTGAAGAGACCGGCAAGTTGTTTCCCGTCACCGATAAAGCACGAACCGTGCTGAACGCGCTTGTTGAGCGCTGTCGCGAACTCGGCGTGACTATTTCCCCAGATCATCGAGTAGCCACGATCGACCGCCTTCCCGATTCGGGAGCGGGATTTGTCATTCACCATAATCATGGAGCTTTGACGGCGGGTCGGGTGATTCTCGCCACGGGAGGCCGGTCGATTCCCAAATCGGGCAGCGATGGGTTTGGTTATGAGCTGGCCAGGCGGCTGGGACACCATGTCACGCTGACGGCTCCGGCGCTTGCGCCACTCGTGCTGAATGATGCGATGTTTCACCAGGCCTTGTCCGGCCTCTCGCAAGAAGTCGAGCTGACGACGATGGTGAAGGGACAGTGTGTCGATTCACGAACAGGGAGTTTGCTCTGGACTCACTTCGGGATCAGTGGGCCGATTGTGATGGATGCCAGCCGGTTTTGGTGTCTGGCGCAAGAGCAGGGAGAGCCGGCGGCGGTCTACAGTAATTTTTTCCCTGGGCAGAATCAGGAGCAGGTGCGGCAGTGGTTGATGGAACAGGCGAGAGCGCATCCCCGCCGCTCTCTCGGGACCGTACTCGCGCAACGGCTCCCTCAACGATTCGCTGAATCGCTTATCCAACATGCCGGTTGCGAGAGCCGGACAGCCATTGCGCAGCTGCTGAAAAAGGACCGGGAGCATCTCCTGTCTCTATTGACGGCCTGTCCGTTTCCCATTGTGCAAGATCGGGGATGGAACTATGCGGAAGTGACAGCCGGCGGGGTGCCGTTGGAAGAAGTGAATTTTCGCACGATGGAATCGAAGCTGGCGCCGGGTCTCTATCTAGTCGGAGAAATCCTCGATTGCGATGGGCGTATCGGCGGATTCAACTTTCAATGGGCTTGGGCCACGGGGCACCTCGCCGGGCAGGCGGTCTGGCGGGCACCGGCCTAACCGGCCGACACAGGACTGAGCCACGCTATCCATGTATGACTCAGTGTGCAGGCTCAGCCGGCATAGGGATGGGCAGGGGCGTGTCGTTTTCAGGATTCGCAGAAGGCAGCGGTTCTGCCGCGGGGGTAGGCTCTAAGTGTTCGGTGGAAGCCGGCGCCATGCTGTCTGTTGAGAGTGGAAGGAGTTCTTGCGTGGGCGTCTGTTTGGCCGGTGTTGTCGTTGGAGCGACGGTCTTCGCCTGTTGCGCTTCGAGCGCAGCCTTTGCCGTCATGTCTTCCAGTTTCTCGAGCAGCGCGGCGAGGCCGGCATCATGATGGATTTGGGCTCTTGCCCGCTTCAGATGCGGAGCGGCCTCCTGGTGCCGTCCCTTGTCTATGAGTAGTTCGGCCAGCGCCAGGTGGGGGAAGGGATCATCCGGTGCGGCCTGGATCACCCCTTCGAGGAACCGAGGCGTGAGGGATGGATGCCGAAGTCCCCAATAGGCTTGTGTGAGATTTAAGAGCACGGTTGGATTGCGCGGGGCTAATGCGGCGGCCCGTTTGAAATCCTTGACGGAGACGTCGATCCCGCCGCTCTTCTCCCGTTGAACGCCAAGGTTGTTCCACAATGCCGCCACGTAGGTCTTGTCGCGGGACGTGGCGATTTGGGCTTTGCCGAGCGCGCGCAACGCCGATTCTGTTTCTGCATATTCGTTTCGATCGAGCCTGTCTCTGATGGCCTGATGGGCCGCACTCGGGGTCTCGCCGAATTCGATGAGCCGGGTTCGCGGGACGTCTTGCGGCGGAGCCGGCTCCACGAGCGCCGGAGGGAAATTGGGCGTGGCATCGATAGTCGTTGCCGGCAACGAGGCAGGTGTGGGCACCGGCGTCGTCGGGGACAAGGTCCAGATGTGGTAGAAGACAAACGCTCCTAACAGCACCGCCAGGATTCGCAATGTGGATGAAATGTCGCGACGGTACACAAAATCCTCCGCAGTCTTCTGCAATATTTGCACGGAGGTTGGAAAGGGCCAAGACTATTTACGATTGTTGATGGCTTTCGCCAAGGGAGGATGAGAGCGAAGGCCTAGCACGTGGCACAGAGACAGCGGTTGGCGCGCGGATCTGCTGCGAAACTTGGCATTCAGCTTGACTGGCAAGCAAACACATTTATAGTGAGTGGCAAGAGTCGTGACGATTGATGGAGGTCTTCAAGACA
Organism: Nitrospira sp.; assembly: GCA_022226955.1. NCBI lineage: Bacteria > Pseudomonadati > Nitrospirota > Nitrospiria > Nitrospirales > Nitrospiraceae > Nitrospira > Nitrospira sp. The sequence continues at coordinate 492,889 of CP092079.1, forward strand.
GCTGCGAAGGCCGTGCGATGAGGCGAGCGCAACATGATTCGCCTTTGTCGTCCTCGCCCATACGATCTCGCGCCGTGGGGGAAAGGATCGCGTACGATGGCCCGTCAGCTCACATGCCCGCAATGCCGGAAGGATACGGTCTCGCGGGCGCGCCCACAGTCGCCTCGGGAACATGTGGCGTCATGGGTTTGGATTTCGCCGTTTTACTGCCAGGAATGCAGCTACCGGTTTCTGGCCTGCCGAATCGGGCTGGTAGAAGCGAAACATGCCATTGATCGCCGCGAGCACCTTCGGATTCCCGTACGGTTGTTTCTCTCTTTTTCCGGAGGCAAGGTTCGAGGCGAAGGAATCGTGATGGACCTGTCGATGGGCGGCTGCATTATCAAGAGCGACGCACAGGTCCATGTCGACGATATTTTCTATCTTGAAATTGCGATTTTCGATGAGGAGTCTCCAATCGAAGTGGCGGCGATGGTTCGATCGATCAGTTCTCGCGGGATTGCTTTCAAATTTCTTCGGAAGGCGCAAGAGAACAAACAGTTGCTTGCCTTCATTCAATCCAATGCCGGAGCGACGTCAGCCGTTCTGCCCAAAGTGATGGCCTCTCCGGTTGCCCACTAGCGCATCTCTCCAATATTGCACTATTTAAGAGAATCCCGAGCGAAGGCGGCCGCCTCTAGATCGGCGTTTCCCAGGCGGAGGGGAGCGGGTGTTCGTCGATCAACCGGTTGTGTTCGGCGAGATCGTAGGGTTCGATGGCCAGCTCGCCGCGAGCCATCGGCTCTCCGCACATCGGCGAGCAGAGAAAATCGACCAGTGCCTGAGCCCGTATTTCCGTGGAGAAACGACAGAGGCCGTATTCCGGCATTCCCGATGACGGGTGCCAGAAGGCCAGCTCGATCGCACTGCCTTGATAGATACCCAGCGCGCGGTGCCGCACTTGAAACCCGCCCGATAGATGAGACGACGACTCCAGCGACATCGAGACCTCGCACCCGGCATATCTTAATGACTATCCCCATGGTAGCATGATCTCCGGACTGGACTGTAGTCTTGCATAAGTCGGGAAAAGGAGGAGTGTATGGGACGTGCGCGTGTGATGAACCTGGCGGTCGGCCTTGTGATCCTCTTTGCAGGATTGACGTCGGGGTGCGGTTATAACGATCTCCAAGGATTGGACGAAGATACCAAGGCCGCGTGGAGCGAGGTCATCAATCAATATCAGCGCCGGGCCGATCTCATTCCCAACCTCGTGGCGACGGTGAAAGGTTACGCCGAACATGAGAAGGAGACGCTTGAAGGCGTCGTGCAGGCGCGCGCGCAGGCGACCGGCATTCAGGTGACCCCCGAGACCTTGAAGGATCCGGCCGCCTTCGAACAGTTCCAGAAGGCTCAGGCCGGACTCACCAGCGCATTGGGGCGGCTCATCGCCATTGCCGAGAACTATCCGAATTTGAAAGCCGATCAAAGCTTCCGGGATTTGCAGAGCCAATTGGAGGGAACGGAGAATCGCATTGCCGTCGCGCGCAAGCGCTATATCGACCGGGTGGCGGAGTACAATAAAATGGTCCGCTTTTTCCCGACCAATTTGACGGCGAAATTCCTTCTTCACATGGAAGAGAAGCCGAACTTTACGGTAGCGGATGAGAAGGCCGTGGCGAAGCCGCCAGAGGTGAAGTTCTAACTAACCTGGTCGCATCACGATGTCTATCACCAACATGAGCCGTGCCTGGCGCAAGCCGGCGCGGCTCTTTGTCTTTCTGGCGATGCTCCTGAGCCAAGACCTGGCCTGGTCGCTCGACGTGCCGCCGCTGACTGGGCGGGTCATGGATTTGGCCCATGTCTTATCGACGAGCGAGACGGATCGACTGACGGCCGATCTTCAGGCACATGAGACGGCCACCGGCAATCAAGTCGTCGTGCTGACACTGCCGTCGCTTGAAGGCGAACCGCTCGAACCGTTTGCGCATCGCGTCGCCACGACATGGAAACTCGGTCAGAAGGGAACGGACAACGGGGCGTTGCTGCTTGTGGCGTTGAAGGAGCGCAAAGTCCGAATCGAAGTAGGCTATGGGCTTGAGGGGGCGTTGACGGATGCCAAGTCGGCCCAGATCATGCGCAACGAGATCGTTCCGCATTTTCGCGCCAGGGATTTGCCGGGCGGGATTGTCGCTGGGGTTGCTGCGATTCTGAAGACCATCGAAGGGACCTATCAAGCGCCGGAGCGGCCGACGGTTTCTGCCGGCGGCGGCGACACTATCGGTCAAGTTCTGATGGCGCTGATCGTCGGAGTGGTCGTCGGTCTCGCGTTGTCGAATGTGAATCGCGTGGCCGGCGCTCTAGCCGGCACGGGGCTTTCGTTGTGGCTGTCTCCCTGGTTGATTCCAGCTCTTGTCGCGGGCCTAGGCACCTTGCTGCTCGTATTGGTGTTAGGAGGTGCGACGCCGGGTCGCCGAGGTCGTGGATTCGACGACTGGACATCGTACAGCAGCCGGGGTGGAGGCTGGGGCGGCGGCGGGTTCGGCGGTGGAGGAGGAGGGTTCAGCGGAGGGGGCGGAGATTTCGGGGGAGGAGGCGCGAGTGGCGACTGGTAAAGCGTCGGCGTTGTCCGCGGCAGATCGCGAACGCATCCGGCAGGCGGTTGCTGCGGCCGAGCAGCGGACCGCAGCTGAAATCGTGCCGATGATCGTCGCGCGATCCGGCCGCTATCGAGACGCGCAACATTGGGGCGGACTGATCGCCGGGCTCACGACCTTGGCGCTGTTGCTGACCGTCGAGGTCTCGTGGTTGCCCTGGGGATGGCATGCCTCGAATGCCGCCTGGCTGGTGTTCGCTGTTACCCTCGCCTATTTGTCCGGGGCCTGGGTTGGGACCTGGCCGTCCGTTATCCGCCTGCTGACCTCTCAGGCGCGCCTGCGATACAAGGTCGCGCTCAGGGCCGAGCGGGCGTTCGCGCAGCATGCCCTGTCGCAGACGCGCGACCATACAGGCGTGCTGATCATGCTCTCGATGTTTGAGCGGCAAATCTATGTCTTGCCGGATCGTTCGCTGGCGGCACTGGTGCCGGCAGAACGCTGGAAGCCGGTGGTGCAGGCGGCGGTTGAACATCTGCGAGGCGGCGACATTGCCGCGGGGCTTTCAATGGCGATTACCGCGTGCGGTGCGATTTTGGCAGAGGCTTGCCCGGGGCATGCCGGCGATAATCCCAACGAATTGCCCGACCACGTCATCGACGAACGGTAGCGGGCGGTAATGGGTCATTGATGGACGCCCTGCCGTTGTTCCGTTAGAATCCGCCTCCATGTCCGAATCGAGCACACCCGCGACTCCCGCCCCATCGGTATTGAACGATCAACGCTCAGTGGTCAAGGCTGCCGGCCTTATCGGCGTCGGCACCTTTGCCAGCCGGATTCTCGGATTTATCCGGGACATGGTCATGGCCGGCCTGTTCGGCGCGACGGCGGCGGCCGATGCGTTTTATGTCGCATTCCGGGTTCCCAGTCTGTTGCGCGAGCTCTTCGCCGAGGGCTCCATGTCGGCGGCCTTCATTCCTGTTTTTACCGAATATCATCAACAGAAAACCAAGCGCGAGGCCTGGGAGCTGGCCAGCGCCGTCTTCACGACGCTGCTGACGATCGTGACGGGAACGGTGCTGATCGGCATTGCCGCGACGCCCGTCATCGTCTGGTATCTCGCGCCTGGTTTTCATGACGATCCGGCTAAGCTCACCTTAGCCATTGTCCTTTCGCGCGTGATGTTTCCCTATCTGCTGTTTATCAGCCTGGCCGCGCTGGCCATGGGGATTTTGAATTCGCTGCGGGCGTTTGCGGCACCCGCGTTCTCCCCGCTGTTTCTGAATGTGTTTATGATCGGCTGCGCGCTATTTCTGTCGCCGCGGCTGCCGGAGCCGATTATCGGCGTGGCTATTGGGGTAGTGGCGGGCGGCGCGGCGCAGTTTGCGATGCAACTGCCAGGATTGGCTCGCCGAGGTTTTCTATTCGGTTGGCGGTTCGATCCAGGGCATCCGGGTGTCAGGCGAATCGGCCGTCTGATGGTGCCCTCGTTGCTGGGCCTGTCGGTGACGCAAATCAATCTGACGGTGAGCACGATTCTCGCCTCGTTTTTTGTGGGTGGGCCGACCTATTTGTTCTATGGGATGCGGTTGATCCAGTTTCCGCTCGGCATCTTTGGCGTGGCCCTGGCAACGGCGATTCTTCCAACACTCTCCGCTCAGGCAGCGCGGGGCGCGAAGGACGAATTACGGACGACGTTCGGATTTGGGTTGCGGATGATTCTCTTCATCATCCTGCCGGCGATGGCCGGGTTGATTCTGTTGCGTACCCCGATCGTGCACTTGTTTTTTGAGCACGGGACTTTCACGGCGCACGATACGGCGGAAACGGCGCTGGCGGTGTTGTGCTATGCCGTTGGCCTCTGGGCTTTCGGCGGTGTGCGCATCATTGTGGCGGTCTTCTATTCCCTGCAGGATACGACGCTTCCCGCGATCTCCGCCGCGGTTGCGGTGGCGGCGAACATCGCGCTCTCGCTGGCGCTGATGCCGCTACTCGGCGCCGCCGGGCTGGCGCTGGCGACGGCGCTGGCGGCTATGGTTAACGGGGGGATTTTGATTGTCGTTTTGAATCGCCGCTTGGGTGGTGTGGAATGGGGATCGGTGGGGCGATCGTCTCTCAGAGTTGTGCTCGCCGCTCTTCCGTTGATGGCAATCTGTTCCTGGGTCGCGAATGTCTCGCTCTGGGCACATTCTGGCGACTGGGTTGAAAAGTCGGCGTTGCTGCTCGGCGCGATCGGGATCAGCGCGGGGAGCTATTTAGGGGTCCATGCGTTGCTGAAGTCCGATGAATTGAATATGGTCTTGGGAATGGTCCGAAGAAAACTTGGCCGGGCGGCTGGCCAGTAAGGAGACGCATGCGGCGGACGATTTTATTCGAGTCACGCTGGGGCTGGATGGGAATTGCTGAATCCGGCAAAGGGATTGACGGCATCGTGTTGCCGCAGACCTCGAAGCAGCGGGTGCTTGCCGTTTTCCGCGAGCAAGCGTCGGATGCGCTGGTTCTGGAATCGTCTTCGCAATTGGAAATGGCGCAGGCGCAGGTGCTCGACTATCTCGCAGGCAAGCGGCAGACGTTCGATGTGCCATTGGATCTTTCGCGCGGCACCGTATTTCAACGACAGGTCTGGCGGGCGCTCTTGCGGGTGCCCTATGGCAAGCTCCGATCCTATCAGTGGGTCGCGTTGCGTGTCGGTGGCCGACAGTATGCCCGCGCCGTCGGTAACGCGGTGGGGGCCAATCCGTTGCCTATTATTGTTCCGTGCCATCGGATTGTGGCGCAGGACGCGACGCTGGGCGGGTTCTCCGGCGGGCTGCCGACCAAGCGCAAGCTTCTGACTCTTGAGGGCACGCTGGTCCAGCTGCAGCGTGGACGGACCTGATCGATGAAGGCGATTCTACAGCGGGTCACCAGCGCGTCAGTTGACGTGGATGGAACCGTGGTTGGGCAGATCGGAATGGGATTGCTGGTGTTATTGGGAGTAGCCAAAGGCGATGAGGCGGCGGATTGCCGCTATCTGGTCGAGAAGCTCCGCACGTTCCGGATTTTTTCCGATGAGCAAGGGAAAATGAACCGGTCGTTGGTGGATGTCGGCGGCTCCGTTCTCCTTGTCTCGCAATTTACCTTGCTGGGGAGTACGGCCAATGGCCGCCGTCCCAGCTTTGACGGTGCCGCGTCTCCGGATGACGCGAAGTGCCTGTATGAGCAGGTCGCGGCAGACCTGCGGACGTCCGGCACTCCGGTTGAAACCGGTATCTTTGCCGCGCATATGCGGGTGGCCTTGGTCAACGACGGGCCGGTGACATTTGTGCTGGATAGTCGCGACAAACATTCTTGATGGCGGATGCTCAAGTTCATTCGTGCGAAGCCGATAGAATAGGCAGATCGCAATTCAGGCAACGGCGAGTTTGCTATACTGAAGGCGCAGGTCTTTGCGCTTGTTCGATGAGGTGGAGATGGGAACGGCGGTTCCTCCACAACATCCTCTCCGACAGCTCTTCGAGGCTCTGACTGAGCGGAGCTTTACCGAACATCTTGGATGGCCCGATCTCAATGTCGCGGGCTATGTCTCCAATCTTCTTGTCGATTTTACACATACCGATCAGTTGTATAAGATCCGCACCAAGCAGGATCAGCCGGTCGACACGGTGGCGGATCTGTTGTTTGAATCCGAGGTGATGCTGGATGCCCAATCCTTCGAACGCGAGCGGGAGGTGCATCGGCATATCGGGGACTTCACCTTGTTTATGGCGGGGCTGTTTCCGGAATATTTACGGCGGTTGAAAACAGCAGGGTTGATTTATCACAAGGATTTTCTCGTGGATTATATGAAAACCGGCAAGCGCTCGTACGGCATCGTCGCCGAATTCGGCGAGCAGGGAGCCGAGATCGATCCGCCGTTGTTCCGGAAGCTTTCCGACAATTTTGAACTCTGCGTCACTGGGCTTGGGTTTGTCCGGTCCGATCTTGAGCGTATGAGCGATCCCGCCTATCAACGCGTGAAGGGTCTGTTGCTCAATTGAAATCTGTCCGTCCCCTGCTTCTTGTCCATGGCGGCGCCGGTCTTCGCCGCATGACGGCAACTCAGGCCGGCTGTCTCACAGCCGCATTGGAAATTGGCTACCATCTTCTGGATCGCGGTGCGCCGGCCCTCACGGCCGTGGAGCAGGCGGTTCGCGCGCTGGAGCAGAGTGGGCTTTTCAATGCCGGCCGTGGCTCGCATGTCCAGCTCGACGGAGTGCGGCGCATGGATGCGTCGATTATGGAAGGGCGGGATTTGCAGGCCGGGGCGGTCGCGTCGATTGAAGGGATTGTCCATCCGATTTCAGCCGCGCGATCGGTGATGGAACAGACGACGCATGTCTTGCTTGTCGGGAAGCCTGCGTCGACATTCGCCAAGCATTGCAAGTTGGAACGGCAGCCGCGCCGCCCCTCCGGCCATGCGGTGCGAACAGCGACGATGACGAAGACCTGGTCTCCGAAAACGCTGGCGCTCTACCAGGCGATGATGTCGAGCGGACCGGTATTGCGGAAGCGAGCTGGAAAGGAAACCGTCGGCGCAGTGGCGTTGGATCGAACTGGTACGGTGGCCGCCGGCGCGTCCACTGGCGGCATCGATATGATGTTGCCGGGGCGTGTCGGCGATACGCCGATTATCGGCTGCGGAGTCTATGCCGATAATGACAGCGGCGCGGTGTCGATGACCGGATTGGGTGAGGGGATCATCCGCATTGCGGTAGCAAAAGAAATCTGCGACCGTCTGGAACAAGGCGAGCGCCCAGCCTTAGCGGCAAGGCAGGTTTTACAGAAACTGGTTCGACGGATCGATGGCGCCGCTGGTACGCTGGTGCTCGCTCCGGACGGCCGATTCGTCATTACCCATGTCACCCCGCGCATGGCAGCCGGCTGGTGGAATGGGAAGGGCCGTCCCACTGTGAAGGATTGCTTCAGATGAGCCGCAGCCTCTTTCACCTCGCTTTTCCCGTTCACGATCTTGCTGCCACAAAACACTTTTATGTCGAAGGACTGGGCTGCACACTCGGGCGCGAGTCGGCGAACGCCATCACTTTGGGATTGGCCGGGAATCAGCTGGTGGGGCATCGTGAGCCGGAAGAGACTTCGGTGCAGGCAGGGATCTATCCACGCCATTTTGGGCTGGTCTTTCTCGATCGATCGGATTGGGAGGCCACAGCCGAACGAGCCCGGCAGAAGGGCCTGCCGTTTTATCAACAGCCGCTGGTGCGATTTCCCGGCATGCGCATCGAGCATCGCACCTTCTTTCTTGAAGACCCGTCGCGAAACCTGCTCGAGTTTAAACATTACACTTATGAGACGGCGATTTTTGGCGAGCGAGATGCTCACACTATCGGCGATGCCGAGTAAGCCCAGGCTTGGCCGAATGAGGCTCAGTCTTGAATCAGTGCGCCGGGGAAGAGGTGGGAATCCGGTTCATGCCTCTCAGGATGCGCTGATGGCGTTTATTCAAGAACGCCGTCTTTCGGAGTGGATCGTACCGGCGTGGCGAAGGCAGGATGGCAGCCAGCCAGGCCGCCTCTTCTGCGGTGAGGTCTTGGGCTGATTTTCCAAAGTGATGGCGCGCCGCCGCTTCGGCGCCATAGACGCCATTCCCCCATTCCGCGACGTTCAGGTACAGCTCGAGAATCCGCCCCTTGGTCAGATGGTGTTCCAACGATCTGGTGATCAGCGCCTCGCGGGCTTTCCGTAAGAGTGAGCGCTCGGTCGACAGATAGAGGTTTTTCGCCAGTTGCTGAGTGATCGTACTGCCGCCTCGTGTCAGTTCTCCGGCTTCGAGATTGTGGATCGCCGCATCCTTGATCCCTTCCCAGTCGAATCCTTCGTGAATAAAAAACGATGCATCTTCGGCAGCCACGGCGGCATGCTGCAGATGGCGGGAGATGCGGGAAAGCGGCACCCAGGTCCATTGCCGTGGGACCGGCTTCCGCTGGCTCAGCGCGAGGGTCTGCCGATGTTCCATCAGTGCCGTCGGACCTGGATTGGTCTTGGCGAGAAGCGCCACATCCGGCAACGTCAGCAGCCAGGTTAAGGCGAGGAGGCCGAGCGGGACTCCGAGAAGTAAGACGGTCCAGAGCAGTATGCGTGCGAGAGTCTGTTGTTTCTTGGTTTTGGGCATGAAGGGGGGTGTTACTCGCCTGGCATTCTGCTACTGTGTAGAAACACATGACGGTGCGTCACGGGGTTGCGTCATCACTATGAAAATTCTTTCATCTGAGTTTATCAAAAGTTGCGCGTCGGCAGAACAGTTTCCTCAGGGGGAGTTGCCGGAGATTGCCGTCGCGGGGCGGTCGAATGTCGGGAAGTCGTCGCTGATTAATTCATTGCTCCATCGAAGAGGGCTTGCCAAAGTCAGTCGAACGCCTGGCAAGACGCGGGCGGTGAATCTCTTTCAAATTGCCACCTCGGATCCAGGGTTGGCGAAGTTGTATCTGGTGGATCTTCCGGGCTACGGATATGCGAAGGTCTCCAAATCCATCCGCGCGGAATGGGGGCCGCTGATTGAATCGTATGTGGCCGAGCAGCCGTCGTTGATGGCGGTGGTCTTGTTAGTGGAATGCCGGGTGGTCACGGAGCAAGATCGCCAGACCGTGGCCTGGTTGCAATCGATCGGGCGCGAGCCGGTTATCGTAGCGACCAAGGTCGACAAGCTCAGACCGAGCGAACGGGTGCGGACCCTTCGTCAAACGCATCGCGATCTCGGATTACCGGAAGGGCAGCAGCTCATCCCCTATTCAGTGGTGACGGGAGAAGGGCGGGATCAGCTCTGGGGGGCGCTGCGGGATCTCGTCAAAACTTGATGTCAATGTAGGCCTTGTTCTTCAAGCCGACCAGCCAGGATTGGAAGACGTCTTCGCTCTTTTGCTGAAACACCAGCGACTGGATTTCAAATTTGACTTCCTCGAAGGGGCGAAACTGTTTCGGCGTCCGCTCATCGACACGGACAATATGATACCCCTCGGGGGTTTCGACGATCTCGGAAACCCCGCCCGGCACCAGCGGCGCAATCGCGCGCTCAATGGCCGGGAGCAGCTCTCCTTGCCTGACCAGCCCGAGCCGGCCTCCGCGCGAGGCGTTCGGCCCATCTGAGTAACGCAACGCGGCATCCTCGAATTTTTCGCCGCGCTTCAATTCCGCCATCACAATACGGGCTTTCTCCAACGCTTCCGCGGCTCCATCGGCCGAGCGGGGTTGAATCAAGATCTGGCTTAGGGTGTATTCTTCGGGGAGCGCGAAGCGCGTCTGGTGTTCCTTGTAGTACCGTTTCATTTCCGCGCTTCCGACCATGACGCCATTCCGCACTTCACGGTCGACGACTTTGAGAAGGGTCAGCTGGTCGCGCACGTTTCTCACACTCAGCGGATCTTTTTCGTCGACCGTCTCGCCTTGTTGCTTCATCTGCTGGATGGCCTGCTTCACTTCCTGATCGGAGACATCCACGTTCTTGGTTGCGGCTTCTTGCAGTTGCAGGCGCCGCTCGATCATTTTCGTCAGGGCCATGTATTCGGCGGTCTTCAAGCGCTGATCCAATTCGTCGCCGCGGTATTGCCGGCGAATGCGCTCTTGTTCGGGGGCCAGCTCGCGCTTGACGTCGGATTGCATGATGAGGTCGGCATTCACCACTGCCACAATCCGATCCTCCACTTGGGGGGCAGAGATGGCCGGGGTGGCGGGCGTGAACCAAGGCAGAGAGAGCAGCAGCCCAAGCGCGACACGAACGATGGTGCGGGAAGACGAATTCAGCTGCACGGATACGGTGCTCCTCGATGAGTGCGGGGCAGACCGGCGGATTGTACACGAAATGAGGGGTTTGAGGAGGCGGATGTGTGCGCTACGGTCTCCCGGTGTCTTCGTCGGTGATGTAGCGTGAGGCGTCGGCCAGGCGGACGGTCGCTTTGGTTCGGATATCCGCGATCACTTCTTCAAATTGTTTCCGGCGTTTGTCGGCCAGCAACTCTTGACGCAGCCGCTCCCGGGTCGCGAGATCCGCCTGAATGGTTTCTTTTTCCAGCGGACTGACCTTGACGATGTAGTAGCCCGCGTCGGTCTTGATGGGCTCACTGATCACGCCGTGCCGGAGCGTTTGGACGATGGCATCGACGTCGGGATTAAGGAGGCCTTTCCGATAGGGGCCGAGGTCGCCGCCTTTGGCTTTGGTCTTGTCGTCGAGGGAATAGCGCTGGGCGAACTTGATAAAATCCCCGCCGGCTTCGATCTGCTTCTTCAAATCTTTGGCCGCCGGGTAATTGCTCAACAGCATCTGGGAGACTTGCACCTTGAGTGGGGCCAGCAGCTGGTGGGCGTGCTTTTCGTAGTAGGCATCCAACTCGGCCTGGGACAGCTCGACTTTGGCCCTGAGGCGGTCCTTCAGAAGTTCGTCCAGCACGAGTTGTTCTTTGTAGCGTTGCGCGCGATCGCGAATCGCATCGTTCTGATCCAGCCCTTGGCGGCGGGCCTCCTGCATCAGCAGTTCGCGGGTGATCAATTCGTCGAGAAACCGCCGCTTGCCGCCGTCCTTGTCGTACCGGCCGCGGGTCGCTTCCGAGAGTTCATTCCACCGAACATCGAATTCATATTGGGTGATCGCCCGGCCATTGACGAGCGCCAGGACAGGTTCCTCTTGCGGCGGAGTGCAGCCCGGCAGAACCCACAGGGAGCTGGACAGCAGAGCGGCGAAAGCGAGCGACGAACGAAAATTGCGCATGAGCGATGGTCTATTTCCAGTCAGTGCCAGAGCGCGGCGTGGTTCACGAGCCCGGTCTCAATCTAGGTCGTTGTTTTGTTGGTATCACAGTGACCCAGGCTTTGCAAGGTTGTGTTGAGTTCCGTAAAGGTCGAACCCCAGTCGTCATGCGGCATCTGGATCTCGAATGCGTGCGGCGAAAGGAAGCGCAGCCGTTTCTTCAGCCGGTCCATCATGGCCTGGACGGCCGGTTCGGAGATCGTGGCTTTGGGGCCGAGAGTGACAGTCGCCGATTGATGGGTGACTTCAATGGCTGTGATATGGAGCAGTTTGGCCAGCACCCGCAGTTGCATCACCTCCAGAAGCCGTTCCACCGGCTCTGGGGGAAGTCCGTACCGGTCTTGGATTTCCCCATGAAGAAGCGCCAGCTCGCCGACTTGCTTGCACGCAGTCAGGCGCTTGTAAAGCGAGAGCCGGTGGTGCGGGTCTTCCACGTAGGTTTCAGGAATGAACGCAGAGACCGGCATGCGCAGGGTGGGATCGGGCTCTTCCTCGACCGCATGTCCCTTGAGGCGCTGCACGGCTTCCTCAACCATTCTGAGATAGAGATCCAGTCCGATGGCGGCGATGTGACCGGACTGGGCTTTGCCTAGCAGATTCCCGGCCCCACGGATTTCCAGATCCGCCGCGGCGATCCGGAAACCCGAGCCCAATTCCGTAAATTGCTGAATCGCCATCAGCCGTTTCTGCGCATCTTCGGTGAGCCGGCCCTCGTCGGGAATGAGTAAATAGGCATAGGCCTGTTCCCCGCCGCGGCCTACGCGCCCGCGGAGCTGATAGAGCTGCGCCAGGCCGAACGTGTCGGCGCGGTTGACGATGATCGTGTTGGCGTTCGGTACATCGATGCCCGACTGGATGATGGCCGAGGCGATAAGCACATCGACCTCGTGCTTGACGAATTTTAGCATCACCGCTTCGAGCAGCTTGGGATCCATCTGCCCGTGGGCCATCACCATCCGCGCTTCCGGAACCAGTTGCTGAAGCCAGGCGCCGGTGGCCGACATGGTTTCCACCCGATTATGGACAAAATAAATCTGGCCGCCGCGCCCCAGCTCGCGCAGGATCGCATCGCGCACAGCCTTGTCGCTGGATTTGATGACCGCCGTGCGAATTGCCAGCCGGCTGGCCGGCGGCGTATCGATGATCGACAGGTCCCGCACGCTGGCCATGGCCATCTGAAGCGTGCGCGGGATCGGTGTGGCAGTGAGGGTCAGCACATCGACCTGCGTCCGCAGTTGTTTCAGCCGTTCTTTATGCTTGACGCCGAACCACTGCTCTTCGTCGATGATGACGAGGCCGAGATTATGGAACACCACACTTTTTTGCAGCAGCCGGTGGGTGCCGATGATGACGTCGATGACGCCTGCGGCAAGGTCGTGCAGCGTGGCTTTCGTGTCCTTCGGGGACTGCATGCGAGAGAGCACCGCCACTTTCGTCGGGAAGGGCGCAAACCGTTCGGCGAAGTTTTCGTAATGTTGATGGGCGAGCAGAGTCGTCGGCACGAGGACCGCCACCTGGCGCCCGCTCTCGATCGCTTTGAAGGCCGCCCGCATGGCCACTTCCGTCTTGCCGTAGCCGACGTCGCCGCAGACCAGCCGGTCCATCGGCTTTCCCGACTCCAGATCTTTCGCAATGTCTTGGATCGCCTTGAGTTGATCCGGCGTTTCTTCATATTCGAACGCCGCCTCGAACTCGTGATATAGCGTGCCGGCTGTGCCGTACCCGGCCCGTTTGACCAGTTCGCGGTTCGCGTAGAGATCAATGAGATCTTGAGCCATCTCCTCGATATCTTTTTTGACCCGCGCCGTGGTTTTCGCCCAGCTGGTGCCGCCCAGGCGGTCGAGCCTGGGCACATGGCCGTCGGCGCCGCTGTAGCGCTGGACTTGGCTGAGGCGGTCGAGCGGCACGTAGAGCGTGTCGGCGCCGGCGAATTCCAGAATGAGAAAATCGCTCTCCACATCCTGCACCGTCAGCCGTTTGAGGCCGAGATACCGGCCGATGCCGTGCTGTACGTGGACAACATAGTCGCCCACATTCAGGTCTTCCAGAGAGGAGAGGAACGTCGCGGTCTTGCTCTTCGGCTGGGTTTTATGGCGCGTGCCTTTGGCGAAGAGTTCTTCTTCCGTCAAAAGGGCGAGCCGAAAAATTTCCGACAACCATCCGGCGGATAAATCGCCATGCACAACGGCGACCGGCGGTTTGCCGCTGTCCCGCTTGCTCCAAGCCGCCGGGGACCATTCCATCGCCGGCAGGTCATGTTCCCGGAGCAAGGCAAGCAACCGCTCCACTTGCCCGCGGCTGCGGGCGATCAACACGACGCGATGGCCGTCGCGCAATCGATCGAGTATGGACAGCGTTTGGCTGAATGGAGTTCCGCGAATCCCCAGGCCCGCGCTGGCCGGGATCTGCGCTGGAAAGGACACCACTGGGCTCCATGTCGCATCGGGCGCCGTGAGCGGTTCCAGGGCAATCGTCGGCCAGCCTGCTGCATGAATTTCGATTTCGTCCCAGGTTTGAAAGAGCCGGTCTGGGCTTGGATAGGGATTGGCCGCATCCCGTTCTCCGTGCCGGAGATAGCTGTCCTCGATCTTAGACCACAACGTGGCGCAGGTTGCCTGAAGCGTAGCGGGCTGGTCGAAGATCAGAATCGGTTCTTTCTGCAGATAATCGAAGAGCGTGCCCATTTGCGGGTAGAGATCCGGCGCGCGCCATTCCGCATCCGGCGCGATCGGTGCCGCAGCGTCCGGGCTATCTTCCGGACGGAGGTATTCTCGCGCCGGTAAGATCGCGGCGTCGTCGATCTGGCGGATGGAGGTTTGTGTCGCCGCGTCGAAGAGCCGGAGTGCTTCGATCGAATCGCCCAGGAACTCGATGCGGAGCGGATCGGCGTAGGCGGTTGAAAAAATATCCACCAGGCCGCCGCGGATGCTGAACTCCCCGGGAATCTCCACGACCGACACGCGCCGATACCCGAGCCGCAGCAGTTTGGCCAGCAGCGTGTCGCGCTCGACGGTCCCGTTGCGCTCCATGTGCAGGGTGGCATGGGCCCAAGTGTCTTTCGGCAAAAGACGGTGCATCAAAGCCGCGACCGAAGTGACCAGGGTCGTATTGGAGCTGGATTGCAGGCGGTGGAGCGTTTGCATGCGGTGTGCGACCAGGCCGATATGGGGCGCCGTAGCCTCGTAGGGCAGCGTTTCCCATTGAGGGAACAATGTCAGCCGGTCGCCCGGGACGCCGATGAGCTGGTGGCAGAACTGGAGATCGTCGAAGAGGCGTTCCGCCGATTCATTGCTGGCCGTGACGATAATCCAGGGGCGGTTTCGGTATGCGGCCAGCGCGGGTGTGTGAGCCAGGCTGGTGAGCACGAACGCCGCGGTCGATCCATGCAAACCCGTGACGCAGGGCCGCGCCGAGGTCTGCTGGAGAGCAGCCGCGAGCGGGGCGAGCCATTGATCTGCGGGAGAGGGGGGGTGTGACACAGATTAGGTTGAGGTTGAGCGAATGCGGTGAATCAATGCCGTGGTGGAAAATCCTGGAACCAGGGGAATAGTTTGGACCCTGCCGCCACGCGCTTCCACAATGTCCCGTCCGATAATGCGATCCAGTGGCCAGTCGCCGCCTTTCACCAGCACGTCCGGTTGCACGGCGGCAATGAGCGCCTTGGGGTCTGGTTCAGGGAATAAGACCACAAAATCGACGCATCCTAAGGCTGCCAGCACTTCCGCCCGCTGCGCTTCCGAGACGATCGGCCGGTCCGGCGCTTTTTTCAGGCTCCGGACGGAATCGTCGGAGTTGACCCCTACCACCAGAAAATCTCCCAGTGCCTTGGCGGCCTGCAAATAGCGGGTATGGCCGATATGCATGAGATCGAAACAGCCGTTGGTGAAAACAATACGGGAGCCGTTAGCTCGCAGGGGTTGAAGCTGTTCAACCAGTTGTTCTTTGGTCATTATCTTGGGTGGCATCGCTTGCATCATACCTGTCGCGCCGGCCGATGGGAAGCGGCTCCATCGGATCGGTCAGATCGGTGGATTTGGCCATGAATTCCTTAAGTTCGTGAAAGAACGACCCGATACAGACGTGAACGAGGAGCAGGAGGTCTGTCCGGAGCGGGCCGCGTCGTGGTCTGCCTGCCGGACTTGAACTGTTGGGAATGGAAGCGAGAGGCGTGGGCGTGAGCGATCGCAACACATTGTCCGATAAGGGCTCTCGCGTATTCACACATCGACACCAGTTTACGCTGATTGGGCTTATTGCGCTCGCTACGCTGGTCGCGGTCATCGTGGGAGGGGCCTGGCTAGAACGGCGAACGGTGGCGGCGTCCGGAGAAACGGTGTCCATCATGGCCGCAGAAGTGGCCGCGAAACTCGATTTGTTGCTGAATGAGCGGGTTGGAGGCGTGCAGGCTCTTGCGGAATCGCTGGCGATGAACGGAGAGACTCCAGCGGCTCGCAGCCATATCCTTGAGACATTTCATCAGGCCTACCCTCTCTATTTCTGGATCGGCGTTGTCGATCCGGATGGCCGGATCGCTGCCGCTACGATTCCTCAGGCTAGACAACTCGATGTCCGGGCCACCGGCTGGTTTCAGGCGGTGCGGCAAGAGCGAGCGGGGCTTCACATTGGCGATATTACCGCCGATGAGGCCAGTCACGGCGTCGAAACCGTCTCCTTCACGGCGCCAATCATGGATCATCGGCTCAATGCCGATCGGCGCTCGTTTCGCGGTGCCGTCACGACCCGGGTGAGTGCCGAACAGCTGGAGCGCTTGGTGACCGAAGCGATTCGGTTGTTCCAGCAGCAGACGTCGTTCTTTCACACCGTGGAATACAAGGTGCTTCGGGAAGACGGGTGGGTGTTCATCGACTCGGATTCCGCGCGCCAGGGACAGGTGAACCTTGCGCCGGGAAATCTGCTGTCGGTTCAACGCGCCGCCTCGGGAGAGTCTGGCTTTGTCGAAGAACAGCATTTTGTCCGCCGAGTGCCGGTCTTGACGGGGTATGCCCGCACACAGGGGATGGAGGGGGTCGAGAGCCCGAAATGGACGGTGCTGTTGCGAGTGGACCGGGCCGAAGTCGTGGAGCCGGTGCGTCGCTTTCTCTGGACGGTGGGCACCGCCGGTCTTTTGATCGTCGGCCCGCTGATGGGATTGTTAGTGAGCACGACCCGCCGCGCCCAGTTGGAGTGGAAGGATACGCAGGACGAGCGGATGCATGCCCGAGCCAATGAGCGCCGGCTGCGGACGATTCTTGAAGTGGAGCCGGAAGGGGTGCTGGTGACGGATGGCGACCGATGCGTCCTTCAGATCAATCCGGCCGGCTGCGCGCTCTTCGACGCCGGGTTTCCCGAGGAAGTGCTGGGACGGGATATCGGCCAATGGATGCATGAGGACGATCGCCTGGCCTACGAGGATGCGCATGCCGCGGCCCTTCAGGGGCGGGGGGTTTTGATCAGCGGGCGGTTGCAGGGCTTTTCTGGGCAATCGCGCTGGTTCGAGATGACGTTAGTGTTGTTGCCGGGAGAGCCGGGCATCCCGCCGTCGGTCTTGAGTGTCACGCGAGACATCACCGATCAGAAATATGCGCAGCGCCGCCAAGCGCTCCAGCATGCCGTGGCGAAAGTCCTGGCCGAGGCCTCGACAGTCGAGCAGGCGATTCCCGAATTGTTGCGAGTCATCGGGGTCAGCTTGGAATGGCAGGTGGGCGCATTTTGGCGAGTGGAGGAAAAGACCAAGACGCTCCGGTGCCTGCAGACGTGGGGGGGGCATCCGTATCCTGTCGAAGAATTTTTTGAAGCCAGCCGCCGTGAGACCTTCGCGTCCGGCGCGGGATTCCCCGGCCGCTGCTGGGCGCGGGGCGAACCGCTGTGGGAGGCGGACGTCCTGCGGGATCATGAATTTATCCGAGCGGCGGCGGCGACGCTGAACGAATTGCATGCCGGCTGCGCATTTCCCGTGTGGCTGCGGGCCAGCGTGTTCGGTGTCATGGAGTTTTTCAGCCGGGACGTCCATCCCCGCGATACCGATCTCTTGCGGACGCTCGCCACCATCGGGAGCCAGATCGGGCTCTTTCTTGAACGCGCGGAAGTCGAAGCCGCGTTGCGCGAAAACGAGAGCCGCACCCGCCTGATCATCGATACGGCCCTCGATGCTGTCGTGACGATGGATTGTGACGGAGCCATTACTGAGTGGAATGCTCAGGCCGAGTTGCTGTTCGGATGGCGGGCGCATGAAGTCATGGGAAAGGATCTTGCCGATACCGTCATTCCGGCCGATCAGCGGGCGGCGCATCGCGCGAGTCTTGCTCGGTATCTTCACACGGGGCAGTCGAGCATTCTCGGGAAGCTGGTGGAGTTTCAGGCCTGCCATCATGACGGGCGGATGTTTCCGGTCGAAGTATCTATCGCGCCGTTGCGTCTGGACGACACGGTGGTCTTCAGCGCGTTTATCCGGGATATCTCCCGGCGCAAGGAATCGGAGCAGGCGCTGTCGTCCTATGCCCGGCAGTTAGAACAGAGCAACCGAGATCTCGACGAAGCTCTGGCGCAAGCGCGCGCGGCCACCGAAGCCAAATCCGCATTTCTGGCCACGATGAGCCACGAAATCCGGACGCCGATGAACGGCGTGATCGGCATGACGGGATTGCTGCTCGATACCGAACTGACGGCGGAGCAACGGGAGTACGGCGAAATCGTCCGCAATTCAGGCGATCATTTGCTGACCATCATCAACGACATTCTGGACTTCTCAAAAATTGAAGCCGGAAAAATGAGCTTGGAGATTATCGACTTTGATCTGCGGCACGCGGTCGAGGATGCCTTAGATCTCTTTGGAGAACGAGCCTCCACGAAGCATTTGAATCTTGCCTGTCTTTTCCATGCCGACGTGCCGGTCGCGTTGCGCGGCGACTCCGGCCGCGTGCGGCAAGTGCTGACCAATCTGGTGAGCAATGCCATCAAGTTCACCGAACAGGGCGACGTGGTTGTGCAGGTCCGGCTGGCCTCACAACAGGACGGCGTCGCGGTCGTCCGGTTCGATGTCGCCGACAGCGGGATTGGCCTCTCGGATGCGCAACAGGCTCACTTGTTCCAAGCCTTCAGCCAGGCGGACGGCTCGACCACGCGCAAGTATGGCGGCACCGGATTAGGCCTGGTGATTTGCAAGCGGCTGGTGGAAATGATGGGCGGAGAGATCGGGGTGGCCAGCCAGCCGGGATCGGGCAGTACGTTCTGGTTCACGGCGCGATTTGAGCCGCAACCGGCGCTGGTCGATGCGGCGGCTCCAGGAGTGGTCTCGGTGCGCGGGAAGCGGGTGTTGATCGTCGACGATAAACCGATCAACTGCCGGATTCTCGAACTGCTCATGAAGAAATGGGAGCTGGTATCCACGGTGATGAGCGAGCACGCGGCCGTCGTGTCCCATCTTCAGGAACGGGCCAGCCGGGGAGTCGCGTACGATCTGGCCATCATCGACGCCGACTTGGCGAAGTCCGACGGATTACAGCTCGCGCAGGCGGTCATCGCGACGAAGGCGCCGCCGCGCGTGATTCTGTTGACGTCGGTCGGGAAGCGGGGAGATGCGAAGACCGCCAAAGAGCTGGGGGTCGCCGCCTATCTCACCAAACCGATCCGGGAAAGCCAGTTGTTGCGCTGTCTTGCCATGGTGCTGGAGCAATCGGAGGTTCCGGCTGCTGAGCGGGCCGCGCGGCCCGAACCGGAATTGGTGACGCGCCACACCCTGGCCGAGGCCGCCCCGCCGGCCGGGCTGAAAATCCTGGTCGCCGAAGACAACATCATCAATCAAAAGGTGGCGGTTCGGATGTTCGAGCGATTGGGGCATCGTGTGGATGTGGCGGCCAATGGGCTTGAGGCCGTCGAAGCGCTCTCGCGCATTACGTATGACCTGGTGTTCATGGATTGCCAGATGCCTGAGATGGACGGATTCGGAGCCACCCGCGAGATCCGGCGGCGAGAACAGTCCGTCTCTCCCGCTCGCCGTCGAACCCCCATCATCGCGATGACGGCTAATGCCATGCAGGGAGATCGTGAGGTCTGTCTGCAGGCCGGTATGGATGACTACGTGTCCAAGCCGGTGACGAGCGAGGTGCTGGCGGCGGTGTTCGAGCGCTGGCGGCCGCGGGCCGGTCAGGCGGCGGAGCTCGAAGCGGCGAGGGCCGGGGGCTCCACGATCGATCCGCTGATACTCGACGGGCTTCGCGTCTTAAGCGACGAGGACGATCCGGGATTTTTATCCAGGCTGATCGGTCATTTTTTAGCCGATACGCCCACCCGGTTGACCGCGATGGGGACGGCCTGCCGCAAGGGGCGCGCGGAAGATGTGCAGCGAATCGCGCACAGCCTGAAGGGGAGCGCTTCCAACCTGGGCGCATTGGGTCTGGCCAGAATGTGCGACCAGGTCGTCCTGGTCTCGCGTGGCGGACTGGAAGCGGTTCCCGCTCTCTTGGCCGAACTGGAGCTTGAATTCCAGCGAGTTCGAGGCGAGTTAGAGCAGGATCTCAAGGAGGCGGCCTGATGTCTTGGTATCGAAAGACACAGGTCATGATTTCGAAAGAGACCATCGTCCTCTTCAGCGCTGTGTGCGGGGCGGCGCTGTTAGGGCTGGCAGGGCTGTGGTTGGTGGAGCAGGAACTGGTTGCGAGGGCGGGAGAAAGTCTGGCGCTCGCCGCGACAGGGGTCGCCGACAAGCTCGACGCGATGCTGCGAGAGCGGGATGGCGACCTTGAAATCATTGCCTCGGCTCCCCAGGTGCGCAGCACCGACAGCGCTCAGGTCACCCGCCATTTGCGCGCCGTGCAGGTGGCGTATCCGGTGTATTCCCGTCTGGCAGTCGCGAACCGGGCAGGGCGGATCGTGGCCTCTACCGATGAGGACTGGATTGGGCGGGATGTGCATCGCGAGTCTTGGTATCAGGCTGCTTGGCAAGCGCCGCGCGTGCAGGTCAAAGTGATTAGAGAGCCGGGTGAAGCGGCGGGCCAGTTAACGGCCGTGGTCTTCTCCATGCCGATCAGCGATGCCAATGGCACGCTCCTTGGCGTGGTGATGACCGAAGTGGATCGCACGACATGGACCAGTCTGATAGAGGAGAGTGTCAACCAGTTTTCTGCGAGGACCGAGAGCTTTGGGATCGTGCGCTATCGAGCCCTTGGCCATGATGGCGGGCTGCTGCTGACGGCGGAGCAGCACGATCAGTCGTCGTTCAATCTGCGGGACATGGGGCTGCCGTCCGCTATCAAAGTGGCGACGGGCCGGGCTGGTTATGTCGAAGAAATACATCTGATTAAAAAGATTCCGGTCGTGACGGGGTATGCCCGCATGACGGGTGTCCGTTCACTGGCGTCGTTGCAGTGGGGACTGCTCGTACAGGCTGAGCGTACAGAGGTGCTGGCGAGCATCCGCGCCCGGCTTGTGAAGATGGGATTGCTAGGGCTGGTTGGATTTATGGTGATGCTCGCCGCGCTCGTGTGGACGAACCATCGCCACCAACGGGAGCAGGTGCGAGTGGCAGGGGTGGAGCGGGCGCGCGCGGACGGTGAAGAGCGGCTCCGGGCGATCGTGGATCATGCCGCGGATGGCATTGTCACGATTGACGATCAGGGACGGATCTTGTCCTTCAACCCGGCCGCCGAAACGCTGTTTGGCTATACGGCAGGCGACGTGATCGGGCGCAATGTCAATATGCTAATGCCGGAGCCCTACGCATCGGAGCACGATGGATATGTGGCCTCTTATCTATGCACCGGGCAGGCCAAAATTATCGGGATCGGGCGGGAAGTGGCCGGCCGCCGCCGGAACGGGTCGGTGTTTCCCATGGACCTGGCGGTCAGCGAAATGCGGCTCGAGTCGGGCCGGTGTTTCACGGGGATCGTCCGAGACGTGACCGCGCGCAAACAGATGATCGAACGATTGAATGAGCGCGAAACCTTCTTCAGACTGTTGTCCGAACATCTACCGATCGGGGTCTTTGAAATTGACGAGGCGGGCCAGTGTCTTTACGAGAACAAGACGCTGACAACTCTTCTTAGGCAGCACACGGATGAGAAGTTTGGGTTGGCCGATGCGACGGATTTAGCAAAGGTATGGCTCGAGTGGTTTCACGAGGACGATCGGCAGACGATGCAGGAGGCCTGGGATAGTTCTAGAGAGACATTTGGGCAGGTCCGCCAGGAGTGCCGGCTGGCCATGGATGGGGCAGAGCCTCAATGGGTGCAAATCCTCTTATGGCCGCTGGCCAGCGACACAGGATTTCGCTATCTCGGGACGGTGGAAGATATCACTGCGCGAAAACAAACCATCGCGCACACGATGCAGTTGCTGCGGCATGGCCATTTCGAATTACACACGCTGACCGAGGCGAGAAATCTTGCGGAGCTGCTGGCCTATGCGTTCCCGGATCCCTCGCGAACGCAAGTGGGATTGACGGAGCTGTTTGTGAATGGAGTGGAACACGGGAACCTGGGGCTCTCCTACGAGGAGAAAACGGCGCTGCTTGAAGCCGGCACTTTGGATAGGGAAATCGCGCGCCGCCTGGCGTTGCCGGAATATGCGCGGAAGCGGGTCTGGGTCTCGATGGACCGAACCGAGACGCAGTTGCGCGTGTCCGTCGCCGACGAGGGCGCGGGATTTGACTGGGCCCAGTATTTGAGCGCCGATGCAACTCGGCCAGGCGAGGGGCATGGACGCGGCATCGCGATGGCCAAGGCCATCAGCTTCGACAAGCTGGAATATCAGGGCCGGGGAAATCAGGTGGTGGTGACGACAGAGCTTGCCCATTCCGATCCGAAGGCCGGCGAGGAGACTCAGTCCGAGGCCGCCTAATGTTGTGTGGAACGTGGAGCCATGCGCGTGTCCCATGCCAGCGACAGTTGTTGAGCGAGGTCTGACGCGGGCGCAGGCACGGCGGCGGGTCGGCGAGCCGGCTCCTCCGTGGCGCGCTGGAGCAGCGGCAATTCCTGCAACGCGCCCTGGCAGGTTCCGCAGAGATGCCGCCGCGGTTGAATGGTCTTGCGCTGGCGACGATAGATCCGTCCGCAGTCCGTGCAGCGCCAGGCAAATCGAGCGAGCGCCTGCACTTCTTTCTGGAGTGAGTGGTAGATCGTAATCGCGACCAGCCCACTCCGATTCATCTCCGTCATCTTCCGCAGAAAGTCTTGGCCGTGATTCGGCCGCCGCTTTAATACGTCGAACTGCCATTGGTGGATCATTTCATGGGCCAGGGTGTTGAGCAATTCCTGTTCGGCATAGGGCGTTCGTTCGGCTAGTCGCGCCATCAACGGTTGGGACAGGCGGATTTCCCGTTTGGCGTAATTCGGATTCGATTCGCCGAGCAGCCGTGGGCGCGGCCCTCCGCGGCTGACGAACATGCCGATAGACGAGGTCAGGCGCCGGCTCCACACCACCGGAATCGGCGGCAGGAGTCCGTCGAAGTAGCGCTCGTTCAACCGGCGCCACTCCGTTTGCAATTGTTCGATTGATGGGGTCATTGGCGCGGGCTCTGTCTGCAATGGACGCATCGGACTGCCGCCGGGGCTAACGGATCTGCTCAAGCACGGCCGCGGCCAGGAGCGGCAACATAATTTCATGATGGCCGGTGAGGGTATAGCCTTTGCCACCTTTTTGGGTGGGGCGCCTCACCACATTGGTCATGGGCCGGTAGTGCGAAAGGAAATCCATATTCACGGTGGTGATCTTGGTCAGCGGATGGCCGAGATTGCGTCCGAGCGACACCGTTTTCAGAAACACTTCCGGCAGAATGACGGCCGATCCCACATTCAGGTAGACCCCGCCTTCCATCCCAGCGACCACCGCCGCCAGTCGGCGAAAATCGAAGAGGGACGTGGCGCCGATAGCGGCACCGTCGGCGGCGGGATGCATATGGATGATGTCCGTCCCGATTGCGACATGCACGGTGACGGGAATGCCGAGCCGCGCGCCGGTTGCGAGCAGGCTGGTTGCGCGGTTCGGAAACTGGCCTTGATAGCGATTGATGTAGTGTCCGACGGCTTCTCCGAGTCCCTGGTTGTGTTGCGCGCCGAGGACGATGGCCTCGTTCAAGATTCGTCCAGTGTCTTCGGCCATGCCGAAGCGGCCCTCGTCGATCTCGGCGTCCACTTCTTCCGACGTGTGGCCCATGAGCGCCAGCTCGAAATCGTGGATGATGCCGGCCCCGTTCATGGCCACGGCAGTGACGATGCCGCGTTCCATCAAATCCACGATGACCGGATTGAGGCCGACTTTGATGACATGGGCGCCGATGCCGACAACGACTGGCCGGCGCCGGCGATGGGCCGTCGCGATTGCGGTTGCCACGGCGCGCAGTGTCTTCACGGCCAGTAGATCGGGCAGGGATTCGTAAAACTTCGCGAACGATCCTCCACTGGTCCAGGGCCGGGCAAAGTCGGAGACCCGCACTTTGCTGTGACGTTTTTTCAGGGGATAGGTCGTCAGATCCGAGACATCGATCGGAGGAATCAAGGGGCGCGCGGGGCGTTGCGGGGGAGTCCGGTTAGGGCGCGGTGCCAAGGAGTGTTTCCTCTACGAGTTCGCACAGGACATGGCCGAGCGTGATGTGGCTTTCCTGGATGCGCGCCGTGACGCTCGAAGGAACGATGAACGGATGGTCGACGAGCCCTGCGAGCTTGCCGCCGGTCCCGCCCGTCCAGGCGACGGTGATCATCCCGCATTCGCGGGCGGCCGCGACGCCCTTCAACACGTTCGGCGAGTTCCCGCTCGTGCTGATGCCGATGGCGATATCGCCTTTCTGGCCATGGGCGCGAACCTGCCGGGCGAAGAGTTCGTCGAAACCGTAATCGTTGGCGATGCAGGTGATGGCGGCGATATCGGTGGCCAGGGCGATGGCCGGGAGCGGCGCCCGTTCCCGCTTGTAGCGGCCCACGAATTCCGCCGCGATATGGGCGGCGTCGGTGGCGCTGCCGCCGTTGCCGAACAGCAACACTTTATGCCCTGCGCGAAAGGCGGCGACGAGGAGCTGGGCCACTGTGGCGATGCGGTCGGCCTGTTCCCGCGCGAACTGCTGCTTGACGGCGGCGCTATCGGAGAAGGCCTTGAGGGCAACGTCTTTCATTAAACGGCGATTCTAGGGAAGCGTCGTGAGACTGTCAAACCTGCGTCGAGACGCTATGTCTTCGATGGCGGAGTCGCCGATCCTTGCTTGATGGCGCTCATGGCCAGCGCGATCATGGAGCCGACGTCGGAGACCGTCGCCGGGAGGATGAGGGTATTATTCGTTCTGGCTAGCTCGCCGAATTGCGCGATGTATTGTTCCGCCACGCGCAGCTGGACCGCTTCCTGTCCGCCGGGCATTTGGATCGTCTCGGCCACCTTGCGAAGTCCTTCGGCGGTGGCTTGGGCGATGGCGAGGATGGCCGAGGCGGCGCCTTCGGCTTCATTGATTTGTTGTTGCTTCTTCGCTTCCGACGCCTTGATGACTTGCTGCTTCTCGCCTTCGGCCTGGTTGATGGCGGCATCGCGCTCTCCTTCCGACGTGAGAATCACGGCGCGCTTTTCCCGCTCCGCCCGCATCTGTTTTTCCATCGCATTGAGCACATCTTTTGGCGGCGTGATGTTTTTGAGCTCGTAGCGCAGGACTTTGACGCCCCAGGGATCCGAGGCTTTGTCGAGTTCGTTGACTACCTGCACATTGATGTTGGTCCGTTCCTCGAACGTGCGGTCGAGTTCGATCTTTCCGATCTCGCTTCGCAGCGTGGTTTGCGCCAGTTGGATTAAGGCGAAGCTGTAGTCGCTGATGCCGTAGGAGGCGCGCTGTGGATGCAGCACTTTGAGATACAGGATGCCGTCCACCGAGACCTGCACGTTGTCGCGGGTGATGCAGACCTGCTCGGGAATATCGATCGCGGTTTCTTTGAGCGAGTGTTTGTAGCGGATGTTGTCGATAAAGGGGAGCAGGATGTGGAAGCCGGCGTCCAGCGTCGCCGAATATTTGCCTAGCCGCTCGACGACATAGGCGCTCTGTTGCGGGACGACCACGGCCGTTTTCGCGAAGACATAGATGACAAACAGGGCCAGCAAGAGTGTGACGAGAAACCCGCCGCTCATTCCACCATCCATGGTGTCGTCTCCATCATAATAAGAAGTGCGCGCTATTCGCCGCTGATTTGCAACGTGAGGCCGTCCATGCCGGTGACTTTGCTCCGTTGCCCCTTCTGCAAGGAGGTGGCCCCGGCATTCCTGGCTGACCAGGTAGTGCCGCGGAGTTCGACTTTCCCAATCGCGCCGGCGGCGAGTGTGTCGATGGGGATGGCGATTTCGCCGAGCATTGAATCGACGTCGGGAGGGGTTGTCTTCGAGGCATTGATGCGTGTCAGCAGAGGGCCGCGAAACACCAACAAGGATGCGATGGCGATGCCGGAGAAGAGCAGCCATTGCGCGGACGCTTCTTGGACAAGGTCTAGCGCCGCAATGGCTCCGACCACCAGGGCGGCAAGTCCGAAGAACAGAATATAGAACCCGCCGGGGGTCATCATTTCGGCGCCGAGCAGTAACAAGCCGAGTAACAACCAGTGCCACCAGATCATGACGGAACCTCGTCTTGTGCGGTGAGCTAACAGAGGGGCCGAGCGACTGGCGAAAGTCTAAGCCGGTTTCCGGAGACCGTCAAGCAGAACGAACATTGCCAGACCGAGAATTGATCGCTTGCCGGACCGATGCTATAGTCCGCGCGCAATGGCGCACGAACAACCCACCAAGGTGCTGCTGGTCGCCTTTACCGGCGATGCGGCGGCGGCCGTTTCTGTCATCAACCGATTGCAGCCGGAGGCGCTCTGCTTTGTTTTGCCGGAATCGGCAAAGGCGCTGGTGGAGTCGGCGGTCCAACCGCACATTGAGCATATGCCCAGGCGCTGGGATTGGGTCTTAGTGGCCGATACGGCCGATGTTGCGGCCTGCCATCACGCATTGGCGGGCGCGCTTCCGGACTTACTAAAGACCTGGGAAGTGCGCGCCGGCGATTTGGTGCTCGATCTCACCGGCGCGACCCCGGCCATGGCGGGCGCCTTGACGCTCGTGACTTTGCCGACAAGTTCACGCACGGTTGCGCTGGCGCCGTGGAATGAGGGGCAGGAGGATGAGCCGATTGTGCTGTCCGGCCGGTCGATGCGCTGGGTGCAAGGCAATCTTTGGGACGACGTGGCGCTGGTCTCGCGACACGAGGCGGCCGAGCTGTTTAATCGCGGAATGTATGCCGCCGCTGCAAGGCTCTTCCGCGAGATTGAAGCCAGGGTCAGCGGCGGGCACAAGCCGACCTATCGCGCTTTTGCCGATCTCGCAGAGGGTTACGAATTCTGGGAGCGGTTCCAGTACCGGCAAGCCTGGGACAAGCTGAAGACGGCTGTGAAGGCCTTGGAGATGGCGTCGTTGTGGGGCGGGCCTCCCGGGTTGAAGGCGGTACTTCCGCCTATCAAAGCCAATGCGGGATTTCTGGAGAAGCTGGTGTTGGATCCGGCCGATGTCAAAGAGTCGCTGGCGCTGGATGTGCTCGCGCATGCCGGACGCCGGTTGCATGCCGGCCACGATCCGGAGACGGCGATGACGGCGCTGGTGCGCGCGCTCGAAGCATTCGCGCAGCGGCTGCTGTTCAAACAGCAGAAGATCAAAACGTGGGACGTTCGCCCCGAACAGCTTCCGCAGTCGCTTCAGGATATCTGCCGGACTAGCTGGCTGGACGATCTCGACGGCAAATACAAACTGCCGCTGCATGGGCAGTTTCGCGCGCTCGAAGCTTTCGGCGATCCGCTCGGCCAAGCTTTTCTGCGCGAGTGGCCGACCATGAAGCCGCTCCTCGATGCCGCCAATCACGGCGTGCTCGGCCACGGCTTTGAGCCGGTCAAGCCGGAGCGTGTGCAGCAATTGTACGATGTGGTCCTGAAGTTGACCGCCGTCTCTGAGAGCTCCCTGCTGAAATTTCCGACGCTCACGCTCTGAATGAAAATCCAAATTTACTACGAAGACACGGATTGCGGTGGAGTGGTCTACTACGCCAATTACCTGAAATATTTCGAGCGGGCGCGGACGCACTACCTGGAAGAACGAGGGCTGTCGGTCGCTGGCCTGATGAATGAGGGGACGGTATTTGTGGTGGTGCGTGCCGAACTGGACTATCGGTCCCCCGCACGGTATGGCGATAGGCTGCTCGTCGATACCGTCGTCTCAGATCTGCGCGCCGCTTCCATGACCTTCGTCCATGTGGTGAAAGAGAAGGCGAGCGGGCGCGTCATCGTGGAAGGGTCCGCTCGCCTGGTCGCCACGGATGGAAACGGCAAAGTGAAACGCCTCGACAAGGCCGTCGTCGCCGCGCTACAGTCCAGAGCCAGTAAGGAGTCATGGAATGGATAAGCTCGGAACCTGGCTTGCCGTCACCGGCGTTGCGATCGGATTCATCGTCCTCGGCTGGCTGCTGTTTTCAGAGAATCCGTCGGATAAGACCAAGAAAAAGCCGTAACGAGCGCTTCCACCTTCTCCCCTTCTCGCACAACTCAGGTCTGTATTCCAGTGCGTGCTAACCGCGACGACAGGCCCGTCGATGGGCGGAATGGATAGGCGTCACATTTTCTGGTAGCCGCCTATGCCCGGCCTCAGTGGCGCCGCTGCCGGCTGTTGTGAGGTGTCATAACCCTGAACCTGCCTTCAGGTTGCTTTAATGCGGAGGTTGCGAAACTGCACGCGCTGGTTGGGATAGGCCTGAAGACCGAGGTAGCTGGGCGTTTTCGCTGTACTGGCGAGGCCGCGTCCGGCATGCGGATTATTGAATTGTGTGACTTGAACGTCGTTGAGCAGAACGGTATAGCGCTGCCCTTGGACGCGAATTTCATATGCGTTCCACTGGCCGGGAGGGTTCGCCGGCTGTTGCGAGAGGGCTTGGCCTGGTTCATTGTAAATCGCCCCAGTTTTGTGAATGGCTGCGCCATCGGGCCGGCCAAATTCGTCAATCTGCACCTCGAAGCCGAAATGCACGCCGACCCATGCGGGATTGAGGTAGCCCTTGCTGTTGGGGTCTGGAAATCGGACAAACACGCCGGAGTTGTCCTGCGGGCGGAACACGCGCCACTCCAGGCGTAGGGTGTAATCGGCGGGCGTGGGGAGATGAGACCAGAGTAGGCCCAATTCGCCGTTGGGGTCGTTGTTGAAGGATTCCAGCGCTCCATCCACGATGTGGAAACCTCCCCCGCCCGTCATGGTCCAGCCTTTGAGACTGTGGCCATTGAATAGTGGCGTGAAACCGGGTTCTGCCATGGCATCAGGCGCATCTGGCACCAGTAGGCTGGCAAGACGTCGGGCGAAGGCAATGCCGGTCAGCATCGGATTGGGCGAGCCGATGGTTGGGAATAACGCGGGGCCGGCGACATAGGCGTTGTCGATGTGATGAAAGCGGCAATCTGTGTTGGTCACAGAGTCATTCGGGTCGGTGCCAATCCAGAGCGTGCCCGTCTCGTGGTGCGTGGTGCCAAGTCCATCGCGTTTCTTCTCGACGACGACCATTGTGCCGCCATCAGCGAATAGTGTGGCGACGTCGTCAGCGGCCTGATCCATTGCGTCCCACAAAGCATTATCTTTTGCCGATGGTACGAGGTTAACGAATACGCGCGGCTGACCAAATTCATCGGTCTGCGCGTCGAGGCGGACAAAGCTGTTTGGGTTGCGCGGCTCCATTTCTCCGATCCCCCGCATGGTAATGACGATGAACTGATCATTTGCCGTGCGCAGCGTAGTGAGTGTGTCCACATCGGGAACTTTCATAAACAACTCGGCCTCGGAGCTTCCTGTCGGTGTGCTCAGTCCCGACGCGGTGATTTGCAAGTGAAAATGGCCAACTGTGCCATCTGGGTGTGTATGGCGCCCCTTCAAGAAGAGGGCGCTGGCCTGCAACTCGCGAACCGCAGCTGGGATACCAAGTGTGCTTCGCGGAATACGAATGGTGTAGTTCGAGCGCAGGTGCGCCATGAGGTTCGATCCGATGTGCGGCCGGTCAAAGGAGTTTTTCGCCAGCCGAGTGGTCTCGATCGTGCCGAGCGCCACAATGACGACGCCGTTTTCCGGCACGGCAATGGGGCCGAGATTGGTTTCAACGAGATTGACGAAAGCGTGGTTCTCCTGGCGCGGCGCGGGGGCAACCGGAATGAGCCTTGAGGTGGTGTCCAAGCGAGCAACATGGCAGTTCGGCACTACCATCAGACGTTTCTTTACATCGTCACCTTGTGATTCGATAGCCGCCGCGCGGGCGGCTTTGACGAGCAGCGGCACGGCGCTAAATTTGTTTGGCGGAAACGCACCGGAGCGGTCGCGCGTTTTCACCGCCAGCGGTGCTTCCAGCTTGTGTAAATCCTCTTGCCCAGCAGGAATGCCATCGAGATGCAAATCGAGTTCTCTCAGCGGGATCGCTCCGGCTACCTTGTTTGCGGTGACGCCATCAAAAAGACGCTGGCGCAGGGCAGTGTGCAGGTCACCGTGGATAAAATCGTTTGTTTCCGTTACGCCAATCTGCTCAGCCGCCTCGCGAAAGTAGCGCATGATGAGGTCACTTTTGACCACGCTGGGCCAGTGGGTGTCAGGAACCTCGGCTGTGAGCAACTGTGGAGACCAGCCGCCCCAGAACAAGGAACGCTCGCCTACGCAATATGCTAGGCCGGAGAATTTCTGCGGTGAATGCCACGCCAGCCCCCAGACGTCCCGGCTCCAATTGCGGAACGCCCGCGCATCGCTGTTCGCCTGCCACTGCTGGATTGTGGCCAGATGAATTGGATCCGGCCCGGTGAAACCTGCTAACGGGATGTTCTGAACATGCTCATGCACGGCGAACGGGCCGCCTTCCAACACAAGAATACGATGTACATGTTCTTTGTCTCGTTCAAACAATGTTGAGGCAAGCGTTGCACCGAATGTGCCGCCGCCCACGATAATGATGTCAAAGGGCTTTGCATCTGAACGTTTGCCGACGTCCATACTGGCTCTGGCTTCATCCAGCGTGTTGCAGACATAGCGACCCTCAATGTCGCGCGTAAAGCTCGAAGCTTCAGGGAATTCAGGGGAATTCATGATCGAGACTCTCCTATATTTATTCACCTAGTCATTAAATCTGTTGCTGGTTACTCGTACAATAGCGCATAGGGGAAACCAAGCCCTGAGGTTTTTCCCGCCCGCTATCGCAACTTTTATGCAGGCTCCCACGACGTGGTAGATTTCTACAGAGGGCGCGGCGATATATCGTTATCCTGGTTTCGTAAACCCTTCGCTTTTCAGCACCTCCGCCACATTCCTTCCGTTCGCAAACACGTCGGCCACGGTTCGGCCGTAGACATCCTGGCCATGCGGCACAATGCGGATAGGCCCTTCTTGCAGGAGTTGCTCTAGCCGCTGGCGGGCTTCTGGTCCGCGTGGCTCGTTGAGTTCCGGTGTGTCGATGCCGCGAAGTCTGATGCGCTCCGATCCCATGCGCAACGTATCGCCGTCGATGGTGTGGATGGGCTGGTTGGTGGGCATTCTTCTTCCAGAGCGCCTGCCTAAAGCCGAAGACCGCGCTTGTTTCTGGTAGGGCGTGATTTTGTAGCGACCTTTGGGCAATCGGTGGGGGCGGCTTCCTTGTGAATGGTGTCGGCGATGGGGCTGCAGAGTCGATGGAGGAGAGTTTTCGCTGAACGCTGGGTTCCAACAAAGGTCGCAATTTTTCTGGACGGTCGATTCTTGGTCGGAGGCTGTGAGGCGGGCGGCGTGGGCCTGGTCACACCAGGCCGTTGCTCCGATGAGTACGACAACCATCATGATGAGAGATACGATCGGATGCATGGTTGAGTGCTAAGCAGGGCTTGTGCCATGAGCCGCTCGGTTGACAACGATCAAAACGGCGTGCTGGAATGCCATCGTTTCACGAACCACGAATCATGGAGGTTGTACGATGGATATGATGGGACGGGTGGGGCTGATCGAGGTGCCGATCTTGATCGCCCCGGATCAAAAAGTCTGGATGGATCGCATGATCAAGGAAGGGAAAATTGCGATTCCGCCTGGTGGGACACTCGAAAAAGGCTCGCTCTATTCGATGTTTATCCGGATGCTCCTGCATAACGCGATGGAAGAACAGAAGCGGCAGGAAGTGCTCGATATGGACGACGAGGACGACGAATAAATCAGAATGTTGAAAGCTGCCGCCAGCTTCGTTCTCGTGTCGTGCAAGTCCTCAACGTACTCGGAGTACGCCTCGGCCATGCACTCCACTGCGGCCTTGCTGGACGGTAGCTTTGAACATTCTGCAATGTAGAGCCGTATCGAAACGATTCAGTTTGTATCCCTGGAGATACAAGCTGCCGCCTGGATGAGAGACGGACTATAAGTTTTTGAAGGCGGTGTGCGCGGCGCGGATGGTTTTTTCGATGTCCTGGGCGCTGTGCGCGGTGGAGAGGAACGCCGCTTCAAATTGCGACGGCGCCAGATAGATGCCCTGGTCTAGCATCTTATGGAAATACTTTCCGTAGCGCGCGGTATCGGCCTGCTTCACGGTATTCCAATCGCTGACCGGCGTTGAGGTAAAGAACGCCGTGAGCATGGAGCCGACGCGGGTTTGGATCAACGGAACACCCGCTTTCTTTGCGGCTTGCCCGATGCCTTTCGCCAGAGCCGCCGATTGCGCCTCAAGCTTCTTGTAGACGCCTTTTTTCTTCAGCTGCTTCAACGTTTCGATTCCTGCCGAGACGGCCAGCGGATTGCCCGAGAGGGTGCCCGCTTGATACACGGGTCCTGAAGGCGCAATCAGATCCATGATCTCTTTCCGCCCGCCGTAGGCGCCGACCGGCAGGCCGCCGCCGATGATTTTCCCCAGGACCGTGAGGTCCGGCGTAATGCCATAGAGGGCCTGCGCGCCTCCGTAATTCACCCGAAATCCGGAAATCACTTCGTCAAAGACGAGAAGGATGTCATTTTCCGCCGTCAGCCGGCGCAGCGCGGAGAGAAACTCCGGCGCCGGAGGCACGACGCCCATATTGCCGGCGATCGGCTCCAGAATAATGCAGGCGAGGTTCTTGCGGTGTTCAGCCACCAGTTTTCGCACGGCGGCGATGTCGTTGTACGGGGCGGTCAGCGTGTGTTTGGCAAAATCGACCGGCACGCCCGGCGAATCGGGAATGCCTAATGTCGCCAGGCCAGAACCGGCTTTGGCGAGCAGATAGTCGCTGTGCCCGTGGTAACAGCCTTCGAATTTCAGGACATTGTCCCGTTTCGTGAAGCCTCGAGCGACACGAATGGCGCTCATCACAGCTTCGGTGCCGGAACTGACCAGACGCACTTTCTCTATGGATGGGAATGCGTCACGAATCATGCGGGCGAGCGTGACTTCCAGTTCCGTAGGCGCGCCATAGCTAGTGCCGTTGTCGGCGGCTTTCTTGATCGTTCGGATGACCGCCGGCGCGGCATGTCCCAGGATCATGGGGCCCCAGGAGAGGACATAGTCGAGATACCTGTTGCCGTCGACGTCGTAGAGCGTGGCTCCTTTGGCGCGTTTGATGAATCGGGGTTGTCCGCCGACTGAACGGAAGGCTCGGACGGGACTATTGACCCCACCGGGAATGAGTTGTTGCGCCGCGGAAAAGAGCTGGGTCGATCGAGTAGTTTTCATAATGGGGGCGCACCCTAACACGCTCTTCTACACCGGTCAAGAAAGTCTAGTGAGGAGAAGCGAGGCTGGTGTTCATCGCCTCATAAAAGGAGCAAAAGTGTCTCAAGAGATACGGCCCTATCAATTTAGATACGATTGGCTTGGTCCTATTGTAGCCAGATGAAGGCGATTCACTTGAAAATTCGATAGAGAGCGACTGGAGACATCGCGGCCTAACTCTTGCTGTGTGTATTTGGCGAGCGAAGTACCGGGGTAATGAGGAGTGAGGGGTAACTTATGACGGTGGTGTGTTCGTGGTGCCGACATGAAGGATTAGCCGGAGTCTTTGGGGAAAAAGCTCCCTTCGATGACCGGCGGGAAACCCATGGAATTTGTCCGTCGCATCGGGTCCAGGTTCGTAACGGATGGAGCGAGGCAGGATTGACTTGCAGCAACACGCAGGGATCGACGACTCTAGACGTCGGCGAGTCTATCGTGCGTTCCGCAGCCCACCTCTTGAGCGGACTGCGAAACCTTTCTCGGAAGGCCGGGTTGTAGGTTTTCCAGCCATACGCATTCTATTTTCCTTGAAACATCTTCAGCAGTTGATCGAGTCCGCCGGCTTCAATTTTTCCGGTCGGGGTCAGCTTATCTACGAGATCCGGTAGCAGACCGGCGAGTTGTGCGCCGGCGGCTTCGGTCGAAATTCCGGCCTTTGCCGCCAGTTGTTTGAGCAGGTCGCTGCCGAGGCCCTGTTGAATTTGCTGAGGCGTCACAGGGAGATTCTTGCCCGTGCTGACCCACGAGTTCACGATCTCGCCCAGGCCGTTCTTTTGGAAGGCCTGAACTAATCCTGCGAGTCCTCCGACCGAACTATTCTGACCGAGTAAGCTGGTTACGGCTTGCAACAAAGGGTTTTGGTTGCTGTTTCCTCCGAGCATGCCGCCGACCGCTTGCCCTAATTGATCCATGAGACTCATGGCGATGTCCTCCTAATTCTTTGCAGGACGAGACGATCGTCCTTTCGTTGGGGGCAGGAGATCTGGCATCGGCGCTGGATCGATTCCCCAATGTTTCCGCTTAGGTGCTTCCTGTGGTGATACCGCAAAGAGCGCATGAAAGGCAATCGCCTTAGAACCTCCGCTCGCGTGGCCGTTGCTCCAGGCCTCCCCGGCATCGCTCAGGATTTCGAGCAGTGTTTCGTATTCATCCTCGTCAGTAGGCAGGACGGCCTGTGCGTCGGTGATCAGCAGCACATAACCCTTCGCAGGCAGCCATTCCAAATCCGCGAGGCATTCCTCCATCGCGTCCCAGTTGTGGCCGAAATAGTCGGGGAAGCTCAAGGCGCGGGCAAATTCCGTGAACAGGCCGGCGGGCGTCGAGCATTTTTTGCCCTGGATCGCGCGCAACGCGAATCCAGCCGGAGGCTTGACCATCGCGGACGCGGTTGTGCCAGCCGGCACGACCAGCAGAGACGACCAGGGAGCGTGCGGCGTCTGGAGATAACTCATCAGGGTGCGCGGTAGAGTCATAAAATGAGCAGCGTCCTAGTTGAGAGGCGTGAAGGTTCGGTAATGATCGCTGGTATAATACGCTTTGCCGGTACGTTGTTCGATGACCAGCCGCTCCGCATCGCGCGGCCGGCCGCGAATTTTCGGATTCACGTCGTATTCGCGATAGCGGCCGCGCGGCAATCGCCGCTCCCGGTTTTGAAAGTCCCGTCCGCCGATATAGCCGGGCAGGGGGACTCCATCCCGTTCCTGCAAACGCTTCAGCAGGTCCTGCGCCTTGAGGGGCGCCATTGAGGTGCCGCTGCGATCTTGCGCCATCGCCGACGACGATGGCGGGGATTGCATGAGCGGTTCCGTCAGGCCGGTTTCCGCGCGCAGTCCGGCGCAGACCATCAGCCCCAGCAGGAAGACGGCGACAAGGCACTGAGTGAAACGTCGGATACGAGGGAACGGCATGGCGAGAATCCTGTTCGTCCGTCGCAAAGGCACAGCGACGGTAGCATGTGCATGGGGGGAGGTCAAACGCGCTTTCGGCAAGGCGGCTCGATCGCATTGCGGCACTCTATGCGCGGGATGGCCTGTAGGATAGAATGTCGGTGGATTAGTTTGCGGCATGGATTCAGAGCGAGTTGTCATCCGATTGCGATCGCACGTCAGAAAGATCCGACTCCATCGTGATGCCCCTGAAGGACGCATGACGAGCGCCATGCGAGGAGCGAACATTGTGTTGAATTCATGTGCCGCCCGAGAAGCGCGTCCGTTCCTGCGCCGGTCGGTTGCCGTCATCGCGTTGCTTGTTCTGCTAGGCAGTCCCGTGTCGGGGTTTGCCCAGAGCGGCTCGCTCAATCAATCTCCGACCGGCATCGTCAAGCGCTATGTGGGGCTCGACAAGAAGGGTGCCCGCATGGACGCCATGTCGTTTGAAACGCTGGTGCCCTACATCGACTGGACCGAGGAGCCGTTGTGGGGGCGGGTCGTGGTGATTCAAGACGTCACGGTGCCGGAGGATTACCGGAAATGGGACGTCGTGAACCGGCTTGAAGTCGTGATTCCGGTCACCTTCACGGTTCTTGGCTCGGTGTATTTGGAAACGGCGGCATTTGTGCCGGACGCGGCCACGGAAGAAGTCCGATTTCGCGTCAAGGCCATCCGAAGCAAATGGCGGATCGTGGAGCCAATGATTCCCCCGCATATCGGGTTAAAACGGATGATCGATTTAGTGCGCGACGCGGAGGTCAAAGAAGCCGATGTCGAGAAGCGCGGCCTGCTGACGGCTCTGGGAGAAACATTGCGAAAGGTCAAGCCATGACGAAGACCCCGGTGGAGTTGTTGATATTCGATTTGGACGGCACGTTGATCGAATCGAAGTGGGACATTGCCTATTCGGTCAATCTCACGCTGGCCGAATTGGGGCTGCCGGAACGGCCGCTCGAAGAGATTTTCGGATTCGTTGGCGACGGGGTCAAGAAACTTCTGCGGCTGGCCGTTGGCGAGAGCAGCCGGGTGAGCTTCGACGAGGCCCTCGCCGTGTTTCGCCGCCACTATCTCGAACATTGTCTGGACCGCACGGTCTTTTTTCCAGGGATCGAGCCGATGTTGCGGCATTTTTCCGACAAGCACAAAGCCGTGGCGACGAATAAATCGATCGAATATACGCGCGTCATTCTCAATGGATTGGGCGCGGAGTATTTCCCCTGGGTCGTTGGAGGAGACAGCGGCTTTGGTCTGAAACCCGAGCCTGGTATGCTGTTGCACCTGCTGGAGCAGGTGAAGGTGCCCAAGGAGCGCGCCGTGCTGGTCGGCGACAGCACCAACGACATCAACGGCGGTCACAACGCCGGTATTCGGGTTTGTGCCGTCGGCTATGGGATGGGGAATCGTGAGAAGATGGCAGCCTGCCAGCCGGATTGGTTTATCGAACGGCCGGAACAACTGATGGAGATTTTTACATGATCACTCATGGTGCATGGTCGATGCGCAAGGTGTCCCTCGCCGTGGCGGTAGCGGTGAGTCTGAGTGTCGCTCCAAACCCGTCGATGGCCGAAGGGCCAAGTCTTGCCGACCGGGTGATCGAGCACAAACTAGCGAACGGCCTGACCGTCTTGATGGTCGAGCGCCATCAAACGCCGGTGGTCTCGATCAATATCACCTTCGGGGTGGGCGGGGTGAACGAACAGGTTGGCCAGACCGGGCTGGCCCACCTCTATGAGCACATGGCGTTCAAAGGCACGCGGACCGTCGGGACGAAGGACTACGAGAAAGAAAAGCTGACCCTCGACGAGCTGGCTCGTGCAGGGACTCTTCTCGACCGGTTGCAGCGCGAACTTGCCCAAAAGGGCCCTGCGGCGACGGCGGCCGAGCAAGCCGCGCTGGACGCCTTGCAGAAGCAGGTCGCCGACTTGCAGACGCAAGCGGGCCAATATGTCGTCGGCAACGAGGTGGCCTTGCTCTATCAGCGCCACGGTGGCGTGGGGCTCAATGCGTCCACCGGAAAAGATCTCACACGTTATACGATCAACCTTCCGGCCAACCGGCTGCCTGTCTGGGCGGCGATCGAAGCCGACCGGATGGCGAACCCGGTCCTCCGCGAATTCTACAAAGAACGCGGCGTGGTGATGGAAGAACGCCGCCTGCGCAACGACGACAGTCCGAACGGGCTTCTGTTCGAAACCTTTACCTCGGCGGCCTTTCGGGCGCATCCCTACGGCGTGCCGACCATTGGATGGGGGTCGGATATTCTGTCGCTGACACCGGCGGCCACCGAGGCCTTCTTCAAGACGTACTATGGACCGAACAATGCGACAATTGCGCTCGTGGGGGATATCGATCCGAAAGAAACGATTGCCTTGATCGAGAACACGTTCGGGAAAATTCCGGCGGCAAACGCCACGCCCGAGATTATGACCGTGGAGCCGGAGCAGCGGGGCGAGCGCCGTGTCGAAGTCGAATTCGATGCCGAGCCGATTGTTGCGATTGGGTATCATAAGCCCGGCCTGGGCCATCCCGACGACGAGGTCTTCGATGTCATCGATGAGATTTTGACTGATGGACTGACGTCCCGCCTGCAGACTGTTCTTGTCAGGGAGAAGCGGCTGGCGATGTCGGTCGGTTCCGATGCCAACTACCCCGGCGTCCGCGCTCCGAATCTCTTTATCCTCACTGCGACTCCGCTGGCGCCGCATACGGCGGCGGAGGTAGAGGCCGCGATCTACGTAGAGTTGGACCGGCTCAAGACCGAGCCGGTGCAGGCGAAAGAACTGCAAAAAATCGTCAATAACATCGACGCGGATCTGGTGCGGGCGCTGCGCTCGAATAGCGGTCTGGCGTCGCAGCTGGCGCTCTATCAAACGGTGGCGGGCGATTGGCGGCATGTCTTGAAATCCCGCGACCGGATCGCAGCTGTCACACCGGCCGATATTCAGCGGGTGGCCAGGCAGTATTTCACGAAGTCCAATCGAACCGTCGGCACGCTCGTCAAGTACGTGCGCGACAAGAATCTGACAGCGGGGAATGAGGTGGCGCGATGAAGACGGTAGGAATCGAGAGACAAGCGGCGAGAGGAATTGGCGCAGGAACCGTATGGTTCGCTGGCCTGGCGGTCATGCTTGCTAGCGCGGTGGCCACCGGTTGCGCCAGCGGTCCGGCGGCGAGCGACCCGCGGACCATGACCTTCAAGCCGGTCGAGTTTACTCCGCCGGAGCCGGATCGCGTAGTG
Source organism: Nitrospira sp. (assembly GCA_022226955.1). Taxonomy (NCBI): domain Bacteria; kingdom Pseudomonadati; phylum Nitrospirota; class Nitrospiria; order Nitrospirales; family Nitrospiraceae; genus Nitrospira; species Nitrospira sp. The sequence continues at coordinate 531,092 of CP092079.1, forward strand.
CTCGACAATGGCATGGTCGTGTACCTCCTGGAAGATCATGAGCTGCCGCTCATTACCATGACGGCCACGATGAAGACCGGCGCCTGGCTCGATCCAGCCGATAAGGTTGGTCTCGCGGCCCTCACGGGCGCGCTCATGCGGACCGGCGGCGGTGGCGGGCTCACGCCGGAACAGGTGGATGAAGAACTGGAATATTTCGCGGGGGATGTTGGGGTGTCGATCGGCCACGAATCCGGTTCCGCCTCGCTCGATGTGCTGAAGAAGGATCTGACGCGCGGGCTCCGGATTTTTTCCGGCCTGCTTCGGGCGCCGGCCTTCGACCAGGCGCGGGTCGAGATTGCGAAGTCGCAGGCGCTTGAGGGCATCCGGCGTCGCCAGGACAATCCCGGCTCCGTGGTGGGGCGAGAGTTCATGAAGTTGTTGTACGGCCCGGACCATCCGTCCGCGCGGGAAGCGTCCATCGCGTCGATTACCGGCATCACCCGTGACGATCTGGCGGTCTTTCACAGGAACACGATTCATCCCAACGGCATCATTCTAGGTGTGACCGGCGATTTCCAGAAAGCGGACATGCTGGCGGCGTTGCGCGAGGCGTTCGGCGATTGGGCCAAGGGCGCGGTGCCGGAGCTGAAGATTGCCGATGTGCCGGCCAGCCGGAGCGAGTCGTCAGCGATCCGGTTCGTCGACAAAGAGACCTCGCAGACGCATCTGCGGGTTGGTCATCTCACGATTCGGGAAAACGATCCCGACTACGTGGCGCTGGCGATTGCCAACGATATCCTGGGCGGAAGTTCGTTCCGGAGCCGGCTCTTCAACGATGTGCGCACGAAGCGCGGGCTGGCCTATTCGGTTGGCAGCCGCTTGATGGCGGGCGTCCACGATCAAGGCGTCTGGCTCATGCGGGCGGAGACGAAGCAGGCGTCCACGCAGGAAGTGGTGAGCCGGTTCATTGCCAACATCGACCGGATGCGGACTGAATTGGTGACGGACCAGGAGCTGGCCGAGGCGAAAGAGGCCTATGTCAATTCGTTCGTCTTCTCGTTCAGCAGCTCGTCGGCGATTGTCAGCCGCCTGGTGAGTTTGGAGTACGACGGACTGCCCAAGGATTTTCTTCAACAGGTGCGGGACAAAGTGGTCGCGCTCACGAAGGAAGAGGTGCTGGCGGCAGCGAAGAAGCACCTGCATCCGGACCGATTGAAGGTCCTCGCCGTTGGATCTGGCAACACATTGCCGAAAGCGCTCTCGACTTTCGGGGAAGTGAAAGAGATCAAGCTGTCGCCGGAAGGGTGAAGAGGGAGAGGCTGGCGAGTCCGGCAACCCTTTTGCTCGCGCCCCGCGCACGCAAGGCGCGACTCGGTGCATGCGCGCAGTAAGGACGCCCCCACTGCCAGCTCGTGGAGCAAGAAGTAAGAGAGTGTATGAACAGATGGAGTGGTAGTTCAACATGCCGCTTGAAGACGAGTTGTGCGACATTCTGAAGAAGTCCCGCATGGGGCAGGGGTTGTCCGTGGTCGATCTCACGCGGATGACGGGCTTGCCCGGCGGCGATATCACGGCGCTGGAGCGTGGGGATCGCCCGCGTGATCGCACCGAGGTGCGCGCCTTGGCCAACGCCTTGGGCCTTCGAGCGGAGCCGCTCGCGCAGATCGCGATTGAGCAATGGGAGCCGATCGCTCAGCACCAGCCTGCTTGGCTGGAGACGATTCACGGATCGATCAATGGCTATGGCGTGCAGGGCTACGTCATTCATGACGCGGGCGAGGCGCTGCTGATCGATACGGCTTACAATGCGCCAGGGATGATCGAGTTTCTGTCTAAACACCGTCTGAGCCTGGTCGGCATCGGTCTGACGCATGGCCATGCGGATCATGCCGATGGGATCGAACAGATTCTTCAATCTTATCCGGCTCCGGTCTATCTGGGCGCTGAGGATGTGGAGTTGCTCAGTTGGCGGCCGCCTCAGTCGCAGTTGACGACACCGGTTCATGGACAGGCGATTGTGGTCGGCCGTTTGACCGTCCATTGCCTGATGACGCCGGGCCATACGCCCGGCGGGATCTGCTACCGGGTGGACGATGCGCAAACGCCGGTCTGTTTTGTGGGCGATACGTTGTTTGCGGGATCGATCGGCCGGTCGAATCCCAGCACACTCTATCGGACCCATCTGACATCCGTCAGGGCGGCGGTGCTCGGTCTGCCGCCGGCGTATCGCTTGTTGCCTGGTCATGGCCCCGCGACCACGGTCGAAGAAGAATTGGCTCATAACCCTTTCTACGCATCTGTATCATAAGGATGCTCAAAAAGGCCGTCCAGCCAGGCCGCAGCGAGCGAAGAGGCGAGGCGTACGCTGCGGTACGTTGAGCCTCGGCGCGAAGCGAGAACGCCGCTGGCGGACTTTTTCAGTATCCTGCTAGGAGAGCGCATGAACGGCGACCGGCAGGATGTAGACGCCGATGATGCGGACGATCTCCAAGAATCAACGTTTTCACGCTATATCCTACCGGTCGGCCTGTTCGGTCTGACGGTCTTTACCACGCTGTGGGCCGGCGCCTATCAAGACCATCCCAACTTGTTTCATCCGTTTCGCGGCGCCTGGGAACTGCTCACGGAGCGGCCCGGTGAACTGGTTCATGGAATTCCCTTTGCGGCCACGCTGCTTCTGATCCTTGTCACCCACGAGCTGGCGCATTATCTGTATTCGAAGCGGCATCGCGTTCCGGCGTCGCTTCCGCTCTTCATTCCCGGGTTGCCGCTGTTCGTGGGGACCTTTGGCGCGATCATTCGTGTGCGCGGGCAAATCGTCGAGCGGAAAGCGCTCTTCGATATCGGGATCTCCGGGCCCTTGGCCGGCTTTGTCGTCGCGCTGGTCGCGCTGGTGGTGGGCTTGCACTGGTCGCAGGTAGAGATCGGAATCAGTTCGACCAGCCCTTTCTATGTCGGACGCTCCATTCTGATCGACTGGTGCATTGCTTTTGTCTTTGGGGATTTGCCGAGGGGGGCGAGCGTCAATTTGCATCCGATTGCCGAGGCCGCCTGGTTCGGACTCTTCGTTACCTGCCTCAATCTGATTCCTATCGGACAACTTGACGGAGGCCATGTCGCCTACGCGCTTTGGGGCAGGCGGCAGCGAATCATCGCCTTCTGGGTTATTCCTGTCCTGCTGGTGCTCGGCTATTTCGGCTGGCAAGGATGGTGGTTGTGGGTGTTTCTCTCGGCGCTGCTCGGAGTCGGGCATCCACCGATTCCAGACCCAGCTTCTCCGCTAGGCTCGACGCGCATCTGGCTTGGGCGCGCGACCGTCCTTCTTTTCTTTCTCATCTTCACGCCATTCCCCATCGTCGTCCGCTAGCAGGATGCTGAAAAAGTCCACCAGCTTTGAGCATCCTGCGAAAGGCATCCAATGCATGCCCCTGATTTATGCGCGGATTCCCTGCAAATGGTTGTCGGATCGTTCGGTTGGTCCTAGCATGCGGATATGGAGTCGATAGAGACGCAGACCGGGCTATGTCCAAAGTGCCAAGCCGATCGATCCGGAGACGCGACCGAATGCGCGAGGTGCGGGATTATTTTCGCCAAGTACCGGCCTCTGCCCGTTCGCCTATCTAATAGGCCTGCCGGCGCGCGCGCCGAATCGGCTGGTTCAGCATCCACCTGGTGGGTGACGGCCAAGCAGTGGTTGATCGAAACCGATACGACCGCCGATTCCCTGGCGTTCTACGGTCGGGCAGCTGTTTTCTTGGGACTGCTCTCGTGGGGATGGAAGTTCGTCGTGACCCCATTGGAAACCAACTACACCGGCGAATCGTTTCTCCATTTGATCAATCTGCCGTTTCACGAGGCAGGGCATCTGATCTTCAGTCCCTTCGGCCGCTTCATGATGATTCTCGGCGGGAGCCTTGGCCAGGTGCTCATGCCGCTGATTTGCCTCGGCGCGTTTCTCATCCAGACGCGCGACCCCTTCGGCGCGTCAGTCGCGCTCTGGTGGACGGCCGAGAGCCTCATGGATGTGGCGCCCTATATCAACGATGCGCGCGATATGGAGCTGATCCTATTGGGAGGAATGACCGGGAAAGAAACCGGCGGCCACGATTGGAACAATTTGCTGACGATGCTGGGCTGGCTGGAGTGGGACCATCGCTTGGCGCATATGACCTACAATCTCGGCATCCTGTTGATGCTGGCCTCCTTTGCCTGGGGCGGATGGCTGCTCGTCCGGCACTATGACCGATCCAGGCGCTAGACGGCGGCCGATGCGAGTCAGTGCGCCGGAACAGGCTGGTCGGTGGCGCGGCGCATCGGAGCGCTTTTTCGGTGCAACAACGGCGGGCCCAGCGGGACCATCTGGTGTCCGGTAAAGGCTTGGGTCAAACTCGCCACCGCATGATAAAACGCCATGAACCCGACCACGACGTGCAGGATGCCGGGCAAGGTTTCGCTGATGATGTTCAGCATGGTCAGGACGGTGGACGAGAAGGTCGCCGTGATGATGACGTGGAGAATGCACAACGTGGCATTGCGGTAGGCCGTCAAATAGATCATGACGGCGGAAAAGGCGGCATACACGAAGTTGATCGGGGCAAACAGCACCATGTCGAGATGGAAGGACGTGCCTTCGCTGACCAGCTTGGCGATGGAGACGGTGAGCCAGAAGAATCCGTACATGGTGAGCGCGGTCCCGCCCAGTTGCTCGTGGTAGCGGATGTCGGTGATGCCGGCTAATATCTGCACGATCCCGCCGAAGATCAGGGCGATGACCAAGGTGCCCACTTTGTTCGATTCGTGAATGCCGCCGAGTTGCGCCACGCCGAGCGTCAGGGCTCCCACCGCAAGACCGAACAATCCGATCGCCAGCACATCGATGCGACGATGATGCTCCACGTGGCTCATATGACCGCCTCCTTCGATGGATTCAACCCTTGGTGGCTTTGCCGACCTGGTAAAACGGCCCTCAGCATGCAACAGGGACTATTGAAAAGACAAGCCGCCTCCGGCAGACTGCCCGGTGCCGGGGGTTGGACTGATGATAGGAGGCAGCCATGACACAGCATGAATCCATGCCGACAAGGCGGTGGCTGATCGCCGCCGGGCTCGCGGTTTCATCGGCGCTGATGGCAGGTCAAGGCGTTGCCGAACAGCGAGAGGCCAGATTTTCGCCGGCGCTGGGCGGTGCGGCGGTCACGGATAGCCGGACGGGGCTGATTTGGGAGCAGGAGCCGGATCGCGAACACGACGTCTGGAGCCGGTCCAATGAACGCTGTGCCACAAAAACTGTTGGCGGGCAATCGGGCTGGCGCGGTCCGTCGGTCGATGAGCTCAAAACATTGATCGATACATCGCAGCACGATCCCGCTTTGCCGGCTGGGCATCCCTTCTCCAATATCAAGTCGGAGATCTATTGGACCGCGACGCCGGACCCCAAAGACGATATTGTCTCCTGGCAGGTCAGCTTCTTCAGCGGCGAACCGGTCACCGACCAGAAATCCGGCACACGTCGGATGTGGTGCGTGCTGGACGCGCCCCGCAAGTAACTCGATCCATTTGTGCAGAGATGTCGTGCGTCACGGTTCGATGCAGTCTCAAAGAATCGAGAAGAGCCCTCCTCATCCCCTTCGCATTTACGCCGTGTCTGCCGCAAGCCTAACGGTTGCAGAGAAAGGAAGATCGGAGAGCATGATACGCGGGCGGTGGATTATTGGATGGGTGTTACTGGCGGCCGGTGCGATGGCCGCTCCCGTTCTTGTTCAAGCCGCTGAGCCTTTGTCAGAGGAGCAGTCGAATGCCAGCCAGCTCTCTGAATCCATAGATCGCAGCAAGCCGCAAGTGTCGGACTGGCACTATGGGGGATTCATCGATCTGGGCTACTCGCTGAATTTCAATTTTCCGGAGAACCATATCTTTCGCAATCGCGGCACGACGCCCAGGGTCAACGAACTCGATCTCAATATGGGCGGAATCTATGTCAGGAAAGATGCCACGGACCAATCGCGCTGGGGAATGGAATTACTGGCCCACGGTGGCCAGGATGCCAAAGAGTATGGGTTCGGAGTGAACCTCCCCCGGGTGCATGGGTCCGATGCGTTACGGCACTTCGGCCGCGCCAATGTCTCGTACCTCGCGCCGGCTGGCAATGGCCTGATGCTGCAAGCCGGTCTTTTCAACAGCTTCATCGGGTACGACTCGCTCTATGCCAAGGATAATTTCAACTACACCCGCTCGTGGATCGCAGATTATTCGCCCTACCTGATGTTCGGCGCGAATGCGCAGTACACCTTCAACGACCGGTGGACGGGAGTATTCTTCATCGTCAATGACTACTTTCATCTTCAGAACGCGAACCACGTCCCGAGTTATGGCGCGCAAGTCGCCTACAAACCCAGCGCCTCCTGGCTCTTCAAGGAAACGATCTACTACGGTCCCGATCAGTCGGACACGTCGCTCAAGTATTGGCGGTCGTTCTCGGATACGATTGTGGAATGGAAAGTTAATGACGATATCACTCTTGCCGGCGACTATCAGGTCGGAACCCAGGAAATGGCTGTGCCGGGAAGCCCTCGCGTGTTCTATATGGGGGCGGCATTCCCGATGCGATGGCACATCGGAGGGCCCTGGAGCCTGGCGCTCAGGCCGGAAGTCTATTGGGACAGAAGCGGCCTGATAACTGGTTCAGAGCAGTTCATCAAAGCGGTCACGACGACTGCCGAATATAAGCTGCCGTATAAGTGGACGAACATGATCGCAAGGCTCGAATACCGCTACGACGACTCGACTGGTTCGGGAGGGGGCTTCTTCAAGGGCAACGCAATTGCTCCTGGAGTCATCGGGTTGACGCCGGCGCAGCAGATGGTGATCTTCGGCCTGATCTGGACGATGGATTCGCCGTAATCCTCCTGCCCAGACCCCTTCGCTCGCCGCTCGAATCACAGAAAATTGCTCCCCCAATCCCTCGCAGTTTTTACACCGTTTTTACGTTCCTCGGTCTAAGGTACCTACACAAAAATAGAAAAAGACATGCTGGATCGCCGTCTCTTTCCCGGCAAGTGAGGAGCCTGCCATGGATTTTCTCTATCTGGCCGCTGTCGTTTTGTTTCTCCTGCTGTCCGTCTGGCTCATATCGGCGCTGAGGCGGCTATGAATGCGATGTATGTGCTCGGGGGAATTCTATCCCTGGGATTGTTGGTGTATCTCATGGTCGCGCTGCTGAAACCGGAGTGGTTCTGATGACGCTCAGCGGACTGGCGCAAATCGCGCTCTACTTCGCCGCGCTGCTCGCGCTGGTCAAACCGCTGGGATGGTACATGGCGCGGGTGTATACAGGCCAAGCCTGCGGGCTCGACCGAGTCGTGGGTCCGTTCGAGCGGCTGCTGTATCGTGTGTGCGGCCTGCGTGAATCCGAGGAAATGGATTGGAAGACCTACGGGATTGCCATGCTGGCCTTCAACGGCACGGGGCTGGTCCTGCTGTATGGACTGTTGCGACTCCAGGCATGGCTTCCGCTGAACCCGGCTGGGCTGGGCGCGGTCCCGCCGGACCTCGCGTTCAATACGGCGGCAAGCTTCGTGACCAATACGAACTGGCAGGCCTACGGCGGCGAAACGACGCTGAGCCATCTGACTCAAATGGCGGGACTCACCGTGCAGAACTTTGTGTCCGCTGCGACCGGGATGGCGATTCTGGCCGCCTTGATCAGAGGGCTCGCGCGGCGCGGGGCCCAGACTATCGGCAACTTTTGGACAGATCTTGTCCGGGGCACACTCTACATTCTTCTGCCGCTGGCCCTGCTCTTCTCCCTGCTGTTGGTGTGGCAAGGCGTCGTTCAGACGTCCGTGTCTTCCCAGACCGTCCCCCTGCTACAGCCAGCCGGCTATGCCAAGCCTGTGCTGGATGCGGGCGGCCAGCCGGCGCTGGATGAACAGGGGCAGCCGAAAACAGAACCGGCAACGGTAATCGAACAGGTCTTGGCGGTTGGGCCAGTTGCGTCTCAGATCGCCATCAAGCAGCTCGGGACCAACGGCGGCGGTTTCTTCAACGTTAATTCGGCCCATCCATTCGAGAACCCGACGTCGTTGAGCAACTTCTTGGAGATGCTGGCGATCCTGCTGATTCCCGCCTCCCTCTGTTATACGTTTGGAGTCATGGTCGGAGATACGCGCCAGGGCTGGGCGCTTCTTGCGGCGATGACTATTCTCTTGCTCTGCTTTATTCCCCTGGGCCTGTGGGCCGAGCAAAACGGCAATCCGGCCTTAACGGCGATGGGGATCGATCAGGCGTCCGGTGCGGGACAATCCGGCGGCAACATGGAAGGCAAAGAGACGCGATTCGGCATCGCCAACTCCGTTCTGTGGGCGGCCGCCACCACGGCGGCTTCAAACGGCGCGGTCAATTCGATGCACGATTCCTACATGCCGCTGGGCGGGCTAATGCCGCTTGTCCTGATGCAGTTTGGCGAAGTGGTGTTCGGCGGGGCCGGCTCGGGTCTCTACGGGATGATCGTCTTTGCCATCATTGCCGTATTCGTCGCAGGATTGATGGTCGGGAGAACGCCGGAATATCTGGGGAAGAAAATCGAGCCCTATGAAATAAAGATGGCGGCCTTGCTGATCTTGATCATGCCCATGACCGTGCTTGGACTGACGGCGCTCGCGGTCAGCCTCGATGCCGGCACCTCGTCGGTATTGAATCCGGGGCCGCATGGCTTCAGCGAAGTGCTGTACGCCTATACCTCGCAAGGCAACAATAATGGCAGTGCGTTCGGCGGACTGAATGCCAACAGCCCGTTTTACAATCTCACTGGGGGGATTGCGATGCTGATCTCCCGCTTCTGGCTGGCGATTCCCACGCTGGCCCTGGCCGGCGCGCTGGCGAGAAAAACTCCCATCCCGGCCGGCCCTGGGACCTTGCCGACCGATACGCCGCTGTTTGTTGTCTTGCTGATCGGAGTCGTTGTGTTCGTGGGGGCGCTGACGTTCGTGCCCGCACTGGCTCTGGGGCCAGTCATAGAACATATTGTGATGGTAAGCCGGTGACCGCGCGGGCGGGGAGGATGTCGATATGACAACGCCAGTCAAGAAACGGCGAGTCGATCCGCAGATTGTGCGGCGAGCCCTGGTGGAATCTGTCCGGAAGCTGCACCCGCGCCATCAATTTCGCAATCCGGTTATGTTCGTGGTGACGGTCGGGAGCTTGCTGACGACCGTTCTGTTTGTCCAGGCGCTGGTTGGGGCCGGCGATGCGCCGGTCTGGTTCATCCTCGCCATCGCGCTCTGGCTCTGGTTCACCGTGCTGTTCGCAAACTTTGCCGAAGCCATGGCGGAAGGCCGTGGAAAAGCGCAGGCGGAATCGTTGCGCGCGTCCCGGTGCGACTTGAGCGCAAAGAAATTGGAGAAGCAGGAGTCAGGAGGGCAGTATCTCAGAGAGCCATCCGCCATCGTCCCCGCGAGCGCTTTGAAGCGGGGCGATGTCGTGCTGGCGGAGGCCGGCGATTTTATTCCGTGCGATGGAGAGGTCATTCAAGGCATCGCGTCGGTGAACGAAAGCGCCATCACCGGTGAAAGCGCTCCCGTCATTCGAGAGAGCGGCGATCGCAGCGCCGTGACGGGCGGCACCCGCGTGTTGTCGGACTGGCTGGTCATACGGATTACGGCCAGCCCGGGCGAGACCTTCTTGGACCGGATGATTGCGATGGTCGAAGGGGCTAAGCGGCAAAAGACGCCGAATGAAATCGCCCTCAATATTCTGCTGGCGGCATTGACGGTCATCTTTCTCCTGGCCACGGCCACGCTCCTCCCCTTTTCCCTCTACAGCGTGCAATCGGCTGGGCAGGGAGCCCCGGTTACGGTGACAGTGTTAGTCGCGCTGCTGGTCTGCCTGATTCCGACGACGATTGGAGGATTGCTCTCCGCCATCGGGATTGCGGGCATGGACAGAATGGTGCAGGCGAACGTCATTGCCATGTCCGGCAAGGCCGTGGAAGCGGCCGGCGATGTGGACGTGCTGCTGCTCGATAAAACCGGCACCATTACATTGGGGAACCGGCAAGCGACCGAGTTCTTTCCGGCCGATGGCGTGGGCGAGCAGGCGCTGGCCGATGCGGCGCAGCTCTCGTCGCTGGCGGATGAAACGCCGGAGGGGCGCAGCATCGTGGTTCTGGCCAAGGAGAAGTATGGGTTGCGCGCGCGCGATCTTCGCGAGCTTGGCGCGACCTTCATTCCATTTACGGCGCAAACCAGCATGAGCGGAGTCAATGTGAACGGACGGGAAATCCGCAAGGGATCCGATCGCGCGATCGAAGCCTATGTGAAGCAGCAGGGCGGACACTTTTCTCACGCGGTCCGGATGCATGTGGAAGCCATTGCGAAGCAGGGCGGCACGCCACTGGTCGTGGCGGAGGGGCCCAAAGTGTTGGGCGCGATTTACCTCAAAGATATCGTCAAGGGCGGCATCAAAGAACGGTTTGCCGAATTGCGGCGCATGGGCATCAAGACGGTGATGATCACCGGAGACAATCCGCAGACTGCCGCGGCCGTGGCCGCGGAAGCCGGCGTCGACGACTTCCTGGCGCAGGCCACACCTGAAGCCAAGCTCAAGATGATTCGTGAAATGCAAGCCGGCGGACGGCTGGTCGCCATGACGGGGGACGGCACGAACGACGCGCCGGCGCTGGCGCAGGCCGATGTGGCCGTCGCGATGAACAGCGGGACGCAAGCGGCGAAAGAGGCGGGCAACCTGGTCGACCTGGATTCCAATCCAACCAAGCTGATCGAGATCGTGGAAATCGGAAAACAGCTGCTCATGACGCGCGGCGCCTTGACTACGTTCAGCATCGCCAACGATGTGGCGAAATATTTTGCGATCGTTCCCGCCGCCTTCGCTTCGACCTATCCCGCGCTCAACGGGCTCAACGTCATGGGACTGGCAACGCCGGCCAGCGCCGTGTTGTCGGCGGTGATCTTCAACGCGTTGATTATTGTCGCGCTTATTCCGCTCGCCCTCCGTGGCATCCCCTATCAACCGATCGGCGCCGCGCTGTTGCTGCGCCGGCATCTCCTGATGTACGGGCTGGGAGGGATCGTCGTGCCCTTCGTGGGCATCAAGCTCATCGATTTGCTGCTTGTTGCGCTGCATTTAGTCTGAGGAGGTTCGCGTGCTGACCCAGCTTCGCCCGGCATTGACGGCCTTCGCGGCCCTGACCCTGATCACTGGGTTTCTGTATCCGCTCGCGATCACGGGGATTGCGCAGGCGCTGTTTCCGTGGCAAGCCAATGGCAGCCTGATCTTGAACGGGGGTCGGCCAGTCGGCTCTTCACTGATTGGTCAGCCGTTCGACGAACCGGAGTATTTTTGGAGCCGCCCTTCCGCCACGAGTCCGTTTCCCTACCATGCCGCTGCTTCATCCGGGTCCAACCTTGGCCCGACCAATGCTGCGCTGATGCGGGCTGTGCAGGCTCGCATCGACGCGCTCCAGGCCGCCGATCCCGGCAATCCGCTTCCTCTTCCGGTCGACTTGGTCACGGCTTCGGGGAGCGGGCTGGACCCACATATCAGTCCTGCCGCGGCCGAGTATCAGGTTCGCCGGATTGCCCGCGCGCGACGATTAGACGAAGCGGTCGTTCGAGGGCTTGTGGCGCAGCATATGGAAGGACGCCAGTTTGGAATTTTCGGGGAGCCTCGGGTGAACGTGCTGGCGCTGAATCTCGCCCTGGACCGTCATGTGCAAGAGACTCGCGCGCGCCAGTATTTTCTGAACCAACGCCCGCCAGTGCCTGGTGTGTCGTGATGAGACGGCCCGCACGCTCGTTGACCGGGTTGGACATCTCTTCTACACTGCGGCGACGGTTCCGATCCTCGCAGTACTCCCTGTTGCCAATCTCATACCTCTGATGGAAGAACCACGTCTCGATCCAGATGCTTTGCTGAGGCGCGTGCAGGCTGAAGAAGCCGCGCAGGCGAACGGCACGCTCAAGGTTTTTTTCGGCGCTACGGCCGGCGTCGGGAAAACCTATGCGATGCTCAGGGCGGCGCGCGACCAGCAGCGTGATGGCGTGGACGTGATGATCGGGTGGGTTGAAACGCATGGGCGCGTGGAAACCGAAGCGCAGCTGGAAGGGCTGGCGATTCTGCCTCCCCGCGTGGTCGAGCATCGCGGGACTACCTTGCGGGAATTCGATCTCGATGCGGCGCTCTCCCGCCGCCCCCAGCTCATTCTCATGGACGAACTGGCCCACACCAACGCGCCCGGCTTCCGGCATCCGAAACGATGGCAGGATGTGAAGGAGCTGTTGAATGCGGGTATCGATGTCTATACGACGGTCAACGTGCAGCACTTGGAATGTCTGAACGATGTGGTGGCGCAGATCACCGGCGTGCGGGTGAATGAAACGGTGCCGGATTCGCTGTTTGAACGGGCCGACGATGTCGAGCTGATCGATCTTCCCCCGGACGACTTATTGCAACGGCTGAAAGACGGCAAAGTCTACATGCCGGAGCAAGCGCAACAAGCGCTGCAGAGTTTCTTCCGCAAGGGGAATTTGATTGCCTTGCGCGAAATGGCTCTCCGGCGGACCGCCGAACGGGTCGATCAGCAGATGGAGGTCTATCGCCGAGACCATGCCGTGGTCCAAACATGGCCGGCCGCCGAGACGATCATGGTCTGCGTGAACATGAAGCCCCGAGGGCCTCGCTTGGTGAGAGCCGCCAGAACGATGGCGACAGGGCTGCATGCCAAATGGATTGCCGTGTATGTCCAGACTCCCCGGCATCTCCGCATGCCTCAAGCCGATCGCGACCGGGTGAATCAGACGCTCCGGCTCGCTGAGCTGCTGGGCGCCGAGACGGCCGTGCTCAGCGGGGCCAATGTCGCGCAGGAACTGCTGTCCTATGCCCGCGCGAGGAACGCGGCGAAGATCATTGTGGGAAAGCCGGTCCGCGCCCGATGGAAAGAGTGGGTGTTCGGCTCGGTGGTGGCGGAGCTCGTGCAGCACAGTGGGGAGACCGACATCTATGTCATTGCCGGTGAGGCCGGTGAAGGGCAGCCGCCGGAGGACCGGCCGCGGCGGCGGACCAGCGAGTTGCCGGGCTATGCCGTGGCGTCTCTCGGCGTGCTGGCGGCGACGGCGGTCGCCTGGCCGATGTTCCCGTATTTCGCCGCGGCGAATTTGATCATGATGTATCTCATCGCGGTGATCGTCATCGCGATCCGCCTCGGGCGCGGACCGTCGGTGTTCGCGTCGGTGCTGAGCGTGGCCTGCTTCGATTTTTTCTTCGTCACGCCCTACTATTCCTTCGCCGTCTCCGACCTGCAATATCTGCTGACGTTCGGGGTCATGCTGGTCGTGGCCTTGGTCATCAGCAATCTTGCCGTGCGGTTGCATCAGCAAGCTGAATTGGCCCGCTATCGGGAGCGCCGCACCGGCGTGCTCTATGCGCTGAGCCGCGATCTCGCCACCCACCGAGGGACTGGCGTGCTGGCGCAGCTGGCGGCGAAGCATCTTCGAGACGTGTTTAACGGGCAGGTCGCGATTTTTCTGGCGGATGCCGACAAGCGGGTGCAAGTGCAACGGGGGGAGCTGCTGCATTTTGAATTCGATCCCAAGGAGTCGGGCGTGGCTCAATGGGTGTTCGACCATGGCGAGCGAGCTGGGTTGGGAACCGATACGCTGCCGGGCACGAGCGCGCTCTACCTGCCGCTGACCGGTTCCGCCGGCGCGATCGGAGTGGTGGCCGTGCGGCCGGCCGAACACAGCCAGCTCTTGGACTCCGATCAGCTGCTGTTGCTGGAAACGTTGGTCAATCAAGTGGCCTTGGCGATCGAGCGCACGCGCCTATCCGAGGCGGCGCAGCAAGCGCAGGTGAACGTAGAAACGGAACGCATGCGGAACGCCATTCTCAGTTCCGTCTCCCACGATTTGCGGACTCCGCTGGCCACGATTACCGGCGCGGCCAGTAGCTTGCTGGACGGCCAGGGGCACCTCGATCCGACTGCCGGCCTGGAGCTCGCGCGCTCTATTTATCGAGAGGCGGATCGCCTGGATCGCTTGCTCCGGAACCTGCTGGACATGATGCGGATCGAAGCTGGGGCGGTGCAACTCAACAAGGAGTGGCATCCCGTGGATGAAGTGGTCGGCGCGGCTCTGGCCAGGTTAGAGGGGCGGTTGCGCGATCATACCGTCAACACGGCGTTTCCAGCCGATCTGCCGCTGGCGCTGGTCGATGGGGTGCTTCTTGAGCAGGTGGTGATCAATCTCGTGGAGAATGCCGTGAAGTACGCGCCTGCGGGAAGCGCGATCGATTTGTCCGCGTCGGCGAGCGAGCGTGAAATAATCGTCGAAGTGGCAGATCGAGGCCCGGGAATTCCGGCCGGCGAGGAGGCTCGTATCTTCGACAAATTCTATCGCGCCAAACCCGCGCGAGAAGGGGGCGTCGGCCTTGGGCTGACCATTTGCCGAGGGGTTATCGACGCGCATGGCGGGCGCATCTGGGCCGAGAACAGACCAGGCGGCGGAGCGGTCTTCCGCTTCGCGATCCCGCTGTCGGAACGTCAGCCCTCTGTTGAATTGGAGCCAGCCGAACCGAAATCGGCCTAATCGACATGGCAGGGCAAGACGTCACCGTGCTGCTTATCGAAGATGAACCGGAGATTCGCCGGTTTCTGCGGACGACTCTGCCCGCGCATGGCTTTCGGCTGTACGAAGCCTCGGCGGGAAAAGACGGCCTGGCGGAAGCCCAGGCAAGAAACCCGGATCTCATCCTGCTGGACCTTGGCTTGCCGGACCTCGATGGAAGCGAGGTCATTCGCCAATTGCGGGCATGGACCTCCACGCCGATCATCGTGCTGTCGGCCCGCGAGCAGGAGCAGGTCAAGGTGGCGGCATTCGATCTCGGCGCCGACGATTATGTCACCAAGCCGTTCGGCGTCAACGAGTTGCTCGCGCGCATGCGCGCGGCGCTTCGCCATATCGCCGGGCCGCCGGGAGGACCGGCCGAGCCGGTATTTACACTCGGCGAGCTCACGGTGGATCTCGGGCGGCGCCAGGTGTTTGTCTCGAAGAAAGAAACCCATCTCACGCCGATCGAGTACAAACTGCTGACGACGTTGATTCGGTATGCCGGGAAGGTACTGACTCACCGGCAGCTCCTGAAAGAGGTCTGGGGGCCGCTGCATGTGGACGAAGGGCATTATCTCAGGGTCTACATGCGGCAGTTGCGGAACAAGCTGGAACAGAATCCGGCCCATCCGCGCTATCTGGTGACCGAGCTGGGTGTTGGGTACCGGCTTCGGGTGGAATAATCGCTCCGCCGCAAGACCCGTAGGATCGATCTCTGTGCAGCATCTGCCGCGGAGTCTTCGCCGGATCGATGGGATTATCGCAGAGGAGAGGAGTCGCCGGATGGCTTGCCGGCAAGCGACCGCAGCCGCGCCACTAGCTTTTCCCCGAAGGCGTCTATCGCCAGACCTTTTGCGTCCTTCAGGGGCCCCGCATCTTCTACCAAGACCGCGGCTCCGGTGCGCTGAGCCTGCCCTTCGGCTGTGTACCGGTCGAGCACGGTGCCGGTCCGCAGATCCAAGAGCGCGCCGTCGATTACAAACAAGGCATCGCTGATTGTGCCGGGCGCCAGCCAGGCGCCGAGTATTGTCGGATAGAGCAGGGCATAATTGTTGTTGTATCGATCCACTGCGCCGACTCCGTCGATCAGCAAGAGGATATCGATGCCATATCGACCAGCGGTTTGGCGTAATTCCTGGATGGAGAGAGTCCGTACGGTCGGCTCTGCAAGGACCACGACGTCGCGAAGAATCCGCTCGTCACGCAACGACGCGAGCCGATGCGCCAGCCGGTCTTGCTCCGCGCTCAGCCACTCTCCGGATTGCACCGATTGACGGGTTGGAAACTCCGACCGAATGAAATAGATGCCGAGGCGGAATGGTCCTGTGAAGGAGAGGCGGCTTCCTGCCGCATTCGTGGCCGCGGCGGTATTGGCCTCAGATGTGCCGCTGAGAAGAGGCATCCGCTGGTGCAAGGTGTCTTGCATCGCGACCCGGTCGAATCCCTGGCTGGTCGAGCAAGCGGAGAGGGCGATGAAGAGGAGTGGCAGCAGCCGGTGCAGGTGTCGAGTCATGAGGGCGTTCCTGATGCAGGAGTTGTGAGAGCAGTGTGAGACAGTTCTTCCAGCGCGAGCATGAGCGCATGGGTCCCGCTGCGGCCATGGCCAAGCGTCTGCACCCGCTGATAGAGCGTATGGACGAGGGCCAGTCCAGGCAGCGTGAGGCGCCTTCGGCTCGCCTCATCCAGCGCGATGCCCATGTCTTTGACAAAATGTTCGACGAAGAATCCCGGATCGAAGTTCCTCTGTAAGATCCTCGGTGCGAGGTTCTCCAATGTCCAGCAAGCGGCGGCGCCGCCCCGGATCGATTCGAGCATCTGCGTCAGATCGAGTCCCGCCTTGAATCCGTACAGCAGGCTTTCGCAGACTCCCACCATCGTTCCGGCGATCACGATTTGATTGCACAGCTTCGCATGTTGCCCGGCTCCCGGCCCGCCCTGGTAGACCATCTTTTTTCCCAGGCGTTCAAACAGCGGGCGCACGGATTCAACCGTTTCGCGTTCTCCACCGGCCATGATGGAGAGCGTGGCGTTCCTGGCGCCGATGTCCCCTCCCGACACCGGCGCGTCGATCGCGTGCAGGCCCGCGGCCGACGCGGCGGCGGCGATCTCCTGGCTCAGGGCCGGTTCGGTCGTCGTCATGTCGATGAGAATCGAGCCAGGCGTTGCGCCAGAGAGAATTCCCTCGGGCTCAAAATAGATCTCCCGCACGTCGCGGGGGAATCCGACCATCGTGACGATGACGGTCGATCGTGCGGCAACGGCGCGAGGACTGTCCGCCCAGGCGGCGCCGCGCGCGACGAGCGATTGGGCTTTGGACTTGGTGCGCGTGTAGAGCGTGACGGGATAGCCGGCTTGCAGGAGATGTCCGCACATGGAGAGGCCCATGACGCCGGTGCCGATCCAGCCGATGGTGGTATGAGAGGGATGGACAGGGTGTGGCATGGGGCTACTCGATGATCGGGAGAATGCGTGTGGCGACCGCTTGCACGAAGCCTTCTTCTTCAGCGATGACTTTGAGCCCCTGAAAGCTCAGGTAGTAGCCGCCGTGACTGGGCGCTTGAATGGTCGCGCTCACTTCGATGCGCTGGCCGTCTTCGATTTCAGGATCGCGGATGAGCGGTCTGCCGCACAAGCCGAGCACCGCTACGGACAGGACGGCGGTATCGTCTTCGAGTTTGAAGAGATAGGCCCCATAGCACACCATTTCGTTGGCTAATTTATAGGGATCGAGCGGCTGCACGTCTCGCGCGGTGCCTTGGAGCGTGACCTGGCGCAGATGATAGATTCTGGGGTCTTCAAGGATCTGCTGAATGGGAATCGGTTCTTCGGCCAGGAGCGCGCCTGGGAACGCCATTGCGGCGAGCGCGATGGCGGCGCTCAGTCGAGCGATGCGTGGTCCGATCGTTGAGGCAATGGAACGGGCGAATCTCATGCGCGCGCATTCTACCATTGTTTGCTCATGACGCGCCCCGCGCCCTTCTTTCGCTTCCACCCGTCGGCCGTTATAATTCGCGCTCAGAACATGGAGAGGGATGTATGACAGTCAATAAGCAGCAGCTCAAGAAGTATATTGCGGACAGCCGGACGCAGTTCGAAGATCTGCTGGGGCAATTGGTGGAGGTGCCGTCGATCAGCATGGACCCGGCCAAGGCGGGAGAGATGCCGCGCGCCGCCACGCTGGCCGTGCAATATTTGAAGAGTCTTGGCGCCGACGCGCATATCGTCGACACCGGCGGCTACCCGATCATTTCCGGAGGCTGGACGGCCGGAGCCCAGTACCCGACTGTCACGATTTACAACCACCTGGATGTGCAGCCGGCGCAGGAGCCGGAATGGAAAGAATCGCCGTTCGCCTTTCGCAAAGATGGCGGGATCTATCATGGGCGCGGCGCGACGGACGATAAAGGCCCGGCGTTGTCGGCATTGCTCGGAGCGCGCTATGCCATCGAACAGGGGTTTCCTCTCAACATTCGCTTTCTGTGGGAGTTGGAAGAAGAGATCGGCAGTCCGCATTTCGCCGCGGGTCTCAAGAATCGCGCGGCCATCCCACGGCCCGACTCGGTCGTCGTATCGGATACGATTTGGATCGCCAAAGGCAAGCCGGCCATGCCCTACGGGCTGCGCGGGCTGATCGGCGCGCGGCTGACTCTCAAGACGGGAACGAAAGACGCCCATTCGGGTGTCACGGGCGGAGCCGCGCGGAATCCGCTCGCGGAATTGATGGATGTGGCGCAGGCCTGCGTGGATGCCAAAACCGGCAAGGTGAAGATTCCCGGATTCTACAAGGATGTGGTCGAGCCGACAAAGGCGGAGATCAAAAGTTTTCTCAAATCGGGGTTTCAAGTTTCGCGATTCAAAGCCGCCTATGGCTTTCAGACGCTGCGCACGCAAGATCCGGCCGAGATCATGCGCCGGATTTGGGCGGCGCCGACATTCGAAGTGCATGGCCTGACTGGCGGCTATCAGGGGCCCGGTGTGAAGACCGTTGTGCCGGGACATGGCGAATTGAAAGTCAGCATGCGGTTGGTGCCCAACCAGACGCCCGAGAAGGCGTTTGCCTTGCTGAAGACATTCGTCGCCAAGCTGAATCCTGATATCAAAGTCGAGGCGGAAGGCATGTTGCAGCCGTTCCAGGGTTTATTTGAAGGGCCGTACGTTGACGCGGTGAAGCGGGCGGCGAGAGCGGGATTCGGCAAAGAGCCGTCCTTCATTCGCGAAGGCGGCTCGATCGGCGCGGTGGTGACCATGCAAAAAGCCTGGAAGGTGCCGATTCTCTTTATGGGTCTCAGCCTTCCCGAGCACGGCTACCACGCGCCGAACGAATACTTCGATTGGGGCCAGGCTTCCAGCGGCATGACGGCCTTCGCGCATTATTTCGAAGAGCTGGCAAAGATGGGAAAGAGGTAGAGAGGAGAGAGCGGCCGGATTGCTCTTCTTGCTCGCTGAGGCCCCACGATGAAGCGGTGGTCCCTCAATGCGCGCAGTGAAGGCCGATCCGGACGCTCCCTTGGGTATGTGAGTAGAGGAGCGGAGCGTTGGGATGAGTGTCGGAGAGCATGCGTTGCATCGATGCAACGCATGCTTCCGATAAGGTGGCGCGCTAGTTTTTCTTTTCTTCCGCCGTGGCTAGGATCGGTTGAAAGATCGGATCGGCGTCGAGCACGGCTTTCAGCAGTTCGGAGTGAAGGAAGTAGCGCCAGACTTCGTCGGTCTTTCCCGGCACTTCGTCGAACCAGCGCTTGGCTTCCGTGACGTGGCGCAGCAGGGTGTTCTTGTCTCCGTAGTTAGGCATGAAGATCATGCTGTAGGCCATCGTGTACTCCGCCAGGAATTTGTCGAGGGGCAGATCGGCGATGGCCAGTGAGGCCTCTGCATCGGCATAGGCTCGGTTGATTTCAGGATCGTGCAGAATTCGGTTCCAGGCGGACTTGTGCAGGCGAGACCAGGCCAGTTGCAGCAGGGCTTCGGCCTTGGCGGATCTGCGCGCATCCGGAATCTCTTTGACCAAGGCCTCGTGCGTTTCAATAGCGGCCTGCTGGTCGTTATTCCAGCGATAGGCGACGCCCAGTCGGAACCGGTTGTCGAGTTGTTCCGGTCTGACTTTGGCCAGCGCTTCCATCGCCGGCAACATGCGGAACAGGAAATCGGCCGGCGTCGGCTGGGAGAAGCCGCCCATTTCCATTCCGTTCGACAGGTCGGTCCGGGTGGATTGCGCGTAGACGTTCCAATAAAACTCATTAACGGTCAGGGACAGGGCCGGGTTTCTGATCGTGAGCTTGTGCCCGTCGCTTGCCTCGTTCAGCAGGACTGCGTAGAGATTTCGCGTGAGGACGGTCAGCGCGTCCGGTTGATTGGGGTCGATGATCAGGATGCGGTTGAGCAGGGCCACCCGGTCGCGCAATTCTGGAAACGTGGCGGCTCGCGCCGCCGCTGCCGTGAGCGTTCCCGGTTGATCGTTCGGTCCCCACCACACCATGGATTCAGGTAGCGGCCGGCTGATCTCCGTCGTGAACGGAATTTTCTCCGCGACCATGCCTGGGACAGAGGGTTCGGTCACTACCGGCAGATTGAAGACGGCGGCATCGCCCGGGAAGCCATGTTTCTTCAATCCTGTGAAGACGATCCATTGGGTCGTGATGGACTTCAGCGATTTGCGCGCCCGCTTGATGGTGTTCGTCCACTTGACCGTCCCTTCGGCATAGGTGACCGGCGAGGCCAGAGGGTCCTGGTATTGTACGTCCAATGAGACGCGCGTCGTGGGCACGGCCAGGATCTTTCCATTGGCATTCAACCGGAAGGAGCCGGAGGGCAGGGATTGGCTCTTGGTCACGGCGACGCGGAGGCCGCTGCCAGGAGGAGAGATGCCTAGCTCTTCCATGACGAAGGCCGATGCCGGCCTGTTTGCGAGTTCGTCTCTGAAGAAGACCAGCGGGCCGGCGCTCGGCCAGAGCACCGTCATGCCCACATCCTCGCGTTTCAACACGGGAGCATGGGCGGCTTTCAAGTTTTCCCAACAGGATTCGTAGGAAGAGTCGGTGGCCGGCGGGTAGGCTTTCAATTTCGACGGCGAGGCCGCCAGCAGGCGAAATTGGCAGGCAAAGTCCAATTGCCCGACAGTCACACGATCTCCCTTGGCGAGGGCTTCGGCATAGCGCCGCGCGGCATCGGCGGCCGGGTTCTTCGCTTGGCCGGCCGGTTTGGATTTATGCGGCGTCGCCGCGAACGCGGCCTCTATTCCGAACCCTCCTGCCAGCAGGGCGGTCATCAATGTGAGCAGGATGGGCGCGCGAAAGTTGTTATGGGTACGACGAATCATCATCATCACCTATTTTCTGAACGAACATAAATAAGGGCTAAAGGACAGTACTGTAGCACGGTGTCTGACGAATCTGAAAGAGGCCAGGAGAGCGGACTTGCCGATCTTCAGTGGGGACGGCGGCCTGCGGAGGGCGGTTCGGAAGGGCCAGGTTAGCAGGGGCGGGAAGTCGCGAACCGGGTGAAGCCGTTAGCGCAGGCGCGCGGCTCGGAGAATATCGTTGCGCATGCGGGCTCGTTCGGCCTGCGAGAGGGCCGGCGCCGGCCGGTGCCGGCAGAGAGCGACGGTGTGCCTGAGCGATAGGACGAATTCTTCGCAGTTGGGGCAGTCGCCAAGGTGCTTGCGCAACTCATCGCACAGCGCGCCGGGCAATTCATCGTCGATGTAGGCGGAGAGCTTTTTTAAGACGGCCACGCAGCGCTCTTTCCCATGCCCATGGCGGCGTGCGCGGGTGGGTTTCCGTTGGACGGAGCGGGTCGTTGTCCGTTTGGCCATGGCTAGCGTCCTCCTTGCGTGAACGGGTGGCCGTTGTGCGCGCGGTGCGCGCCGCGCGATGGTTCGGATGCGGCAAGCCCCTGAGCGCTGAGCTCGCGCCGGACGAACAAGCGTGCCCGATGCAGCCGGGATTTCACGGCGCGCTCGTTGAGCCCCACGATGCCGCCCACTTCTTTGGCGCTCAGCCCTTCCATGTCGCGCAGGACCAGCACCATGCGATATTTCTTGGGCAGTGCGGCAATCGCCCGATCGAGCGCCTGGCGAAGCTCTTTATTCTGCAACGCCTCTTCCGGGCTGAGTCCGTCTACCGGAATCTGCAGGCGAAACTCCCCTTCCGAGGTCGGGATGAATTCTTCCAGCGACAGCTCCCGGTCTGGCGCCCCTTTCCGTTTGCGCCGCATGCGCGAACAGGCGCGCGCCGCAATGGCATAGAGCCAGGTTGAGACCTGCGCCTCTCCACGGAAGGCCTGATAGCCTCGATAGGCATTGAGAAACGTTTCTTGGACCAGATCCTTCGCCGCTTCAGGTTCTCCGCAGAGCCTGGTTGCGAAGCGATACATCTGGTCGACATGGTCTCGATACAAGGCATCGAAGCTCGCAGCGGTGCGTGCCTCGCCGTGCGGGACCGGTGCGGGACGTTTGGTGGAAGTCGAAGATTTCATGCCTATGCAGAGAGTCTACGAAGCGGTCGAAAACTCTGTCAAGGAGCCGGACGGCTAGGCTGGTCGTTCAAGTGATGAAAGTCGACGACGGTCCCGTCGCCAGTGAGCTCCACCGTGATGGTATGGCCCTCTTTGGTTCCGGCCAGCATGGATTTCCCGCGATCGGCCGGGAAGGTTTGTTCGCCGGCAGGGGTCCAAAGTTTCACCTCGGCGTGGTCTGGAGACGAGAATTCGAGCGGGCCGGTGATGAATCGGCGTATCGGCGCCGTTCCATTGGCCGGGGTCAAGTCGGCCACGACCGAGTGGTGGTGAACGTGGAGCGTCATGGTCTGGCCGACCTTGGCGTTTTTGATGCCGATCTTGGCGTTGACGTTAATAACGCCGACAGGAGTTCTGAAAAAAATGAAATTCGATTTGAGCTTGGACACCGTGCCGCTCAAGAGCACATGCGCGTCCGATCCGCTGGGGGGCACTTGTCCGATCTGCAAGTCGAACTGAAGGTCATGCAGGCCGATCACGGTGCCGCCAGCGTCGACTTCCACGGTGATGGGGTCGCCGCCATGGAGCGCGGAAAGCTGGGCGTCATGTGCCCCGTAATGAAACGATGCCTCGCCCTCAGGAGTCCAGCGGACCAGTTCTTTCGTGTCTTCCGAGCTTTTCACAACAGGGCCGGCCAGGTAGCGATGAACGAGAGAATCGTCGGTTCGCTTGCGGATCTCCACGACCATATTGGACCCGTGAATCCAAAACGAGACGCTCTGCGAGGCGCGCATATCCTTGAGCGTGGTTTTCGAGCTGAGCGTGAGCAATCCCACGGGGGTCTTGAGAAAGACGATGCCGGGCTTCGCTCTCCAGACCGATCCCTTGAGGGCGATGGATGGGCCGGTCTCGTCGAGACCGGGCGCGGCGGTCTGATCCGCTTGGGCTTCGGGAAGCGTTTGCGCGGCACTCGCTGCGGGGAACCCGTGCAGCAAGAGTCCGCTCAGCGTAGCGCAGAGGAGTGCGAGGCGGAAGGTTGTCGATGGTGGCGTCATGATCGTAGGGTGATTTGGTTCAGACAATGAGCCGTTCAAGTTTCGATCCAGCTAGTCTGCGAATAACATGAGGTGGGAGTTGAGTCAAGCGCAAACCCCTTCGCCTCGCTGTGCGACGAGGAAGACCGCTTGAAGAAAATCCGTGAGCGAGGCGGTTATTTCTTGCGGATGAGCAGGCGCAACGGCGTGCCGGAAAATCCGTAGGCCTCCCGGAGCTGCCGCTCGAGGAATCCGGTATACGCGGGCCCGACATCTTGCGGGTGTCCGCAAAATAAAGCGAAGGCGGGCGGCTTCGTGGCCACTTGAGTCATGAAGGCCGCTTTCGACGTTTTGGAGGGTTTGCCTTTTCGGACGGGGAGCGGATGCGTTTCCAGGATTTTTTGCAGCCATTGGTTGAGCGCTCCGGTCGGGACGCGCTTGTTGAATGACGCATAGACGCTCTTGATGGTCGGGAACAGCTGATTGAGCGAGTCCGGCTGAGCTGCGGCTCCGAATAAGACCGGCGCCCAGGTGAGGAAGGGAAAGCGCCGATGCAGCTCCCGTTCATATTCTTCTCGGGCTTCGGCGTCGTTGGCGCGGAGATCCCATTTATTCACGAGCAGCATGCAGGCGCGTCCCTGTTTGAGTACCGCCCCGGCAATTTTCGTGTCCTGTTCCGTCACGCCTTCCACTGCGTCGAGCAGCAGGACGGCGACATCGGAGCGGCCGATGGCGCGCAGTGAGCGCATGACGCTGTAGCCTTCAAGCCCTGGTTCAATGCGGCCCCGGCGCCTGATGCCGGCCGTATCCGTGAAAATATAGTGGTGCCCGTCATGCACGACGAGCGAATCGATCGGATCGCGCGTGGTTCCTGGCACATCGCTGACGACCACGCGTTCCTCGCCCAGGACCGCATTGGTCAGCGTCGATTTGCCCACATTCGGACGGCCGACAAGCGCGATCCGCGGCAGGTGCGCCGGCTCAGCGGCCTCATCGGCGGGGGGCAGCAGCGGGTAGAGGTCGTCCAGCAATTCGGACACCCCGATGCCATGTTCGGCGGAGACGGCATGGAGATCGGCCTTTCCCAGCTGATAAAAGTCCGCGACGAGCGGCTCGGCTTTGGGCGTATCGATTTTATTGATGACATAGAAGATGGGCTTGGTCACGCCGCGCAGGAGCTTCACGACCTCGTGATCCGGCGGTGTCAAACCGGCCCGGCCGTCCAGGATGAACATGAGAATATCGGCTTCGGCGATGGCCAGCTCGGATTGCCGACGAATCAAAGTCAGCATGCCGTCCGATGCGGAGAGATCGAGCCCGCCGGTATCGACCAGCCGGAATTTACGGTCGCGATAGGTGGCATCCGCATAGTTGCGGTCGCGGGTAACACCGGGCACGTCGTCTACGATAGCGGTTTTCACTCCCAGGATTTTGTTGAAGAGCGTGGATTTCCCCACGTTCGGCCGGCCGATGATGGCGACGAGCGGCATCGGAGCGTCGGAGCTAAAGGGGAGGCTTTTGGCCTTGGCTGGGGAATCGCGCATCTTTTTCATAGGGGAGCGACCGTATCACATGAATTTTGGCAAACACAACCGACCTCAGGTACACTCCGCGGACCATGAAACCATTGAGCGTTAACTGGGCCGGGATCGACGACGTCTTGCTCGACATGGACGGCACGCTGCTCGACCGGCATTTCGACAACTTCTTTTTCGAAGAAGAGCTGCCGCGCCGCTATGCGGCCATCCACGGGATTCCATTCGAAGAGTCCCGCGCGCGCTTAATGGCCATGTACCGGTCGGTGAAAGGGGAACTGGCCTGGACCGATCTCCGCTATTGGACCGAACGGGTGGGCATCGATGTGGTCGCCATGCATCGGGAACTGGACCATATGATCGGCTTCCTGCCTGGCGCGGAGCCCTTTCTTACGGAGCTTCGCCGGCGCGGGAAGCGGATTACGATTCTCACCAACGCGGACACCTCAGGGGTTGAGGTTAAAACGGCCAAGACCGGCCTGGACGGTTATGTGGACCGGATCGTCGATGCTCGTGAAGTGGGCTATCTGAAGATGCGTCAGGAATACTGGCCCATCTGTCAGCGACTCGTTGGGTTCGATCCGGCGCGCGCGCTCTTTGTGGACGATGATGAAGGGTGTCTTCAGGCTGCGCAGCGATTCGGCCTGGCTCAGATCGTCCACAGCGCCAAGTCCAGCTCGCAATTGCCGGCCGAAGCGTCGAGCGCGTTCGCCTCGATTGAGCGCATGACGGCGCTGCTCAACGGCGCTCCGTTTTCGGCGGAACGCTGACGTCAGTCTGGTTTGGCGTGGCGATGCCACGGTAGAGCTCTCCCCCGATACGCGGCACTCCTTCCATCGCGAAGCGATCGAGTTTCAATATGCACAGCCCTGCTTCGCTAATAAATTGATCGATACGCCGGTTCAAGTTGCATCCGCAGCCAATTACGTTCTGAATCGGGTTCAGCCGGTCCTGCCAGGCGGCGATCCGGGCATCGTCGCTTCGGCCATGCTCCAGAAAGAGGAGCTGTCCGTTGGGTTTGAGGACTCGACGGACTTCTCGTAAAGCTTGTCCTGCGTCAAGAATGGTGCAGAGGGTCCAGGTGCTCACGACGCAATCGAAGGATCGATCTTCGTAGGGGAGCCGTTCGGCGCTGGTGCGGGAAAGCTCAACGGGGAAAGAGACGGTCGTGGCTCGTTCCGTCACGCGATCGGGGAGCAGGGGGGCGGGATCGACCGCCCGCAGCCGCGAGACCCCGTCGGGGTAATGGGAAAGGTTCAATCCCGTTCCCAGCCCGATTTCCAGCACCTCGCCTTGTGCCGCTTGCAGCACCTCGCTCCGAAGGCGCTGAAAACCGGCTCCGCTCATGATCCGGTCCATCAAGCGTGGAAATATGTAGGTGGAATAGAGTCCCATTGTGGCTTCGACTCCCCCTTTGTAGGGTGCCTCCCCCTTCCTCTGAACAATATTCAGATCGTGCCTGCTCCCGTATTCTTACACCATACGGCGATGGGAATGACGGTTTTGGTTGGACGGAAGTTCATCGAGATAGATAATCGCCATAGACAATCGATAAAGGGGAGGGAATATGGAACGTCACAGGGTGCAATGGGCTTCGATTAAGATCGGGCGGTGGCTGGGGGGGATGCTACTGCTGGCCGTAATTCCCTTCAATACGGCCTACGCGGAAACCTATGTGGCTGGGCAGATCGGCTACACTCTCGCACAGGATACGTCACGGACGCGACCGAATGATCCTACCTATTCCGGCCTGCCGGTTGGGACGACCATGTCGAACATCGATCTTAATAATGCGCTGATGTATGGGCTCAAACTCGGCCATTACTTTGAAACGCTGCCCTGGTTGGGCGTCGAGCTGGAAGGCTTTGTCACGAATCCGCATCGTCCGCAACAGCGGCTGACTCTGGGGGTTCCGGGAACGGGGACTGTGGTGCAGGACGAAGGAGGCGCAACCAACCGCCTGGTCATTGTCTCACCGCTCCTGATGGTACGGTATCAGGCCGGCGCATTTGAGCCCTATGCCGGCATTGGGCCCGGCGTGTTTTTCTTGCATCAGCAGCAACTCACGTCTTCTGCTTCTGGGCAAGCCTACTCCCAATCGAATACGGGAGTCGGTTTGAATACGCAAGTCGGCCTGCGTTATCGGATAACCGATCATGTGTCGTTGTTTGGCGAATGGAAGTTTAATTATGCGCGGCTCGATTTGTCCGGGCAGGCGAATGTCAATCATTTTGGCGTCAACGCCATCGCGACGCTCCATCACTTTGTCTTCGGTGTCGGCTACCACTTTTAGGCTTTCTTCGGGGGCTGGCCAATCGGTTCCGGCCGGCCCCTACCCGCTTCATGCTCCCCTCCTCGTTGTTGTTGCCCCTGCCGGTCTGTGTTAGAGTTCCACGATTTTTTAATCCCCCCGGAGAGTCATGGCAAAAGGGTACGATCATCACGCCATTGAGGTGAAGTGGCAGGCCTATTGGGAAGAACATCGCCCGTTCCGGGCCATGAACGATCCTTCGAAGCCCAAGTTCTATTGCCTCGACATGTTTCCCTATCCATCCGGATCCGGCCTCCACGTCGGACATCTGGAAGGGTACACCGCCACCGATATTGTCTCCCGGTATAAGCGCATGAAGGGCTTCAATGTCCTCCATCCGATGGGGTGGGATGCCTTCGGTCTGCCGGCCGAACAGTATGCGGTGAAGACCGGCGTGCATCCGGCCCTTACCACGGCGCAAAACATTGCCACGTTCAAGCGGCAGATGAAGCGGGTGGGATTGTCCTACGATTGGGAACGGGAGCTGAGCACCACCGATCCCGGCTACTATCGCTGGACGCAGTGGATTTTCCTCCAACTTTATAAGCGCGGCCTGGCCTATGTGGCTGAGGTCCCGGTCAATTGGTGTCCGGCGCTTGGGACGGTGCTGGCAAACGAAGAAATCGTCGATGGCAAGAGCGAGGTCGGCGGGTTCGACGTCATTCGCAAGCCGATGCGCCAGTGGGTCTTGAAGATCACCGCTTATGCCGACCGGCTGCTCGAAGATTTGAAGCTGGTCGAATGGCCCGCCAGCACGCTCGAAATGCAAAAGAATTGGATCGGCCGCTCGATCGGCGCGGAAGTCGATTTCGCGCTGGCCGATGCTAAAGGCGCCATTCGGGTCTTCACTACGAGGCCGGATACGCTCTTCGGTGCGACCTATATGGTGCTGGCGCCCGAGCATCCACTGGTCGATGTCGTGACCGGCGCTGCTCAGAAGGCCGCTGTTGGAGCCTATCGAGAAGCGGCTGCGCGGAAGAGCGATCTGCAGCGGCAGGAATTGGACAAGGAAAAGACCGGCGTCTTCACGGGCGGATACGCGATCAATCCCGTGAACGGCGAACGGCTGCCGGTCTGGCTGGCCGATTACGTCCTCATGAGCTACGGCACCGGTGCGATCATGGCGGTCCCGGCGCATGACGAGCGCGATTGGGCCTTTGCCAAGACCTACCAGTTGCCGATTCGTGAAGTGATTCAAGGCGGTCAGGTTCAGGAGGAGGCCTTCGTCGCGACGGATCGTGGGACCGTTGTGAACTCGGCTATGCCGGATGGGTCATTGTCTCTGAACGGCATGAAACCGGCTGAGGCGATTCCGGCGATCACGGCCTGGCTCGAGCAGAAGGGCAAAGGAAAGAAGGCGATCAACTATAAGTTGCGTGATTGGCTCTTTGCCCGGCAGCGCTATTGGGGCGAGCCGTTCCCGATCGTGTGGGTCGATGGGGAGTCCCGCCCATTGCCCGAGGAACAGTTGCCATTGATCCTGCCCGAGACCAGCAATTTCAAGCCGTCGGGCAGTGGAGAAAGTCCGCTCGCGAATCTCGAAGAGTGGCTGGCCACAACTGACCCCGCGACCGGGACACCGGCTCGACGCGAAACGAATACGATGCCGCAGTGGGCTGGTTCCTGCTGGTACTACCTTCGTTTTATCGATCCGAAGAATCAGGCACAGCTTGTCGATCCGGCGATGGAACGCTATTGGATGCCGGTGGATCTCTACGTCGGCGGCAGCGAACATGCCGTGCTGCACCTGCTCTATTCACGATTTTGGCACAAGGTGCTCTACGATATTGGGGTGGTGACCACACCGGAGCCGTTCAAAAAACTCGTGCATCAGGGCATCGTGCTGGGCGAGGACAATCAGAAGATGTCCAAGTCGCGCGGAAATGTGGTGAATCCCGACGATATGATGGATCAATTCGGCGCCGATGCCGTGCGGCTCTACGAAATGTTCATGGGGCCGCTGGAGGCGATGAAGCCCTGGAGTACGCGTGGGGTCGAAGGGGTCACCAGATTTTTGGAGCGGACCTGGCGATTGATGGTGACGGAAGAAGGTGGGCTGTCTGCGGCCGTGGTATCGGCCCCGCCCAGTCTTGAGCAACAGCGTCTGTTGCATCAGACCATCAAGAAAGTGTCGGAGGACATAGAGGAACTCCGTTTCAATACGGCGATCGCGCAAATGATGGTCTTCACCAATGAGATGACGAAGCTGGACCAACGTCCACGCAAGTTGCTTGAGCCTTTTGTGTTGTTGTTGGCTCCCTTCGCGCCGCATCTCTGCGAGCAGCTGTGGGAGAAGCTGGGTTACCCCCCGAGCGTGTCTCAGCAACCTTGGCCGGTCTTCGACCCAGCGCTGATTGTCAGCGACCGGTTGACGATCCCAGTCCAGGTGAACGGCAAGTTGCGTGGGAAGATCGAGGTCGCGGCGGACGCCGCGCGCGATCTGGTGGAACGGGCCGCGCGCGACACGGTGGCGGAATGGCTGCAAGGCGGCGAACCAAAAAAAATCATCTACGTCGAGAAGAAACTCGTGAATTTCGTCATATGACGCAATTCCGTACCATAACGCGATGGGGGGCGCCGCTGGCATCGGCGGCCTGTCTGCTGCTGCTGGCCGGGTGCGGCTACCAGTTTCGAGTGGAGGGAGCTGGGCCGACCATCGGTGGAACGCATGCCGCTTCGTCAGATCAGCCAATCCCGCGGCTGGTCATCCGCACGCTGGAGAATAAAAGCTTCGAGCCGAATCTGGAGACCCGGTACACGAATTATTTACGGAAAGAATTTTCGTCCGGCAGCGGCGCGCAAGTGGTTCCAGACAGTGAGGCGGCGGATCTGGTGCTGACCGGGCAGATCCTGTCGGTCAGCGTGCCGACGTTGAGTTTTTCGCTGACGCCGACGCCGGGCAATCAGACAGGATCGGCCACGACGCTGGAAAGCCGGGCCGACGTGACGGTCGTTGTGAAGGTCGAAGAGTCGCGCACGAAAAAGCTGGTCTGGTCGCAGATCGCCAAAGGTTCTTCCGAGTTCTATATCACCCCCGATCTCCAGTTTAACCGGGCGCTCCAGAACCGCGCACTGGAACAGGCCGGCCGGTTTGTGGCGGAAGATTTGGCGTCACGGTTTCTGTTGCATATCGAAACCGGCGGGTTGGCGAAGCCCGCGGCGGAGGCATCCCCCGCAGTGCCGTCCGCCAAGTAGCGTATTGCCGAGGACGTGATGGGAACCGCGCTGAGCCCAATGCAACTCCATGCCGCCTTGAAGCAGCAGCCTCCTGCGCCGGTGTATCTGGTGACGGGAGAAGAGGATCTTCTGCGCGATGAAGCCGTCGCCACTCTCAAGGCTGCGCTGCTCGGCGAGGGTGGAGATTTTAATTTCGATGTCTTTTACGGCGATGAGGCGGCCGGGGCCGACATCCTGACCTGTGCGTTGGAAGTGCCGGTGTTTGCCGAACGTCGGGTCGTCTTGGTGAAAGGCGCCGAGAAAATCTCCGCCCGTGAAGCGGACGCGCTCTTGCCGTATCTCGCTGCTCCAGTGCAGACGACCACTCTGATTTTCGTCAGCGTCAAACTGGATGGACGGTTGAAGTTTTCTCAGGCGCTTGCGCGCGCCGCGGTGACCATCGACTGTTCGCCGTTGCGCGATAATCAATTAGGGCCCTGGGTGAGCCGGGATGCGCAACGGCTTGGCGTGAAACTGGACGAGAAGGCGGTGGGCGTGCTCAAGGAAACGTCCGGCGGCTCCTTGTATGCTGTCCGGCGTGAACTCGAAAAACTCGCGTCCTATATCACCTCCGATCGTCCGGCTACGGAAACCGATGTCTATCAGCTGCGAGGGGTTGAGCCGGGCGCCTCGGTATTCGATCTCACGCTAGCCATCGCCGAGGCTCAGCGCGGGCGGGTGCTGTCGATTCTAGCTAGGAATCTGGAGGCCGGCGAGGCGCCGCTGCGCATCCTCGGCTCCCTGGCCTGGCAGTATCGGCGGATCTGGAAAATGAAGGAACTGCTTCGCGAGGGGGGCCGCGAGGGCGAGGCTGCGCGGACTTTGCGCATGGACCCAATGCAGGTGAAGGCGTTCCTAGGCCGTCTGTCGGATGGACATGTGCGGGACGCGCTGCGATTATTTTTGGAAGCCGACGGGCAGCTCAAAGGAGGCAGCAGCGGCCAGCCCAAAATGATCATGGAGCGGGTGCTGCTGCAGCTGTGCCAGTCTGTGCAGCGGCCGCAGCCCGACGCACCCCGGCGACCGCCAGCCAAAGCCGTGCGGGGTGCGTCGCGAGTCGTCTCGAACGTGAGAACGATTACGAGCGGGAAGCGGACAGGTCGTTGACGTGCTGGGTCAAGCGAGAGATGCGGCGGGATGCGGTGTTGGGCTTCAAAGCTCCCTTGGTTACGGCTTTGCTGAGGGCCGAAGCGGCTGCGCGCAACGCGGTTTTGGCGTCATCCGCCTTCTTGTCGGCCACGGCCGATTGCACCTTCTTGACCAGGGTCTTAACTGCGCTCAACGTGGCTTTGTTCCGATCACGGCGGCGTTCGGCCTGACGGGCGCTGCGCAGAGTGGACTTGTGGATTACAGGCATTGTCTATTCCTCCCAAAAAAGAGCAAACTATGTAGCATAGGGGACGGTGAGCCGTCAACCAATCTGGCGACCTCTTCAAAAGGAATCCGATGGCAAAAATCATTGCGCGCGACCGGTTGATATTCGCTCTCGACGTTCCGTCGGTCGCCGAGGCCGAGCGGTTGTTGGACCGGCTCCAGGGACAGATCTCCTTCGTCAAGATCGGACTCGAACTCTATACCGCCGCTGGGCCGGACATGATTCAGCGCGTGCTCGATCGAAAGATGCGGGTGTTTCTCGACCTGAAGTTTCTCGATATTGAAGAGACGGTTCGCCGGGCGACGGCCAAGGTCGCGGCCATGGGTGTCGATTTCCTCACGGTGCATGCCAATCGCAAGGCCTTGGCAGCGGCGGTGCAGGGGCGGGAAGGGTCGGATTTGAAATTGCTGGCGGTTACCGTGCTGACAAATTTCGACAGTCACGATCTCCGCGATATGGGGATACAGCGAACCGTGCAGGATCTTGTCACCGCCCGCGCGCTGTTGGCCTCCGAAGTCGGCTGCGACGGAGTGGTGGCATCCGGAGAGGAACCGGCGGCGATCCGGCAGAAGGTCGGTCCGCGGTTTCTCATCGTCACGCCCGGCGTGCGCCCGGCGGGAAAGGGCGTAGATGACCATGCCCGGGCGACGACGCCGACTCAGACGATTGCCGCTGGAGCCGATTATCTCGTGATCGGCCGGCCGATTCGGGACGCTGTCGACCCTGCCGCCACGGTGACGGAAATTGTGAATGAGATGCAAGTCGCATTCGATGCCCGTCCGTAGGCTTGGCCGGGTCGAGTTGCGGCGCGTCGCTGCTCTTTGCTAAGATCCTCGCTCCGCGCGTGAGAGTCGTTTCCTTCCTGATGGTGGGTGTAGCTCAGTTGGTTAGAGCGCTGGATTGTGGATCCGGAGGTCGCGGGTTCGAAACCCGTCACTCACCCCATCTTTTT
The DNA here is from genome assembly GCA_022226955.1 of Nitrospira sp. NCBI lineage: Bacteria > Pseudomonadati > Nitrospirota > Nitrospiria > Nitrospirales > Nitrospiraceae > Nitrospira > Nitrospira sp. Next base: position 563,567 of record CP092079.1, read on the forward strand.
TCACGATAACGTCCGGCTCGATGGAGATCTGTTGCGATCTCGTTCGCGCCGGCTCATGCGCGATGCCACACATACGCAAAGGACGAATCGCAACGATGGGCAAAGAAGTCGCATACAAAGGGTACACGATTCGATCCGCGCTCCGTCAGCTTCCAGACAGCGGGCAGTGGGAACTGAGTGTCTTCATTTCGTGGCAGATCGATGGCGATGACGACGAAGAAAGCCGGCACTTCTACACGACCGGCCGGTATGCGACGGAAGAGGAAGCCGCGATCCAGTGCATCGCCTATGGACAACGTATCATTGACGGCAAGGTGCCCGGCTCGTCGGTGGGGTGATGTGAGCCGATGAGTTGGATCGGTTGGCTGCGGTACTCCCCTCTGTTCTCTTCCTTCTCGTTCTTCAGCATCCCATGAACGTGAGCGATTCGCATGGCTCTCTGCGGTGTCTGATCGTCTGCTTCTGAAGGTTGACTCTTTTCTCGCCGAAACGTAGCTTCTTCTCAATTCAGCGGGATCGAGCGTATTCACCGAGTAGAGAGCGGTCATGGATTGGTTCTGGTTGGTTGGGTTCCTCCTGCTGTTTCTTGCAGGCGGCGGTGCGTATTATTTGTGGCAGGTCGTTGCGGCGCAAACGCAGGATGATTTTCGCGCACAGCAACCCATGCTTCGTGTCACCAACCTGTCCGCGATGCATGCCGGGGCGATGCTCACGCTCATGCCGCAACTTGAGAATGTGGGGCGCGGGGTGGCTTACGATTGCGTCCTTCATCTCGGCGGATGGGAAGGCAGTTTTGCCGTGAAGAAAATGTATCCGCCTGGTCCGCGCTCTCAGAAGCACACGGCCTCGCTCGTCTTGGGGCCGGAGACCCCGCTTCGGGTGAAGCAGCAGAGCAACGGGTATCTTCGCGTGAGCTATCGGGACCAGTGGGGGCTCAAGTACGATTGCTGGTACCCGGTCACACAATCACCTGGCAGTCAGCCGCCGCTCTATAACATTCACATCGATTTGGAACATCCCGACGTCAACGAGCCGGCTCCCTCGTTCTGGGAAATGCGCAGGCTGCTTCGAAAGCGCGGAGTGCAGGATTAAGACGGCACCCGCGAAGATTCCGCCATGCGGTGCGCATGGCTGCGTTGGCTGGATCAATAGTCGTCCAAGGGAAATCTTCCCAGCAAGATCCACGCAACGGCGAGACGGCATTGTCGCAAGGCAATTTTCCCTGGTACGCCGCTGAGACCGATTCGGCGGTGCCCGTGCTTTTCGAGCCATTCCCGGCAGATCTCGTTCCGTCCCCGGAGCCGCGCGTCGCTTAAAATAGCCGGTAAGTTTGGCCAGTATTTTCGAAGCCGATTGAGCCCGAGCAGCGCTCGGCTGATCCAGTACTGAAATCGCACCATGCGCAGTACATCGCGTTGCGGATAGTGCTTTCCCCAAAACACGGCGCTGCCTTTGAACAGGCGCCGGGCGTACTCATACTCGGACAGCTCACGCTGACTTTGTCGATGGAGATGCTGGACAGAGGCCGTCTCCGTGTAGCCGATTTGGTAACCGGCTTGGCGAGCCCGGAAACAAAGATCCGTCTCGTCTTGGTAGAGAAAGTAATCGGCATCGAATCCGCCGAGTTGCTCGAACACCTCTCGGCGGATCATGAGGCAGCAGCCGTTCAGCCACGCGATGCTGCGCCCGCGCAGCCCTGGTTCCAGGGCGATCATTCCTTCGCCGGGATAAAAGTGACGCGGCGGAAATGGCTGCCTGGCTGCCCCTTCGAGAATTCGGGGCCCTGCAAGAGCTTGCTCGGGATGGTTCTCAAGATACCGCAGCAGTTCCGCGAACAGGCCAGGACCGAATTCCAGATCGGGATTTAGGATGAGAAGATAAGCCCCTTGGCATTGGGCGGCGCTGCGGTTGTGCGCGCGGCCGAAGCCGATGTTCTCATCGTTGACAATTAACGTTCCCATCGCCGCTTGTTGCAGGAGTGCGGCTGTTCCGTCCTGGCTGGCATTGTCGAAGAAGACCAGCTCCCATCTCACGTCCGTCTGCTGCCGCAGAGAGTCCAGAAAACCAGGCAGGCAATGCTCGTTGTTGTAGGTAACGACGCTCACCGAGATCTGTGGATCGAATGATGCCCCGGACATTCCGGCGGTCATCGCAAGGCACGCCATTTTGCAATGGCTGTGGCTGGGTTTGTGAATTCGCAGGCTGGCAGCGCAGGATGTTTCACGAAGTGGCGGGCCGTCTGGAGAAAGTTGTTGAGGAAATGGCCTGCCGCTAGATCGCCGCTACGGACTACCATCGTCAGTGGAACGTCTGTCGCGATGTTCAGCTGTGCGCGCAGGTGGGGCCAGACGTAGGTGGAGCGGAGCGACAGATTGGGAGAGCGGCTTGCCTTCCGCACATATGGCGGCGTGCGCATCGGTCGCCACGTTGGTGGCGTGGTGGTAAGCGGGAGCATCCATAGTGAGTGCTGGTTCGCCTTGCCAGGGGCCGGGACCATGAAGTTGCCGGGGAGGGGTTGGTAGGGTTCCCGCGGCACGTTTCGGTAGTCCGGCAACCGGCCGGTGGCATGGGAGTCATCGAAGATCTTTTCCTCGGGAAATCCTGGCTCGATCGTCAGATCGTAGCGGATACCGGACGTCTGCATGAGATCGACGGCATGCTGATTCAACCAGCGATCGCCGAATCTGCAGGCGTCGGGTGGCCGGTGAAAAATTTTCTGGAACGCCTCGATTGAAGCGTGCAAACATTCTTTCGTCCACGCGGGGTCATCCAGGTCGTTAAACCATTCCCTCCGCCGCGCATTCCAGCGCCAAAGGTGCGGGTGAATGCCGCAAGAGTCGCCGTGGTCTTCTATTGTTTTCAAGAGCTGCGGGCAGGCTTCCGCCACCCAGTGCGCCGTCCCCCACGTTTTCTCGATCTGCGGGTCGGCGCGCAAGAACCAGTTGAACTCAACCCGGACTCTTGTTTGGTCTTCGAGTTGTCTCCTGAAAAGTTGGAGGTGTTCCAGACCGATCCGGGATCCCTCCCACCCTCCCGCACCGGCATGTGTTTTACGGTCATCCGGTTCGACGTCAATCAAGAACAGAATGGACCGCCGCTGAGTGTTTTTCAAAGTGCGTTCCTTCAGTACTGGCTTGAATCAAGCGTACAAATGCGGGACGTTGTTGTCAAACAAATGAGCGATGTAAAAATGCAGACTTGTGTATACTGCTCAAATTGCACACAGGGTTGCGTTGTGCAAGAGGTGTCTTATCTCGGTCCTGCCAGTAGTCTGACCATTTTGTGAGCGCATCGGCCCACCCGGTTTATGTCGGAGGAAAAACCGGCTTGTTCTTCCTGCGTCTCCGCAGTAGGATGGCGCGGCTATTTCTTCCAGCTCTTTTCATATTGAGGAGGTGCGGTATGGTAGATCGGTCATGGAGCATGGGCAGTGTGTTGATGCTGATGGGGCTGTTACTCGGGGGCTGCGCGAGCGACGGGGCAATGGGAACATCCGGAGGCGGGTCGTCGTCAGGGAGCGGCGCGTCGTTCGGCACGACGAAGAACATTGAGCGGGTTGCCGCCGGCGCGGTCGAAGATAATCTAAAGGCCTGTATGGCGCGCATTCCCAAGGATGCGTCAGGCGGTCAGCGGATGCTGGCCGAGGAAAGCTGCAGTCGCGATCAGGCCAATCGTCGCTAGATGCGTTCGATGTAGATGTAGTGGGGCGGCGCGCGTAGAGGCGCCGCCCAGCTCCGTCCGTTCGCCGCCTCCGCTGCAGGGCGTCACGCTCAGGGCGATTTTTTCCGCCGCACGATGATGGCCTTGACGGGGTTGCGGGTCGGTTTCTCGGACGGACTGAGGTCTTCGATCAGTGCCCGCAAGGGTTCGGCGACCGACCAGGCTTGGGCACAGCACCCGCGTGGATTATGCGGGGCTTCGGCATCGAAGATTTCCGATACTTGCCCGAGACAGGCTTCGGCCAGATGGGCCTCAAGGCCGTTCAACAATCCTCTCGCCACCTTGCGTGCTGCGGCATTTCTGCCGAAGCTTTTGATCCAGGCCGTTACCATGGGCCCCAGGAGGAAAGGCCAGGCGGTGCCTTGATGATAGGCGCTGTCCCGTTCTGGCACGCTTCCTTCGTAGCGGGGACGGTAACGTGGGTCGTCCGGGGACAGCGTGCGAAGTCCGACTGGGGTTACGAGTTGTTGCTTCACAAGCCGGAGAATCTGCTGCGCGCGCTCGCGCGAGACCAGGTTATTGACCAACGAGATGGCGTAGAGTTGATTGGGCCTCAGTGAGGTGTCGTCGCCCTCCGGTCCGTCGACGACGTCATATAGATAGCCGCCCGCTTCGTACCAGAAGCGTTGCTGGAATGAAGCTACGGCTCGTATTCGGTCAGCCCGGCATTGATCGGCGTAGGAAGCCTCGCCGAACTGGCGCGCGAGGCGGTCACCAACTTCTAAGGCGCGCACCCACAGGGCCTGAATTTCCACCGGTTTCCCGTGACGCGGTGTGACGACCCATTCGCCGATTTTCGCGTCCATCCAGGTCAATTGCGCGCCGGGAACGCCTCCGGCGATCAGGCCATCCTGGTCCATGCGAATGCCATAGCGCGTGCCGCGCCGGTAGCCATCGAGAATTTGTTTGACGGCCGGCCAGGCGGTGGCGCGAACGCGAGATTCATCCTGCGTCGTAGCGAGGTAGCGGTCGATGGCATGGATGAACCAGAGTGAGGCGTCGATGGTGTTGTACTCCGGCTGCTCGTTAGCGCCGGGGAAGCGATTGGGGATCATGCCTTCCGAGATATGTGCGGCAAATGCCGCGATGATTTGCCAGGCGGTCTCGAATCGTCCGGTGGCCAGACAGAGACCCGGCAACGCGATGAACGTATCGCGCCCCCAATCGGTGAACCAGGGATAGCCGGCGATCACGGTCTGCTGCTCGCCTCGTTCGGACAGATAGGCGTCCGTCGCACACCAGAGGGCATTGGTCAGAGTATCCTCGTCCGGGGCAGCTTGCGCGAGCCTGGTCCGTCTCGCCCGTTCACGCCTAGTCAGGGCAGGGATATCGAGCGTATCGATGGGTTCGCTGGTGAAGGCAATGGTGTGGGCCGATCCTGAGGCGAGGTCTATCGTGAACTCTCCCGGCGACCACCAATCTTCCGTATGGTCGAGCCCCCGTTGTTGCTCAAGAGGGAATTCGACCTGTCGATACCATTCTGGAGCGTGGCGATAGTCGCCGGCATGGAAGGCGCGTACTGGGGGAAGAGTTGGGTAGGGGTGCCAGGTGACGAGGCCTGTTCCGATCGAGACATCCGCCGAAAGGCGTTCGTTCTCGTGATGGGTTGCGTGGTCATCGCGTCCAGTGAGTTTCGGTCTCACGCGAAGGATTGCCCGTCGGTTTTTCTTGCCCAGCAGGCGCCATCGAACGATGACGAGATCGCGTTCATGGATGGCGAAGATCTCGCGTTGGACGATGGTGTTATCGCAGGTGAAGGTCCAGGTCGGCCAGGGATCTGTTGAAAAGCCGGTGCAGTATTCGTATCCGGACGGATAGACCGCTCCGGGATAGCAGTTGGTGGAGAGCGGGAAGGATTGCCCGTCGAGGTCGAGCCACTCTTCCAGCTGATTCACCAGGACGACCCGCCCGCCCGGCGGTGTGCGCGCGGTCAGCAAGAGGGCGTGATACCGGCGGATATTGGCGCCGGCGACGGTGCCGGATGAGAATCCGCCACGCCCGTTGGTCTCGAGCCATTCGAGGCGCAGGGCGCGTTCGAGGTCCTGTCCCCCTGATGCCAGTACGTTCATAACGCCACTCGCGGTTCGGTTCTCAGCCATTTTATTCTCCCGACTGTTGAATCAATTTCGCCACCAATCCCGTCCAACCTGCCTGATGGCTTGCGCCGATGCCGGCGCCGTTGTCGCCATGGAAATATTCATAGAAGAGGATGTGGTTTTGCCAATGCGGGTCGTGTTGGAACATCGCGGTCTTGCCGAACACGGGGCGCTGGCCTGTGGCATCTTTGAGGAAGACATGTGTAAGCCGGCGCGAGAGTTCCGCCGCCACTTGCCAGAGCGTCATCTGGTTGCCGGATCCAGTCGGATATTCGACCTTGTACTGGTCGCCGAGGAAATAGTGAAACTTCTGCAAGGATTCAATCAAGAGATAATTCACGGGGAACCAGACTGGCCCGCGCCAGTTCGAGTTGCCGCCGAAGAATCCGGTGCTCGATTCGGCGGGCTCGTAGTCCACGCGATGTTCATGGCCCATCACATGCAGCACGTAGGGATGGTCCTTGTGATAGCGGGAAAGGGCGCGGATGCCGTGGGGCGAAAGAAATTCCTGTTCGTCGAGCATGTACCGGAGCACCGATCGCAACCGGTCGCGATGCACGAGCGCAAGAAAGCGCCGGACGCCACCCTCGTAGGACTGGATTTCGATGTGCTGGGCAAAATCCGGCCGGTTCTCGATAAACCACTGCATGCGGTGCTTGAACCGCGGCAGGCTGTCGATCAACTCCGAATCGAGCGTTTCCACGGCGAACAGCGGAATCAGGCCGACCATCGACCGGACTTTCATGTGTTTGTTTTCGCCGTTCGAAAGATGCAGCACGTCATAGAAGAAGCCGTCTTCACGGTCCCAGAGCTCGATCTTTTCTCCGCCGATGTTGTTCATGGCGCGGCAGATATAGACGAAGTGCTCGAAGAATTTGCTGGCTACGTCTTCATAGGCGGGGTTGTCCCTGGCGAGTTCCAGGGCGATCGTCAGCATGTTCAGGCAGTACATGCCCATCCAGCTGGTGGCGTCCGATTGCTCGATGTGGCCGCCGGTCGGCAGCGGCGCGCTGCGGTCGAAGACGCCGATATTGTCGAGGCCGAGAAAGCCGCCCTGAAAGATGTTCTTCCCGTCGGCATCCTTGCGATTCACCCACCAGGTGAAATTCAGCAGCAGTTTGTGGAAACAGCGCTCTAAAAAACGCCGATCGCCGGTGCCGTGGCGCTTCTTGTCGATTTTATACACGCGCCAGGTGGCCCAGGCATGGACCGGCGGATTCACGTCGCCCAGGGCCCATTCGTAGGCTGGGATCTGTCCGTTGGGATGCATGTACCATTCGCGGAGCATCAGTACGAGCTGCTCTTTGGCGAAGGTTGGATCGACCAGCGCCAGCGGGATGCAATGGAACGCGAGGTCCCAGGCGGCATACCAGGGATATTCCCATTTGTCCGGCATCGAGACGACGTCGGCGTTGAAGAGATGGGTCCAGTCGGCATTGCGGTTCCTGAGCCGGTCGCGCGGCGGTTCCGGCATGCCGGGGTCGCCCTTGAGCCAGCGACTCACGTCGTAATGGTAGAACTGTTTATTCCATAACAGGCCGGCGAACGCCTGGCGTTGGACTCGGCGCGCGTCTTCCGAGAGGGGCGCTGGCGCGAGACGGTCGTAGAACTCATTCGCTTCTTGAATCCGCTGGTCGAACACGGCATCGCAACCCTGCCGGGTGAATTCCGGAATGTCTTCTTCGTTCGTAAAACGCAGGCGAATTGTTTCCGTTGCGCCGGGGGCGAGCGCGAGCGCGTAATGGGCGGCGGCTTTGGTGCCGATACAGTCGGGATTCACGGCGTCCTTCTTGCCATGTACGACATAGTTGTGGAATCCGTCTTTCACATATTTGGCGCCATCCTCATCGCCATAAAGGCGTGTGGTATTGGTGTCGTTTTCGGTGAAGAGCAGTGTGGGCTGTCCCTCGCATAGCAAGCGGCGTTTGCCATAGTAGTCGTGATTGGTCTCGATCGCTTGCATCCGAGCGGCCGGGTTGCCCTGTCTCAGGCGCGGGCGCCGGATATCCGTGCCCCAGGACCAGGTATTGCGAAACCAGATAGTTGGCAGCAGGGTGAGTTCCGCCGGTTCGGGGCCTCGATTGATCACTTGGATTCTGATGCAAAGATCCTCCGAGGTCGCTTTGGCATATTCCACAAACACGTCGAAGTAGCGGTTCTCGTCGAAGACGCCGCTATCGATCAGCTCATATTCAGGATCCTGGCGCGTTCTGCGGCGATTCTCTTTCACCAGCTGTTCGTAGGGAAACGCCGCCTGCGGATACTTATAGAGATATTTCATGTAGGAATGTGTCGGCGTGGAATCGAGATAGAAGTAGCATTCTTTGACGTCTTCGCCGTGGTTGCCTTCGTTGCCGGTGAGGCCAAATAGGCGTTCCTTCAATATGGGATCGCGTCCGTTCCAGAGCGCGATGGCGAAACAGATCATCTGGTGTCGATCGCAGATGCCGGCGATCCCATCTTCGTTCCAGCGGTAGGCTCGCGATCGAGCCTGATCGTGCGGAAAGGCTTCCCACGCAGTGCCGTGCGGACTGTAATCTTCGCGGACGGTGCCCCAGGCGCGTTCGCTCAGATAGGGTCCCCAGCGTTTCCAATGGCGCTGACGCCGGGTATCCTCTTCCAATCGCTGTTGTTCAGCGAGCAGTGGCAGCTGGGCGGCGGGTGGGGTCTGACGAGATGAGGCCATACGACTCCTTCGGTCAAACGAGATGCAGCGAGAGTTGGCCGAATGCCAATAGGGTGATAGCAGGCTAGCCCGAGCGCCAAGTGGAGTCAATCCTCCCCGGTCAGTCGCGCCGACTGCCGGCATCGTTTCGACGGAAAGCGGCGGACATTTGTACGGCAGGCAATGTCTTGATGGACGGGCGGGAATATGAACGAGAGTCGGTTGTCTAGCCGGCTCTCGTTCAGTCAGGACTCGCCAGGGTTATGTCGTGAGATGGAGCTGGTGGCCCAGGCGGACGACGCCGGGATTCAGCACCGTGGCATACACACCGACAGCGGCGCGGTTGTGTTTCACCGCTGTGCGGAGGATGCCGGTATCTTCAGGCAACTCGCGTTGAGGCAAGGTGGTCATGACGCAGCGCGCGCAGGGCCCGGTAATGCGCAACTGTACCTGGTCGCCGATGGCGATGGTGCGCCCGATCCACTCGTTCTCGGCAAATCCCGCTGTGCCTGGCGCGGTGCGCACGACAAGATTGGGGCGAAACCGACGGGTTTCGAACTGCCCTGTGGGGTACGCGGCGCGCAGGGCGTCGAGGGTGGCGGTGGTGATGAGATGCACAATGGCAGCGTCGAAAAATGTGCCTGGTGGGAGGGCTTCATCGGTTGTGGCATTCTGATGCGCTCGCCCATCGACTTCCGGCCAATACTCTTCCAGCTTGGCCTGTTCCGGGACTGATCTGGTGACATCCACGGGCCGTCCTAAGAGCACCGAGAGCAAGGCTGGAAGGTCCGGTTCGCCTGCGGTGAGCAGACGGCCGTCCGGGAGGGTGATGTGAACCGGTTGCTGGTCGGGCGACGTCTGAGGATCGGATCCGAACCGCGCCAGGCATTCGAACAGCCGGCCCCATTTTTTCGGATGTTTCGCGCTGGCGACTTTGCCGGTCTCCCGGTCGATAACGGCGAAGGCGCGGTCGCCGGCAAGTCCATGCCTTGTAATATCGGCGGCATTGAGCTCTTCTCCCAACATTGATTTGACCGGATATCGCCAAATGCTTGCGATGGATCCGGCGGCATCAGCGTGCAGTGTCGTCATGTGCGTTCTCCAGGTTGCAGAATAATAGCGCGTATCATGGTGGCGCGCTCGGCGGCGGGTCCAATCGTTTGTTCTGACTGGAACGATAAGCGATGCTTATGCTATGTCCCTCCCGTGGAACTACGACATTTACGATATTTTCTCGCGGCCGCCGATGCGTTGCATTTCACGAAGGCCGCGGCGCAGGCCCATGTCTCTCAGCCCGCGCTCTCCGCGCAGATCAAGCAACTGGAAGAAGAAGTTGCGACGCCGTTGTTCGAGCGCGTGGGCCGGTCGGTGCGGCTTACGCGGGCCGGTGAGATTTTTCGCGGACACGCCACTCGCGCTTTGCGCGAAATAGAGGCGGCGCTTACGGCCATTGCCGAAGAAGAAGAGTTGCATCGTGGCGCGGTGACGGTGGGAGTCTTGCAAACGGTCCATGCCTATTTGGCTCCGAACATCGTCGCGAGTTTTTCAGCGCGGCATCCGCACATTTCGCTCAAGCTGGAAGAGCTATCCGGCCCGGAGATCGAACAAGGCGTACTTGACGGTTTGTTGGATGTGGGAGTTGGGTTCAGCCCGCCGGCCGCCGAGGGCTTAGAGACCCAGCTACTCTTTGAAGACGATTTTGTCTTGATCGCATCACGCCGGCATCGCCTCGCGAGACGCAAGCGCATTGCATTTGCCGCATTGGCTGGCGAGCCGTTGGTGTTGCTGTCGCCTGCATATTGTGTGCGGCAACTGGTGGACGGCAGCTTTCGCGCGGCCAATACCGCGCCGAAGATCGCTATTGAAATGAATTCCATCGAAGGGATTCTTGCCACCGTTCGCTCTGGCGCGATGGCCACGATTTTGCCGCGTTTTTCCCTCGGGCGTGGCCGGGATGCGACGCTTAGCGTCATCGGGCTGACCCATCCGAGGCTCAAGCGGGGAGTTGGGCTTCTGTGGAGGCGAGGCGGCTATCGCAGTGCCGCTTCGAAGGCGTTGGCTGAACAAGTTCGCGCCACGGTCGATCAATATTGGCGTTCGTGAGGCGGCTCTGGCGCGAGGTTGGCCGTCGACGGGCGGCCAAGGGAGCGGACGAAGCGGGTCCAGATGACCCGGTCGAGCTGCTGGCGGGCGACGGTGGGGAGGCGGATAAATTCGACGCCGAAGACTCGTCCGCAGACCCAGCGGATCTTGCCGAGTTCAATTGCAAGGGAGGGCGACTGATCGGGCATCAAGACGTTCAGCCGCACATAACTGCCGGAGAGCACCGTTCGATCGCAGGCGATCGCGCAACCGGAGGTCGACAAGTCTGTCAACGCGCCTTCGCCGACAAACGGCGCGCCACCAAACACGACAGGGTAGGTGACGGGAAAGCGATCGGTGGACCGTGCCTGTTGTTGGTTGGTCATGTGTGCCCCAAGTGAATGGGAATAGCGTAGCTGGCCGGTGCGTTGCGCGACTATCCCTCGGAGGAGGGGGGCGTGAGGGACGTGCCTACTTTGTTAGGTGGCTGTTAGGGAGTTGAGGATGCAGGTTCGATAGGGGCCGGCGTCGGTCGCTCGAGATGTTCGAAGACATCTTGTCTCAAACGTGTGGGTTCCTCGATTCGGTTGTCACGCTGCAGGGTATTGACTTCTTTCGCTTTCCGATGACTCAGTTCGGCGACATCGCTTTCGTCGCGGATCAGGTGCGGGGTGAGGAAGACAAGGAGATTGAGTTTCTCGGTCTGTTTGCTTTGATAGCGGAAGAGCCAACCGAGCCACGGAATGTCTCCTAGGAAGGGCACCTTCCGTTCGCTGAGCGTGACGTTGTCTCGAACGAGTCCTCCCACCACGATGGTTTGATCGTCCCTTGCGATAGTAGTGGTTTCCATCGACCGTTTGGTCGTCGTGGGACCGACCGGAATAGAGGAGGTGCCCGATCCGATCGTTTGGGCCACGTTCTCGGCGATAGCGGTGATTTCTTGCTTGATCTCCAGGCGAATCAGGTCGTCTTCCAGGACTTGCGGAGTCAGCTCCAGCGTGACGCCCACGTCTTTGCGTTCGATGGTCACCAGCGTGCCGCCGGTGATGCCTTGAGCTTGCCCGGTGGGGAATGGCCGATTTTCGCCGACGACGATTTTCGCTTTCTGGTTATCGGCGGCTAACACTTGCGGCGTCGATAAGATGTTGGTGTCCGTGAGATTCATCAAGAGATTCAGAAACGCCCGGATGTTGACCGTGTTAAGAACGGGGAGGGCGCCGCCTGAGGCTACGCCGCTGATGCTTTGGGCAATAGTAGCCAGGTCTTCCGGAGCGCGATTGAACCCCGCGAGGCCTTGAATGGCGCCCGATTTTCCGGCGCCGATGACTTGCACGGGATCGGTGCCGATCTGCCGGAGACGGTCGACCTGCACTTCTAGGATCACCGCCTCAACGAAGACCTGTTTCCTGCGGCTGTCCAAATCGCGAATGACCGATTGAATCCGGTTATAGGCCGATTTTGTGGCGCTGACCACAATGGAATTGGTGGCTTTGTCGGCAAACACTTGGACGGGCGCTTCGAATTCTGTCAGCGGCCGCAGCGGCGGCCTGACCCCAGGGGCGGTTTGCGCGACCGTTTGGGATCGGGCGACAAGGTTGGTCAGGACGGCTGCCAGATCGGTCGCATTGGCATGCTTGAGTTTATAGACATAGACACCGCGCTCCGGAGGAAGCTCTCCCATCGGTACGATCTGATAAACGCTGCCTTTGGGGACGACGGCAATCCGACTGACTTCCAGCGCGGCCACAAACATATTGTAGGCCTGGTCCGTCGTGACTTTGGTGGGAGAGAACACGGAGATTTTCCCGCCAAGTTTCTTGATCGTCTCATCGAGCACGAAATTCTTGCCGGTCAATTCACTGATGAAACGAACGAAGACGGGGATCTCGACTTCATTGAAGTCGAGGGTGATTTTATTGGATGCGGACGCAGCCGTTTCCGCATGGCTTGCCGATGGGAGGGGCCAAGCTGAGAGCGCCGCTACCAACAGGAGCCAGACATATTTGGAGGGAATGCGCCGGTGGGTATTCGGCAATCGGTCAGTCAGCACGCAGCCTCAATTAAGATCGTGAATTGCTGGAGCGGAGGATCCCTGTCACCCGCAAGCTATCATACGAAGGCGGATGAGACAACCTGAGCAGGTATTTTGAGCGGCAAGACCGTCGGTGCAATGCAGATCTGCATGAGGCCATTCGCTAAGGAAGGCATGAGAGAGATGGTTGTCAGGCTCGCGATGGCCGGCGCGCGAGCGTCAGCGAGGCCCGCTTTCTCCGTCGGTGAAGACGGCCGGTGCCACAGGAATTTTTATTTCGTTGCGAAACTCATCCGGCTGGTGTTCGGGGTTCATCCGCGTGGGCGAGGGGCAGAGTTTGCCTCGTGCCGCGCTCATCGCTAACGATTTTCCGAAGTTTTCAGCCACGGCATGTTTGAGCAAGAGCCAGAGGTCGTCGTCGAGGTCGTCGTATCCTTCGGTGAGTGTCAGGAGCTCGGCAAAAGGATGGCGCCCTTGGGCCAGTGCTGCGACGTCCTGGTGGAGCTCAGGGCCGGCGTGGTCGTGAATCGCTTCACGCAAGGCGCGGGATTTTGTCTGGCATTCGCTGAGCGGCGCGAAGTCCGGCTGGTCGCGATGCACGAGCGACAACAACTGGTCGAGCACGGTCAATGCGCGCATGCGCGTTTTCTCTTGTTGCGCGTGTTTTCGCTGGGCTTCTGTGGCGACGTGCAGCAGCGCCTCAAGCTCCTTCATCGACCCGATTTCTTCTGCGGCGGCGTTCGGGGTTTCCGACATCAGCCCAACTAATTCGATGGTCCGAGCTCTGAGGTCTGTGAAGTTCCGGCGGGAAGTGGCGATCTCTTCGATCAAGCTTTCGGACGGAAGCGCACCGGTGGTCCGAACTTGCTCCGCCACCTCCGAAAGCCGTTGCCCTAGATGTTCAAAGTTTTTTGTGATGAGAGAAAAATCCTGTAGGAGATCAGTGTGCGATGTGTCCATGGATGTCCTCCCTCGGGTAAAGAGTCAATGGGGTAAGCGGTTGCGAGGTGCGGTATTCCTGACCTCGGAAGCCACATATTGTGCATCGATGTGGATTAATGGGATTGCCTGAGCCTGGTCGCGCCGGAGAGCCAAGAATTGCGAACCAAGTGTCCGAATAGGAACAACAGAAGGAGCCACGGAGTGATCAAGCCAATCGGCTGAGTAACGCAATCTACTGGAGTGATCAGACATGCAGGTGTGCCATATGAAGATGAAAAGCACACTACTCGTAGCGACACCACGTCATCATTGTCCATATGCGCTGGCCAGTCAATACATCTCTTTGATTATTATGGCTCTATCGTGCATCCCAAACGACCCTAGCGATGCAAGGCATTGAGTGTGGACGAATATGACGGCGTTTTCGTTTCGGTAGAGGTTGCCTTAGGCCTTCGGTTGGAAAAGCGAATGAGTGATTGGGGCGTTCGAGTGATCGGGTTACCTCCATGAACGAGTGGCACGGAACCTGCGAACTTGTGCTCGCGGGAATATTTTCGCCTGGATGGCGTGCTCAGATGATATCGATCTCATGGATTTTCCGGAATTACCCGATAGAGTGAAGAGCATGGGAAATAGGAAGGCCTAACACATGGACTCTCATCGGCTTCACACAAAAGTTCAGGCGTTTGCCCACCGGCTTCTTGAAGAAGCCAATGGCGATCCTGTTCGAGCGCTCGGACTTTTAGTCCTGGTATTGGAAGATTCCGAGCTGGAGTCGGCAGATCATGCCCATCGGCTGGTTGCGGAAGTTCGCAAGGTGCTTCTTCCTCAAAACTTCGCCGAAGTCGGTCAGCCGATTCAGCATCTCGCCGGACATCCCTCCTGGGAAGGCGTTCAGCACTGTCTGCGTTGCGGAAAGGTATTGAGCAAACGCACCGCAAGTCATGAGGACGGGATAACCTATCCATCCGGGTATGTCTACGAAGTCGGTCCGCGATTTACCACAGACGATTGTGACGATTTCGATCTTTGTCAGTAACGCTGTCGCGGGACCTTCCTGATCATTGCCACGATCCCATCATGATTCTCGAAGATCGGCTGTCAATCTGCCTGATTCGAGCTAGGCGGCTTCATCCTTCGCGGTGTTTTCAGTCCCACGCTGGTCTTTTATAAACACGCTCCCCTTATGGGCCTTGGCCAGCTTCTTTAGCTCAGACGCGATCCTGCTGACATCGCCTGGATGATCGATCGGCTGATGGCTGTTCGTCACGACCGCAATCGATAAGCTCATCATGGGAAATCGTTCGCGGTTTCCTTTTCGATCGACAGAATCGATGTAGCCTTGCAGCCGGTCGTCGCGATCGTAAAAATCAGGAATCACCAGGTCGAACCGCTTAATCACAGTTTCGCAAATCGCGTCGATGTGATCGGGGTGACTCATAAAGACAAAATCGTCGCCGCCCACATGGCCGACAAACCCTTCTATTCCGGCGAGTTCTCCGACGACGGTCGTGAGAATACGGCAGGCGACCACCAGCACCTCGTCACCCCGGCCATATCCATACCGGTCGTTAAACGACTTGAAATTATCGACATCGAGATATGCCAGCGCGAAGGGTTTTCCGCTTTCGATACGGGCTGTCGTCTCAAACAAGATACTGGTGTTACCGGGAAGCCGGGTGAGCGGGTTGGCGTCCAGCGACCGGGTCAACCGGCTTAGGCAGAGGCGCACACGATGGACGATTTCATCCGGGCGATACGGGAGGCAGATATAGTCATCGACATCGACACTGCCCCAGTCGACATCATTGAGGCGGATGTCGCGGATCAGCACGATCAACGGCAGTCGTCCAAAAAAGGGATCGTTCTTGAGATGTCTGGTGAGCGATTCTACCGATCGACCGCTCGTTCCTTCAGCGGCCACGATGATGTGAGGAGGATTGTGAACAAGCTCGTGCAACGCGATGGTGCTCAGATCTCCGCCAACGACCTGAAAGCCGGCTTTCGTGAGAATGCCGGAGAGGGCGGCGATTTCGCCGGGGTCGTTATGAAGGATCAGAGCCCGCTGAGCCGTGGTGGATTTGGTCATAGATAGTCGTCGATCGCAAGGAATTCTTCAGAGGCTCTGGAGATGCATCCGGCCAGCGATTCCGCATCGAGTCCGACCAAATCCCAGGCCTGACGGGAGAGGGGGGGAACCCATTGATCGCCAGGATTTCCGCAAGCCATGCCTTTGACCAGCACATCCGCGACATGCACGACGGCTGTTTGCAGTTGGGCGTCCTGTGCCGCTCCCGGCTGGTGGTGGAAGAGAATCGGCTCGCGTAGCGAGGCCGGCAGATGCCATGCGTTGGCCAGCCAGCCGCCGACCTCGGCGTGAGACACTTCGTACAGATCTTGTTCAACCTGTATCATCGGGCGGTCGCTGGATGGATTAGCAGCCTTGATTTTTTTCCCGACATCCGGCCATTTCACATACAGAAGAACTTTCCCGATGTCATGCAGCAATCCAGCGACAAAGACTTCTTCGACGTTCTTCATTTCCAGCCGTTTCCCCAGAAGCTGCGCGGTAATGGCGACGCCCAATGAATGCCGCCAGAGCTGGTCTAGTCCAGCATCTTTCATGATGTCGTGCGCCGTCGCGCAGAGGGTCAACCCTTTAACAACGTTGAGTCCTAGCACGACAACGGCATGGGGAACCGATGCGATGCGAGAAGGGAATCCGTAAAAGGGAGAATTAGCCAGGCGCAGCACCTTTGCCGCAAGGACCTGGTCCTTTTCAATCAAGGAGCCGATCTCCTCTGCGGACACATTCGGCCGTCCGATCATGGAGGCGAGCTTTTGCACCACATGCGGTAACGTCGGCAAGTCGCCAAGTTGTTCAATGCGGTTTCGAAAGTCGGTTGCCGCTGATGGACTCATGACGCAGATGCCCCTTTCTCGATGTCGGCCGTTCCATGGGTGCTGTGAAGGTATTCTCGCAGCGCTGTGAGAATGGTCTGTTGAAGCGGATCCTGGCAGACGTGCCGAAATCGATGCTCCAGTTCGACTTCCAGTTCAGCCAAAGTTTTTCCGCCGGCCGTTTCTGCCTCTCCCTCAACATACACGGAGGCTAACGACAGCTTTTTGAATCGCGCGATCATCATGTCGTCGAGGATTGCCCCTTCCGCCACCACCGGCAATCCGGCTGAGTTCGTGACCGGCTTGGCGAGGACCATTCCCGGCAACAGTTCAGTCAATATCACTCGTTTCATCAGAATATTCTCCATGTTCCGGCGTCGTCACAACACTCCCGTCTTCCCAGGATAAGGGAACAAGAGAGAGAAATGGGATACACCCACTCCGTGCCTCTCTTATCGGAGCTTCTGCTCCATTTCTAAAGGTTTGCGGAGCTTCTGTTCTATTGGCGTTTCAGTGGAGACAATGTGCGGATGACAGATCACGCATGATGCGATGCATGATTCGATGATGGAGCAGATGTGGATTAGTTGCAGAGATTGGTCTTAGCAGAATTCCGCCCTTCTGTTCAAAAATGGAAAATAGATTAAGGCTGCGTTGAAAAGCGCGTGACGAGCATATTAGCAATTCAACAGGTTGCACAGAGGGTCTTAGGGAGCGGAGAGGGCATCTTGCTTGCAGGCTCGTGGGCGGTTTGGCCTCTATGTATGGAACGATCGCCGAAATATCCTCGATCGGCACAAATCGGCCACTGGCACGGCCTGTAACCCTGTTGTGATCTGCTAGAGTTATTATCGTGCGTGCTGATAAGAAAATTCCACTCAAAGCCGACAAGAAGGTTCCGCCCCGTGGCCACAAGCGGGGTGTGATCGGATATAGCAAGAAGTCCGCCCTTCTCGAAGACGCCATTACCCAAATGAATGCGGGGAAGTATGGGCGGTCGTCTGCCGCGCTGAAAGAGTTACTGGCGCTCGATCCTGCGAATATGGAGGCGCGCCGGCTATTTGCTACGCTCCACCTTCGGCTCGGAAGCCGTTTGCCGGCGAGGCAGGCCTTCGAATCGCTGGCCAACGAGGCGCTTGAACGGCAAGATTACTGGCTGGCTGAATCGTTGCTTCGTGAGTATCTTGCCGCTGGTCCTCGATGCGTTCCTTTCATTGAGAAACTGGGGTTGGTATACCAGGAAAAGGGAGATGCCCTCGCTGCGTCAGAAGAGTTTGCCAAGGCCATCGACATTCTCGTCGAAGACCCTGACCCCGATCGCCCCGCCTTGCCGGCTGAATTGTATGCCAAGATTCGAGAGCTCGCTCCGGCGAGTCCTCCCGCGTTTCGTCTCGCCTCGCTCTTCGATGCGCAGACAGGAGAGTTGATTGCTCGCCCGGCGACTGCGCTGAGCCCGGATCAGGATGACATCTCGGCCCCGTTTGTGGCGGTTGAGCCGCTGGAGCCCATAGCGGAGAGTCTCTCGACCCTGCCAGCCGATCCAGTATCCGGCGTGATGCCGTGGGATGACGTGTCTCCGAATCCGTCGGAATTGCTAGCCCGGAGTTCTCCGTCTGAGACGCCGGATCAATTTGTCTCATCGCCAGAGGCACTGTTTGAGCCGCCGGTCGAGGTAGCTGTAGCGCCAATCGCTCCTCCGCTTGTGGAGGAGTCACTTGTGACGCAGACCGCCCTCAATGAGCAATCGCCGGTTGAGCAGAATTCCAGTCCGCCCCCTCAATACTCAGGTGATGACAATTCGTCGCCGAGTGCTGTTCACGACAGAGAATCCTCTCGTCTCCAGCCAATGCATGAGGATTTCACGGATACGACTGGCGCCCTGCCGGCGTCGGAGTGGGGCGCGGCTTCATTGCCAGTGCCGCAAGATCTTGAGAGCGTTGCTGCGAACAAGGCGACTTGCGTGACTGAAGCGGTGCAGGCTCCTCAATCGGATGTGTCCAATACGTTGCTGAGCCCTACATCGGAGATTCCCTCTGATCCGTTGCCTTGGGAGCAGGTTCAGGAAGCAACGGTTGCAATTCCTCAATCAAATGAGGAATCCCTCTCCGTGACCGTTCAGAGCGCGGAGGCCATCTCTGTGCCCTCGCCAGAAACCTTGCCAGTCAATGCGGTGGTTTCTGAGCCGTCAGAAGAAAAGCGAGAAGAAGAGCCATCGCTATTGGCCGGGCCGCCGCTGTCGTTAGCCACAACCGAAGAATGTTCGCCAGATGTGACATGGTCGGCACCGGATGTAGCGGTGACTGAGCCAGCGAGTTCTTATTCTCCGCCACCGGAACCATCGCAGGCGAGTTCAGTTTTGGAGGAACAGATATCGGATAGGCCGGCTGAGTTCGTGCGCTTGCCTATGCCATGGGAACAGGTGCAGGAATCGTCGATCAGTATTGAAGGAGTCACTCAAGAGCCTATCGATCTGGCAACAGCGCCGCCGGAACCACTTCTGGCTCAGCTTCAGGAGACAGTTCCTGCTGAAACTAGCGATAGGGGTATACCTGAGGCTGTTGAAACGCCGTCAGCGTTTAGCGGCCTCGCGTTGAACGAGGCGGCGTCCGTCCCAATAGACGAGGTGGTGTCGCCACCGGAGCGTCCCCCCGTTTCCGAGCCGAGCCCAGAGATCGGGAAGTTTTCGTGGGCCTCAATTTTCAACAGTGCTTGGAACTTCGGCTCATCGTCTCCAGCACCGCACGACTCTCTGGCTCATGTTTCGCCGCTAGAGACCGCCGTGCCGGCAGAGGCAGTGTTGCCTCACGAGGCTGTGAGCCTTTCGGTTCCCCCGGAAGGGCTGGCGACCGATGCTGTTTCTGATGCGGTGGAAGAACCGGCACCAGTCTTGTCCCCCATGCCCTGGGATCAGATTCAGGAGACAGCACCCGTTTCGACTTCATCTACGGATAGTGTTCTGAGCCAAGAGGTCGAGTTTCCTGAGGCGGTTTCTGTTTCACCCGTTGAGATTGCTGAGAAAGCCGTCGGCCAGGATGCAACCGAGGTCACTCCTGTATTTCAGGAAGAACAAACGGTACGTGTCCCGGCGGATGAACGTCTAGATGCGGATCCTGGATTTGCCAGTTCGGCAATGCCGGATGTATCCCCAATGCCTTGGGAGCAAACTCAGGAGATATCCGTTGCGATTCCATCCGAGGAGGTGGCTCCGCAGCCAGTCGTCGAGCCACTCGCGGAAGCTCCTGCCGAGCCGGTTGTGTCGTCCGATATGCCTGTCCAAGAGGTTATTCAGGACGTGATGCGGGTTATGGCGGTTGACGAAGCGTCGGCCGAATCCGCGGGTGTTCACATTGAAGAAGCTCCGCATAACGATGTCGCTCCGGTCGAGCCCGCGGAACCATTGTTCCGTTTCCTAGATCCCGAGAAGATTGACGAGAATGGTGAGGTGCACGCGCGTCTCTCCGAAGCGGAAGCGCAGTCCGATAATACGACGTTGCCGAGTGAAACGTCGGCGGAGACGTCACCGGTCATGAGCTCTGCGCCAGTCGATGGCGATTCACCGGCTCAGGCCGAGGAGTTTCACCTCGTCCAGCAAGCAGAGCCGGAGCCTGTCGCTCCAGAGTTCACCAGGCCAGCTGAACCGGCCGAGAGCGTGGAGCCGGCTTCCGTGGCTTCCGTTTCAGCGCCGCCGGCCCCGCCTCTCTTGCCGCATGAATTGCTACCGGTTCTTCAGACGCTGGTCGACCAGTTGTCGGTGGCGACCAAGGTCATTCCTGCGATCTCTGCTGAAGCGAAACCTCGTGATCAAGAGATCGTTCAGGAGGCCGCATTCTTACAAGAGCCATCGACGGCATCGATTTCCGCGGAGCTTGCTGCAAGTCCATCAGCGGCGCAGATGCCTTCGGTTGAAGAGGATTCCCTCTTGCAGGGGAAGACCGGCGAAGTGGCGGGTCACACGCATCGCCTTTTGGCCGAGAAACAAGAAGATTTGATCGAGCCGGCTTCCGAAGCCCCGGTCGTCATTCCGCCAGTCGACGATCCGCTAGCAGTTCCCGCCGATGCGGTTTCTCAATTGGTTTCGCCGGCCGTTGAGACAGCGATGCCGACTCCCTCAGCTGCGCAGGATAAAGAGGCGTGGGTTAAGACCAGTGAGACAATTCGCTTTATTGATCCGAAACTGGCCGCGGCGGCACATCTGTCGCCGCCGCCTCCAGAGATTCAAGAAGAATGGCCGACGGGTTCGCTTTCGCAGTCGCCAGCGGCGTCGGCCGTCGATGTGCTTTTTCAATCATCGGGAGCGCCGGCACGGACTCAGACGATTGAGCGAACGGCTGTTCCCAAGCCACGTCCACGGTTGAGTGCGAAACTGGCCCGCGTCCGTATTGGCCTGTGGTTGTTCATCAGTTCCTGCTTCTCGACGACGCACACAGTGGTGACATCGATTGTGGGGCTGGCGGTGTTGTCCGTGTCGGTCGTGGCGATGGCCATTGGAGTTGTGGGTTTGATTTGGTTGGTGATGGAAGAAAAGCCGAGCCCAGCGTTTCAAAGTCTGACGACGCCTCCGCAACGCGCCATGATGGATTCCGGTAAAAACGGATACTTGCTGTTGCTCGGATTCGAGGCGGATGCGACGGCGGATCCGGTGCAGGCGGGGCACGAACGAAAGCCGGATGCTAAGGATGGAGAGATGGCCGCAGTCTGCCAAGGCGGAGACGAAGGCCAGACCGGATCCAATCAGAAAAATGCGTCCGCGAGTGTGGCACAGGGCTGGTATCGGTCGGCGGATCCGTCCGGACAGTTCACAGCACAAGCGAACAGCTTGAAAGACTGGGCAGGTCAGGCGAATGTGCCCCTCGGCCGTTACCGGCAATGGCTCAAGATGCCGTTTGAGGATTGGGGGCATGGCCAAGCGGTGACCCCACCCTGCGCGGCGATTCTTTTTGCGCATCGGTTGCACGTGGCGGAAGGGTTTAGCCAAGGGGGCGGCGCGGAGGCCGGAGTCGAGCGACTGGAAGGCGACATGGAAGCCTGGCGGACCACGTTGGGCCAGGCGAAGACGCTCCCGGTCAAAATGATGGCGCTGCAAGCGATCAACGACGATATTGCGGTCGCGTCAGGATTACTGGTCAATCCGGACTTCGATGGGAAGGCCCTCCCTCGGATCACCAAGATGCTTCGTCCGCTCGATCCGGTTGAGTCGTCGATGCGCTGGCCGATGCAGAGTCAGTTGGTCTTGGCAGTGGAGTCATATGAGTCGCAACTCGATGCCGATCGGGGCGACGAGGTGCCGCTTCATGTCCGGGTGGCCGGCATGCTTCCGCTGCCGAAACAACGGCGGTTCAACGACTACGCCGAGTACTACGAAGCGTCCTATAAGGCGGCCGGGGAAGGCCGGTATAGTGCCATGCCGAAGCGCGCTACATACATCAAATATCCGGCGGCCGGCGTCATGGACTATGTGACGAATCCAGTGGAGAACATCATCGGGATTGCCCCGCTCCCAGCCTGGGACCGCTACAACGGCTTGGTGATCGATCTTGACGCGCGTCTCCGTTTGGTGAGTCTGCAAGCCTGGTTGCGCCGCAGCCCGCAGGACGACGATCTGCTGGCGCGGATCGCCAAGGCCGGTCAACGCTTTTATGACCCCTATACAGGCCTGCCGATGCTGGTCAATCTCAAGAGAGGGGTTCTCTATAGCGTGGGTCACGATGGTAAGGACCAAGATGCGGACCCTGAACAGGATGTTGTCGTGACTATCCCCGCCAATCAACCTGCGGCTGTTCCTGCCAAACCTGTTTCAAAGTCGAAGTAATCTCGTTGGGTGTACGTATCATCGCACAGTTGGGGCTCGGTTGACTGCCACCGTCGCATCGTCGGCGGTGTCAACGCATGGCCTCTCAAAACGTTCAGAGATATATGGACAGTTCTCTCAGGAGAGAAATTGAGTGGAACCGGTGTCTTGACCCAGCGCCAAGATCTCATGACAATCGGGCATACAGGGTAGGATCCTGTGTGGCTGGCTCGAAATGAGGAGGTGTCTATGGCACTTTCTCATAGAGTGATACCGGCCCGCAGCGGTCACTGCTATCAGGGTGGGAGGAGCGCAACTCTGGAGGAGACGCGGGCGCTTGATCGATTTTTGGCCGGGATCGAACGCCGCGCGTTTCGGATGGCGCAGCTTGCCACGGGACAGGATGATGAGGCGCTCGATCTTGTGCAGGAGGCCATGCTTAAGCTGGTCGAACGGTACGGTACGCGCGACGAAGCGGAATGGGGGCCGCTGTTTCACAGGATTTTACAATCGAAGATTCGCGATTGGTATCGGCGGACAAAAGTCCGCAACCGCTGGCGCCTCTGGTTGAAGGCTGACGAAGACGGCGAAGCAACCGACGATCCATTGGCGGCGATTGCCGATACGGCGACCCCGGCGGCAGACCATCAACTGAAGACGAAAGAGGCTGCGGCGGCGCTCGATGCGGCTTTGCGCGCGCTGCCGCTTCGGCAGCAACAAGCCTTCTTGCTGCGAGCCTGGGAGGAGCTGGATGTGGCACAGACGGCGGCGGCCATGGACTGTTCCGAGGGGAGCGTGAAGACGCATTATTTTCGAGCGATTCACACGCTTCGAACGCGGTTGGGGAATCATTGGCCATGAGTCAAGATTTGCCGCGCGACGATCGGGAATTTGTCCAGCAGGCCAAAGAGGTATTGGATCGTGCTGTCGGCGAGGTGGACCATGCGGCAGTCCTTCGCCTCCAGCAGGGACGGCTGGCCGCGTTGGATGCGCGGGCGCGCCGGTTTTCGTGGCGGCCTTGGGCGTCCGGTCTGGCGATCGCTTCGCTTGCGGCGCTGGCCGTATTGCTCTGGATGCAACCGGCGCCGCCTCTTCAGCAGGCGGCGGTGCCGTTGGACGATTTCGAGCTCGTCACATCTGTCGAGAATGTCGAGCTAGCCGAAGATCTCGAATTTTTCCATTGGCTGGCCGGCGATGATCAGGCAGGGTAGCAGGTCTGTCTGTGCAGGATTGGCAGGCGGCGCGCTGCTGTGGATGGCGGTATCGGCGGCTGCCGCGCCGCCCGAGGCCACGCCGATTCCAGATGCCGACTTCCTGGAATTTTTAGGAAGCTGGCACACGGGCGATGGCCGGTGGGTCGATCCGTTTCATGCCGCTGAATTATCGGGTGCCGAAACGGGGGCTCCTCAGAAACGTCAGCGGACCGAACCGGCGCAGGAACCACCGCGAACGAATCGACGGGAAACCCGTGAAGGGTCTGATCAGCAAAGTGTTTGGCCAATCGATCCCACGCGAGAGATGACGCGATGAGAGGATTTGTACTCAATATTCTTCTGCTGTGTGGCTGGAGTCTCGCGGCATGGGCTCAAGCCGAATCCCCGGGTGTGCCGTGGAGCCAGCTGAATCAGCAGGAACAGCAGCTGTTGCAGAAATTCAATCAGGACTGGGATCGGCTGACGGCGGACCGTCAGGAACGTTTGCGCAACGGCGCGCAACAGTGGTCGAGCATGAATCCCGATGAACGGACCGAGGCGCGGCAGCGGTTCCAGGAGTGGCGGCAAATGTCTCCGGACGATCAACAGCGCTTGCGAGACCGGTTCCAGCGATTTCGGGAGTTGCCGCCGGAAAAGCGCGAGGCCATTCGCAACGCGCGGCAGTGGTTTCGGTCACTGCCGCCCGACGAGCGTCATGAGATGCGCCAGCGCTGGAAAAACATGACGCCCGATGAACGGCGCGCCTTTCGCCGGCAGTTCCGAAAGGACTTCGATGGCGAGAGGTCTGTTCCATCGGGGAATCAGTTTCCGCGCCGCGACCGGCCGTTCCGTCCCAACCGGTAGACGGCTTGCGACGGTTGCTTGACAGCGCGGGCGGTATTCCACAAAATCACCGCACAGAGTTTCTTGGTCTGACAGAGCACGTATCTCAGGAGATCAATCGATGAAAAGCGAAATACTGTATCCGGGGGCCTTTCCAATGGTGCGCATTGAGTTGGCGGCAGGGGAACACCTCAAAGCCGAATCGGGCGCAATGGTCGCTTCTTCGCCGACGGTAGACGTCGAAAGCAAGATGGAGGGCGGTTTTCTTGGCGCGCTCTCGCGCAAACTTCTGACGGGAGAAAAATTCTTCTTTCAGACATTGCGGGCGAGTCGTGGGCCTGGTGAAGTGTTGCTGGCGCCGACGGTGCCGGGTGAAGTTGTCCTTCTTGATCTCGACGGTGTGAATGAATACATGGTGCAGAAGGACGGCTTTCTGGCGGGCGCCGAGGGCATTAACATCGAAAGCAAGATGCAGAGTTTGAGCCGCGGACTCTTGGGGGGCGAAGGATTTTTCATTCTGAAGATTGGCGGCAAAGGGATGCTGGCGCTGAACAGTTTCGGCGCGATCCATAAGATCGAACTCAGGCCGGATCAAGAATACATCGTCGACAACAGCCATCTCGTGGCCTGGTCGGCGACGACGTCGTACAACATCGAGAAAGCCTCTTCCGGTTGGGTCGCCAGCTTCACGTCGGGCGAAGGGCTGGTCTGCCGATTCCGTGGGCCGGGGATTGTCTACATCCAAAGCCGCAATCCAGGCAGTTTTGGATCGTGGATCAGGCAATTCATCCCGGTGTCGGAGTAGCGGATGCTGAAAACGTCAGCGAACTGCGTTCTCGGCTCGATTCAATCCTCAACGTACCTCAAGGGTACGCCTGCGGTTGTCTCTCGCCTGCGGCCTTGTTGGCCGCCGTTTTGAGCATCCGCCAAGAGCGTTGCCTTTAATCAGTCAATCGATCCTACGATGACTCAATTTTCTCCCAATGCCCTCTGCTTCGGTGAGGAGTTTCCTGCCGCCGGGGCTCCTTGCCTGGTGCAGATTGAAGGCGATGGACTGACGATGACGTATGAGCTGGCAGGCGCATCTGCTATCTCGGAGCGCGTGCTGTTTACTGGGCTGTCGGTATCCGCCGGGGGGCTCGACCATGACCATCTCGTGTTGAAATGGGGGACGGGCGCGCAGGCCCGCACGCTCTACCTCAAGCACCCCGATCTTATTCGGGCGTTCCGGGAAGCGGCGCCGGATCACTTAAGCCAGCCCTTTGAGCAGGCGGCGGAGCGCGTGCGGCAGGTGCGCCGACGGCATCGCGCCACATGGGGGGTTGTTGCCGGTTCGATCCTGGCGGTGGCGCTGGGGCTGTGGTTTGGAGCCGATCTATTGGTCGAGATGGCGGTGAGCCGCATGCCGGTGGAGTGGGAGCAGAAATTGGGCGAAGCGGCCTACAAGGATTTTCTCAGCCATCAAGACGTGATGAAAGAGGGTCCTGCCGTCAAGGCGGTCGAAGAGATGACGCAGCGCCTGGTCGAGCAGATCCCAGACAATCCCTACAAGTTTCAGGTGACTGTGGTGAAGAGCGATGTCGTCAATGCGTTTGCGCTGCCGGGCGGCTACGTCGTCGTGTTCACCGGCTTGATGAAAAAAGCGGACAACGGAGAAGAAGTGGCGGGCGTGTTGGGCCATGAGCTTAACCATGTGTTGCAGCGCCATGGGCTTGAGCGGATTGTGAAAAGTATGGGCGTGATGGCGGCGGTCGCGATCATTGTCGGCGATCAGCAGGGGCTCATCGGATTAATGCGGCAAGTCGGCGTCGAATTGCTGACACTGAAGTTCGGCCGCGCGCAGGAAACGGAAGCCGATCTTACGGGGTTGCAGTTAGTCTATCGCGCCAAGATCGATCCCAACGGCATGGTCACGTTCTTTCAGAAACTGGCTGAAAAAGACGAGGGGCGGGTCGAGTGGCTCTCAACGCATCCGATGAGCAGCGCGCGGGCTGAGCGGTTGAAGGCCGAGTTGGCGGCCCTTCCCAAACGGTCCCCCGAACCGTTTACCTTTGAGTGGAGTGCCGTGCAGAGCGCGCTGGGCGTTCAGCCGGTGGCGGCACCGTAAGAGCGCGGATAGGACATTAATTAGATGGATTATTTGAATCAGGTGTTTCCCACTGATTTGTTGACAATGTAAGTCGTGCTCACTATATTCCGCCATAATCGCCCTCGATAGCGTAAGCGGTCGTGAGGTGTTGCGTCGGCAAGGGATCATTTCTTAACCGTGGGAGGAATGTTATGAAGAGAATGTTGTTGTCCGTCGGTGTGCTGGCGTTTGCGGCAATGGCGACCGGTTGCGGGAGTGTCGGCGGGTATACGCAGCCGGCTGGTATAGCCCCAACGGCGTGGATATTCTCTGAAACGACGTCTGGCGGCATCCTCCATGACAATGGCGTGGCCCCGACCAAGGTCGGCAAGGCCTGTGGAACGAGCATCATGGGCATCGTTGCAACAGGCGATACGTCTGTAGAGACTGCGATGAACCAAGGTGGCATCAAGAAGGCGGTCTATACGGAACAGTACATCAAGAACATTATGGGATTCTTCGTCGAAGTGTGCACCATCGTCAAGGGAAACTAGGCAGCGAAGACCGCAGGTCTCAGCTGTATGGAAACCGGAAGAGCGGGGATGGCCATGTGCCATCTCCGCTTTTTTATTTGCAGAGAGCCCAAGCCAGCAATGACTAAGGGCGATGACATGGCAAAGCAGGTCCATCCTTGGTTAAGGGGATCAACTCCCTGCCGTACTTGGCAGCGCCTGGTCTCCATGGCGTTGGCCGGAGTCAGGGCGATGATCGGCGCGGTGCTCATCGGCGGGCTCATCACTCTGGTGCCATTGGGAAAGGAGCCTCTCGCATTGGCTGCTGAATCGGCGGACATCTATATCGGTACCGCAATTGTCGGAGGATTTCCGCAGGTTCGCGATATGAGCCTCGGCGGGCGGAGTGTCAGCCGCGCGCATGTCGACAATGGGGTGGGAGCCGCGGTGAAAGTTGGCCTGTTTCCTCAGTGGACTCAGCGAGCGTTGGGCATCGAGCTGGAGTATTTCGGCACAACGGGGAAAGTCTCCGCCGTGACGACGGCCAATGGCAGTGGCAAAGCGAGTTTGACGGTGCTCAACAGCATGGTCAATCTCATCCTCCGACAACCAACGGGTCTGTTTCGACCGTACGCCGGTGTCGGGATTGGCTACTCGGGAGGGATCTTGTACCGAGCGGACTTCCCGGACCGATCAAATCGAGAATTCGAATCGACTCCGGGACTGACCTATCAGTTGATGGGCGGACTCCAATGGCAAGTCGGCACGCGCGCGTACCTGTTTGCGGAATATAAACATCTTGTCACCGCGTTTCATTGGAAAGCGGTGTCCTTCGACTATCGAGGCGATTACGCGCTGATCGGCGTGGGCTGGATGTTTTAGTTGGAGCGCGGCGGCGCCATGCGAGGGTTTGCCCTGGCGATACCCCAAGCCTCATGTGCTGTTCGAATGCCGTCGGTGCGTCTGCTTCAGCGGCATAACTAGATGGAAATCGCTTGCCGCATTGGCCGAAAGGTGCGCTATAATCGCGCAGGCATCTCGTTCCATCGTACTCACTATTATTACATGGAGGAGGCGGTATGAAAAAAGCAGTGATGCTCGCAGTCGTTGGAATATTCATGGCCATGCAAGGCGGCCTCGCTATGGCGGCGAATCCGGACACCGGACCGGGCTGCGGTTTGGGCAAGCTTGCCTGGCAGAACTATCCGAATCAGAAGACCATCGGCGTACAGACGATGGAAGCAACCACGAACGGGTCATTTGGCACGCAGACGTTTGGGATCAGCAGTGGAACATCGGGTTGCACCAATGACGGCAAGTTCTGGACGCAGGAGAAGGTCAATGTCTTCGCGGCGCTGAATTTTGACAATCTGGCGCAGGATATGGCTCAGGGGCAGGGTGAACACCTGGCCTCCTTGGCAACATTGATGGGGATTCCGGCGGCGCAGCAGCCGGCGTTCTTTGCGATGACCCAAGAAAAATACGCCTCGCTCATGGCGGCCGGGGAGACTTCCCCTGTTGCACTCGTGAAGGCGCTGAACGACGCGGTAGCCACGCATCCGATGCTGGCTCAAGTGTCAGCCAAGTAATTGTTGTGTTCGTGGGGTTCTGGTTGCAACGACTGGGACCCCACGGCGTTTTAAGAGTCCTTCCGGTATTTCTCCTTCTTATCTTCTTCTTCGGCCTCGCTCCGCCGCCAGGATTCAGCGGTCCGCTCGGTGAACCGTCCTATTTGAATGAGCTGGTGAGCCGGGCAACAATCCTGCGCCTTGCCGACGAACGGGAGTGGCAGGTACTGCTTCATTATCGGCGCACGTGGCTTGGCGGCGTCGAGAGCATGCAGGACGATCCAGGGTTTTTCATGGACCCACAGGGGAAAACCGATCCGCAGGCAGAATTAGCAGCCACATTACGCCAGTTCTTCTCAGACGATCTTGTCGGCCGTTCCAAACAGCCAGCGCAATGCGCGTTCGTGGCCCGCTATCACTGGTTGCAGGAACGGCTCCAGTTTGATGGCGCGCGCCTACCCCAGCTGCCTTGCGAGCGGTTCAGGCAATGGTTCGATGAGTTCAACGCCGAGGCCATCAGCCTGATTTTCCCGACGGGGTTCATGAACAATCCCTCTTCCATGTTTGGGCATACGTTTCTTCGTGTGGATGGAAAAGATCAGACTCCGCAGACGCGAATCCTGGCCTACACGATCAACTATGCGGCGCAGCTTCCGCCTGGTGCGGGCATCGAGTATGCCTATAAAGGTCTTGTCGGATCCTACCCCGGCTATTTTTCCACAATTCCGTACTACCTCAAGGTGCAGGAGTATCGGGATATCGACAATCGGGATATTTGGGAATATCGATTGAATCTGACCGAGCCGCAGGTGGCCCGCCTTCTGATGCATACCTGGGAATTAGGGAATGCTTATTTCGACTATTATTTCTTCGGCGAAAACTGCGCCTACCACATCCTATCCCTGATAGAGGCCGCTGAGCCGTCGGTCCATCTCCTCGATGCATTTCCTGCCTACACGATTCCGGTCGACACCGTCCGGCGGTTGCGGGAGTCGGGCCTTGTCGGAGATGTGATCCCCAGGTCCTCTCGCAGCACACTCGTCCGCCGAAAGCGCGCGGCGATGACCGGCGATGAGCGAGAGTGGCTCGACCGCTTAATCAGGAACCCCTCAGGGTTGAAAGAGGACGGATTTCAAGCGCTACAACTCGATCGGCAAGCGTTTGTTCTGGAGACCGCGTCTGATTATCTGTTGCAGCACAGCGCGGGGGCAGGGGAGGAGGGGGCTCCGTATCGCGAGAGAAACCGAAGCATCCTCAGAGCCCGAAGCGAATTAAAAGTTACTCCACCAGAGCTACCTATTCAGCCCTACGTCAAGCAGCCGGACCTCGGCCACGGGACCAGCCGGCTTGGTGTGGGTGTGGGATGGCGTAACCAGCGGGCGTTTGAGGAGGTCAACCTGCGTGCGGCCTATCATGACCTTCTGGATCCTGAGCCGGGATTTACTCCGGATGCACAGATTGAGGCCCTGTCGATCGGGATTCGTCACTATCACGACCAGTCGCAGGCCCGCATCGAGCGGTTTGGGCTTATCAACATTACTTCGCTCTCGCCGATCGATGCGCTTTCGCAAGCGCCCTCCTGGAAAGTGAATATCGGCATGAACACAATCCGGCATCGCGGTTGCCAGCTGTGCAGCAACGGGGTTGCCAGTGGCGGCATCGGGGGGGCGTTTGAATCGCAGTTGCTAAAACGCGAGGTGTATTTTGCGTTTGCCGAAGCAGAAGCCAATTACAGCAAGGCCTATGACGAACGGCATCGAGTCGGCGGGGGCGGGACCATGGGGATGCTGGCAGACCTGACCGACGACTGGAAGCTGATGTTGTCGGGGTCCTATCTCCGCTACGCGCTCGGCGACAAGTCGGAAGATATCCGCTGGTTTGTCGGGTCGCGCTATACCCTGAGCCAGAATTGGGCGGTGCGTATCGAATACAACCATCGGGATCGGGATAACGATGTAGTGTTCTCGATTCACGCGTTCTTTTGAGAGGGGCTGTGGCTTCCCCCTTGCCCACCCGAAATAGTCCTGCTACAAGGAAGTTTGGGAGAGGATTACAGACCCGCTATGTCTTCCACGATAGAAGAGCCACAGGGTAAGCTGTCCGTTGCCCGCGTGCCGATGGTGCCGGTGGCGCCGCATCCGCCGTTGCGCCGGTACTATGCTGAGAACGATGAACGGCAAGTCTTTTTGAACGAGCTGTTCAATCGCACGGCCTATCAGTATCGCAATATCGACAAAGCGACTGGGTTCGGGTCCGGCCTGTGGTATCGGGCCAAGGCGCTCCGTGAAGCCGGGCTCAAGCCCGGCATGCGGGTGCTGGATGTCGCCTGCGGACCAGGGCTCGTCTCGCAATGCGCGCGCGACATCGTCGGTCATTCCGGTTCGGTGATCGGGCTCGACCCCAGTCTCGGCATGCTGCGCGAAGCGCAAAAGGGGCCTTGCCGGACGTTTGTGCGAGGCATCGGCGAGCAATTGCCGTTTCCCGACCGGACCTTCGATTTTTTGAGCATGGGCTACGCTCTCCGGCATGTCTCCGATCTCGCGACGGCGTTTTCTGAGTATCGCCGGGTGTTAAAGCCCGGCGGGATCGTGTTGCTATTGGACATCTGCCGTCCCCGGTCGCCGTTCCTTTTGTCGCTATCCCGGTTCTATATCAAGACCGTGATGGGTGTTGCCTTCGCCCTATCGACCGGCAACCGCGATATGAAAACGTTGATGGAATACTGGTGGGATACCACAGAATATTGCGTGCCGCCGGAGACGATCCTGGCCGCGCTGGATGCAGCGGGGTTTGTCGATAGCTCGTTGCACGAAATCTTCAATGGGCTCTTGCGAGACTATCGCGCCGTGAAAGGTGAGACGCACGCATGACTGATTCAAGCTTTTCATCATTGGAACGGGATTTAGCCGCACTGATCGTCCAAACCCTGAAGTTGAAGGTCGATCCTGCCACGATCGATCCCACGCAGGCGTTGTTCGGCGATGGGCTTGGCCTCGATTCCATCGATGCGCTGGAGCTCTCGCTGGCCATTTCCCAAACGTACGGCTATCAGCTCAAGTCGAGCGATCCGGAGATCAAGGCGATCTTCTCCTCCCTGCGCGCGCTCTCGAACGCCATCGAGAAGAATCGCACAAAGTGAATGGTGCGGTGTTATGCCAGACGCGCCACTGATCGGCCCCTACCATCCGGACGATGTGCTGGCCAGGGAAACGGACGGCCCGCGCACCGCCCGCCAATTCCTTTCCGATGTCTCGCGCCTGGCCGATTCGCTGCCCGACCGCCCAGCCGTTCTGAATCTATTGTCCAGCCGGTATGAGTTTTTTGTCGGGTTCGCTGCAGCGATGCTGCGGGGGCAGTTGACCTTGCTGCCCCAGAGCCGGGCACCCCAGACGCTGCGCCGGATTGCCGGCGACTATCGCGAGAGTTATTGTTTGACGAATCAGGGTGAGGCGATTGAGGGGATCGAGTCCTTGGTCTTGCCGCGCCCTGGCCGTCTTACCGGATGGCCGCAGCGGATTCCGCAGGTCCCGCTCGACCGGGTTGCGGCGATCGCGTTTACATCGGGCAGCACTGGGCAGCCGATGCCGAACAAGAAAACGTGGGGGGCGCTGACGGCCGTCGCTTGTGCAACGGGAGCCAGATTGGGTCTGAAGGCCGGCGAGCCGGTGTCGGTAGTGGCGACCGTGCCGCATCAGCATATGTTCGGGCTGGAAGCTTCCGTCATGTTGCCCGTCATGCATGGCTTGGTCATGCATGCTGGGCGGCCGCTGTTTCCTGCCGATATTCGCGACGCTTTGGCTGAAGTGGAAGGGACGCGCATTCTTGTGACGACTCCGTTGCACCTCCGGGCCTGTGTGACTGAAGGCTTGCGCGTGCCGCCTGTCGGATTGATTCTTTCCGCGACCGCGCCGCTGTCTCGAAGTCTGGCGCAGGAAGCTGAGCGGCATTTCCAGACCGAGGTGCATGAAATCTTCGGATTTGCCGAAGCGGGCAGCGTGGCGGAACGGCGGACGGTTGCAGGCGATCACTGGCGGTTATTGGATGGCGTGCGCCTCGTGCGGGATCAACAGAGCCAGCAAGAGCCGCAAGACCAGCAGGGTCAGATAGCATGGAAGGCGCAAGCGAGCTATTTGCCAGCGCCGGTTCGTGTGCCGGACCGCATCACGGTCGATGCCGATGGCCGGTTTATCGTGCATGGCCGGGAAGCCGACCAGGTCAATATCGCGGGCTATCGGGTGTCCCTCGGCGATCTGAATCAGAAACTGTTGGACATCGACGGCGTGCGGGACGGGGTCTTTTTCCTGCCCGATGAAGGCGCTGAATTTGTGACTAGGCTGATGGCCTGTGCGGTCGCGCCAGGAAAAACAGTGGAGGAGCTTCAGCAGGCGTTAAGGACGCGCATCGATCCCGTGTTTCTCCCTCGTCCGTTGCTGCTGGTGCCGCGGCTGCCTCGCAACGAGACGGGGAAGTTGCCGCGCGAGGCCTTGTTGAAACTGGTTGCGCAGCAGGGGCAAGACAGTGGGATGCCGCATGGCGCATGAGCGTGTCGTCTCGATCAGCCCGGATCATCCGGCCCTGCCTGGTCACTTTCCCGGCCATCCGGTCGTACCCGGCGTGCTGGTAATGGACGAAGTCATCGAGACGCTGCGGGAACAATTCGGACGGGATTTGGTCGTTACCGGGCTGCCGTCGATCAAGCTGTCGTCGCCGCTGTTGCCGGGCGAACGGCTGACGATCGGCATCGTACCGGAGGGTGTCGATACCGTTGCGTTTACCTGCCGAGTCGATCAGCGGATCGTGGCTGCTGGGTCGATTCGGTATCGACCTCCCGGAGAGAGCCGGACGCTCGCGCGATGAGCCTAGCTTGGAAGCAGCAGCAAGAGCGCGGCAGCCGCCTGGCGATTCGCCTTATGGCCTGGGTGGCGCAGGTGTTGGGGAGACCGCTGGCCCGGGTGTTGCTCTATCCGATTTGCCTCTACTACCTCGTTGTCTCGCGGCAGGCGAACGGCGCGCTGCGCCGGTATTATCAACAGCTCCAGGACCGGCCCGCTAGCTGGCCGACGCTGTTCCGTCATTATCACTCATTTGCCTCGACCCTTCTGGACCGGGTGTTTTTTCTGCGGGGCCGGTTCGATCTGTTCGATATCCGCATGCATGGGCTTGAGGTGCTCGATAAGGCCTTGGCGGATGGTCGTGGCTGTCTTCTCTTGGGCTCGCATCTTGGCAGCTTCGAAGTTGTGCGAGCGGTCGGACTCTCGCGTCAACAGATTGCCGTGAAGGTATTGATGGACGAGCAGAATGCGCCGCTGATTCGCGCGCTCATTCAGGAGCTCAATCCTGCCGTTGCCGAGACGGTCATTCAAGTCGGTGGGGTGGATACGATGCTGCAAGTTCAGGAATGTTTGACTCATGGCGGAGTCGTCGGGATTATGGGTGACCGGCTGATGACGGACGGTCAATCGGTGCGCTGCGAGTTCCTTGGTGGCGAGGCGGCCTTTCCGAGCGGATCGATCAGGCTGGCGCATGCCGTGCGCGCGCCGGTGGTCCTTTTTTTCGGGCTCTACCGGGGAGGCAACCGGTACGATATCCATTTAGAATTATTGAGCAAGTCCATTCAATTGTCCGCTGACCACCGGCAGGACGATGTGCGGCGATGGACGCAGCGCTATGCGGACCGGCTGGCCCATTACAGCCGAGAAGCGCCGGACAACTGGTTCAACTTCTATGATTTTTGGCAGGCCTC
This sequence comes from Nitrospira sp., assembly GCA_022226955.1. Taxonomy (NCBI): domain Bacteria; kingdom Pseudomonadati; phylum Nitrospirota; class Nitrospiria; order Nitrospirales; family Nitrospiraceae; genus Nitrospira; species Nitrospira sp. Next base: position 597,720 of record CP092079.1, read on the forward strand.
TTCGTAAAGCCCTCACCGGCGTCTTGTTTGTGCTTCTGCTCGACAGCGCCACCCTGGCAGCGGTTGATATGCCTTCCGCGCCTTGGACGGTCGAAGCGCTGGTGGCGCTGCTGAAGGAGCAGCGTGAGCCCTCCATGGCCTTTGAAGAAGCCACCTATTCCTCTCTCTTGACCGAGCCATTGAAAGTGCGGGGCCAGTTGCGGTTCACGCCGCCGGCGACGATGGAGAAAGCCATCACCGATCCCTTTCGCGAGCGCTATGTGATCGAAGGGGAGCGGGTGTTATTTGAAAGCGAGCGGAAAAAGATCAAGCGGACGATCTCGCTCGAAGACTATCCCGCGCTCCGCAGTTTCGTCGCGGCGTTCCGTGCCAGTTTTACCGGCGACGCCGCGCAGCTTCAGAAGGTCTACGAGACGACGCTGGATGGCACTCGCCGTCAGTGGACGCTCTTGTTGCGTCCTCGCGAAAAGACGGGACAGTCGATGGTGGACTACATTCTGTTCACCGGCTCGGAAGGCCGCGTTGCCACGATTGCCATTCGCTCGCCGGACGGCGATCGGTCGGTGATGACGCTATTGCCCGGCGCTTCGCCTGGAGCGGTGCGATGATCCAGCGGCTTGGAGTGGTCGCCCTGTGGGCTGCGGCAATGGCCTGCGGCCTGTGGCTGGTGACGACCAAGGTGTCTGTGCATAGCGAGCTGGCGGATCTGTTGCCGGAAGGCACGACGGCGACTCAGCGATTGCTGCTCACGCAAGTGCGCACCGGAATCGCCGGCCGGATCCTCTTGCTGGCCATCGAAGGGGGAGAGCCGGACGCGCTGGTTCAGGCCAGCCGGGAATTCGGCCAGCAGCTGCGTGCGACCGGACAGTTCGATGTGGTGGGGAACGGCGAGCAGGCGTTGGCGAAACTGGACAAAGAGTTGCTGTTCCGGTCCCGCTATCTCTTGAGCCGGCGCGTCAGTCTGGATGCGTTTTCGGCCGATGCGCTTCGCCATGGCCTGGAGCAGCGGCTGGACGATCTTCGCTCTCCTCTGGCATCGCTCGTCAAAGAAACGATCCCTGGCGATCCGACCGGGGAATTCCTGGATATCCTTGCAGGCTGGTCGGGGCAGGAGGGGGCGGAGAAATATCGCGGTGTCTGGATGTCGGGAGACCATGCGCGGGCGCTCCTCGTCGTCGAAACGCGGGCAGCGGGATTCGATGCCGATGCGCAGGCGGCGATTCAGCAGGATATCCGCAAGACGTTCGAGGCGTTGCCAGACCGGCCGGCCTCCCTTCGATTGCTCATGAGCGGACCAGGCGTATTTGCCGTGAAGACCAAGCATCGGATCGAAGCCGAGGTCTGGTGGCTCTCGACCGCCGCATCGACGCTGGTGCTCTTGTTCCTGTTCGCGAGTTACCGGTCGGTCACGCTGGTCTTGCTGAGTCTGATTCCGCTCTCGACCGGCATTGTGGCCGGCATCGTGGCCGTCAACGGCTGGTTTGGATTTATTCACGGCATCACCCTCGGCTTCGGCATTACCCTGCTGGGCATCGTGGACGATTACCCGATTCATTTGTTCAGCCATCTTCATGCGCGCGGCTCGGCGCCGGTGGCGATGCGGGCTATCTGGCCGACCATGCGGCTCGGCGTGCTCACGACGGTGATGGGGTTTTCCTCGCTGCTGCTGGCCGGATTTCCGGCGCTGGCGCAACTGGGGCTCTTTGCGGTGGCCGGGCTGATTGCGGCGGCGCTGGTGACGCGCTGGGTGCTTCCCCTGTGCGTGCCGGCGGCATTCACGCCGCGGGCGGTGCCGCGTGGGATTGTTCCAACATTGGCGCAACTGAGCAAAGCCAGGTGGCTGGTACCGGCGGCGGCCATCCTTGCGACATTCGCACTATTGTGGTCTGATACGCCTCTGTGGCAAACGGATCTCGCGAGCTTGAGCCCGGTGTCGGAAGCCGGGAAGCGGCTGGACCAGCAGCTCCGCGGGGAGTTAGGCGCGCCGGATGTCCGCGATCTGCTCGTCATCGAAGGGCCGACGGCCGAGGATGTGCTGCAACGTGGTGAAGCCGTGATGGCGCAACTGGAGCAACTGCGAGCGGAGGGACTGGTGGCCGGCTATGACCTGGTCTCCACCTATCTGCCGAGCCGCCGCAGTCAACAAGCCAGGCAGCAGTCCCTTCCTGAGCGGAGCGTCTTAGCATCCAATCTTCAGATTGCGCTGGCGGGATTGCCATTTGCGCCAGGCCTCTTCGCGCCGTTTCTCGATGCCGTCGAATCGGCGCGGACGCAATCGGTTCTTGACCGCGAGGCCTTCCGCGGCACCGCCCTAGGTCTGAAGCTGGCCACGTTGCTGGTGGAACAGCAGGGGCGCTGGACTGCGGTGGTGCCGCTCAGGGGGGTGGCGGACCGGCCGCGTCTCGGCGAAGCCGTGGTTGCATGGCAGGCTTCCGGTGTGGCCTACGTGGACCTCAAAGAAGAGTCGAATCGGCTGATGACGGCCTATCGGGACCGGACCGTGGCGGTTGCCGCCTGGGGGCTCCTGGCGATTGCCGTCGTGCTGGCGGTTGGATTGCGGTCGGTCGCAGTGCTGTGGCCGGTGCTGATGCCGATGCTGAGCGCGTTGCTTGTGGTTGCGGCGCTCCTCAATGCGATGGGTGAATCGCTCTCGCTCTTTCATGTTGCCACGTTTTTATTGGTGATCGGATTGGGACTCGATTACGCGCTGTTTTTCAACCGGCCGGAAGGGGCGGACGACGACCGCGCGCGGACGCTGTACGGCTTGCTGGTCTGCAGCATGACGACGATCCTCGTTTTCGGAGTGCTGGCCTGTTCGATGATTCCCCTGTTGCACGCCATTGGAATAACAGCCGCCGCCGGGTCGTTCTGCTGCCTGTTGTTCGGCGGCATGATGGCGGGGAGGGAGCTTTCCCCGAATGGCTAGTCGGCCGATGACACCATTGACGCTTTCGGCCTATACGCTGGTCACGGCGAATGGCCGTGGCATCGGTGCTGTGTCCCAAGCCTTGCGAGAGCGGCGCTCCGGCCTGACGCCGTGCGATTTTGAAGATGCGTTGCTCAAAACCTATATTGGGCGTGTCGTGGGGCTGGAGGATTTTTCACTCGGCGAGCAGCTCGCGCCATTCGATTGCCGGAATAACCGGCTGGCCTGGCTGGGGCTGCAACAGGACGGATTCATGGTGGCGGTGGCGGAAGCCATTCAACGCTACGGCGCCGATCGGATTGCCGTCGTCATGGGGACGAGCACCTCTGGCATTCTAGAGACCGAGCATGCCTACCGGAATCGCGATCCTCTGACCGGTGCCTTGCCGCCGAGGTATACCTCGCATTATCGCTATACGCATAACATGTATTCGCTGGGCCATTTCGTGCGGGCCTATTTGGGGTTGAAGGGACCGGCGATGGTCATCTCGACCGCCTGTTCGTCGAGCGCAAAAGTGTTTGCGACGGCCGCACGTTTTTTGCAGACAGGTCTCTGCGATGCAGCCATCGTCGGAGGAGTCGACAGCCTGTGCCATACCACTTTGCATGGATTTTCCGCGTTGCAACTGTTGTCGGCCAGTCCTTGCCGGCCTTGCGATGAGGATCGCGACGGACTGTCGTTGGGCGAAGCGGCCGGCTATGCGTTGCTGGAATCCAGCGAGCGGGTGGGCCGGAAGGGGGCTGTCGCGCTGCTGGGGTACGGCGAAAGCACCGACGGGTATCACATGTCGCATCCTCACCCGGAAGGCGCCGGCGCGATTCGCGCCATTCGCCAGTCGCTGGATCGGGCCGGGTTGCAGCCGTCCGATATCGACTACATCAATCTGCATGGTACTGCGACCCGGGCGAACGATGCGGTCGAGGACAAGGCCGTCTATTCGATTTTCGGAGAGGGCCCGGCCTGTAGTTCGACGAAGGGCTGGACCGGCCATGCGCTGGGGGCGGCGGGGATTACGGAAGCCTTGATCGCGGCGCTCTGTTTGAAGCAGGGTCTCATTCCCGGCACCATTCATTGCGAGCGAGTCGATCCGGCGTTGCGCAGCCGCATCCTCCGCGAGAACGAGAATCGGCCGATCCGGCGCGTGGTGAGCAATATTTTCGGGTTCGGCGGCAATAACTGCAGCCTGGTGTTGGGAGTGTTGTGATGCGTGTGGGGATTCTGGGCGTGGGCCTGCTCGCAGCCGGTCTCGAAGGCTGGCCGGCCGGTCGTGATGTATTGGCTGGCGCCAGACCGTTCGATCCTTCGATGGTGCCGGACCCGGCTGCGTCGCTGCTGCCGGCGAACGAACGGCGGCGAAGCAGCGATTGTGTCCGGTGGGCGGTGCAGGTGGCGCAGGAAGCGATCGCGCAATCCGGTCTCGACCCGCATGAAGTGGCGACGGTCTTTGCTTCGTCCGGCGGCGAGATGGACGTGCTGGACAAGCTGTGCCGTGCCCTGGCGGCCGCTGAGCGAGTGGTTTCGCCGACGCTGTTTCATCAGTCGGTGCATAATACCGCGGCGGGTTATTGGGGCATTGCGACAAGGTGCCAGCAGTCTTCAACGGCATTGTCTTGTTATGACGACTCCGGCGCGGCCGGACTGTTGGAGGCGGTCACGTATGCGGTGATCGAGCAACGGCCGGTTCTCTTCGTCGCATACGACCTGCCGGCTCCCGCGCCGCTTCATGGCGCCCGGCCCATCGCCTCGGCGTTTGCCGCAGCCTTGGTGCTGGCGCCTTCCATGGAACAGACTCTCGCCATTGCCGATGTGACGGTGAAGCCGGCCGCCGGCCGCGAGGTGAGCCGCGCGCTCGGCCAAGAATTCGAGCGGCTCCGGCTCGATAATCCAGCCGCTCGTGTGCTGCCGGTCTTGCAAGCGCTGGCGACAAGACGCCGCGCTACCATCGATCTGAATTTATTGGACGATCAACGGCTGACCGTCGAGGTGGAGCCCTGCGGCCGCTGACGAAAGACGAGATCGGCCAGTTGCTCCCGCATGGCGGGTCTATGCGCCTGCTCGATGCGGTGGAGACCTGGGACGAGACGTCGATCCGTTGCCGGACAGCCACGCACCGAGCCTCGGCCCATCCGCTTCGCTATCGCGGGCAGCTCTCGGTATCGGTCGGGCTGGAGTATGCCGCTCAAGCAATGGGCGTGCATGTGGGATTGTTGCATCGCGATCGTGAAGCAGCGAGACGGATCGGCTATGTCGGCAGCGTCCGAGACGTGATCTTCGATGCGGAACGGCTCGATGACACCGATGCCGATCTCATCGTGGAAGCGACTCGTCTGGCGGAAGGAGATCAGAGTTATATGTACCGGTTCACGCTGTTGCTCGACAACCGGACGATCGTTGCGGGGCGCGCGTCGATCTTTATCAAGGCGGCATCGTGATGGCCCAGAAACGCGCATTGGTGACGGGAGGCAGCGGCGACATCGGCGCCGCGATCTGCGAGCGGCTGGCCGACGACGGCTATGCGGTCATCGTGCATGCCCACCGGCATGCTGAATCGGCCAGGCAGATCGCGGACAAAATTACGGCCGGCGGGCGAACGGCCTCGGTGACCACCTTCGATATTGCCGACGGTGTTGCGACAGGACAGGTTTTGCAAAGATTGCTTGCCGATGGGCCGATTCAGGCGATCGTCAACAACGCCGGCATTCATGACGATGCGCCGATGGCCGGGATGACCGCCGCGCAATGGACGACGGTTGTCGATCTGTCGCTGAACGGATTTTTCCACGTCACCCAGCCGTTGTTGCTCCCGATGATCGGCACTCGATGGGGGAGGATCGTGTCGATTTCCTCACTGGCCGGCGTGACCGGGAATCGTGGCCAGACGAACTATGCGGCGGCGAAGGCCGGGCTGCATGGAGCCAGCAAGTCGCTGGCGATCGAGCTGGCGTCCCGCGGCATCACCGTCAACGTCGTCGCGCCGGGTTTGATCGAGTCGGCGGCGACAAGACAGTCCTTCAAGCCAGAGCAGGTCGAGGCGATGGTGCCGATGAAGCGAGTGGGCCAGCCGGAAGAAGTGGCGGCGCTCGTGTCGTTCCTGCTGTCCGAGCAAGCAGGATACATCACCGGACAGGTCATTGGCATCAACGGTGGCATGGCGTGAAAGGCAGGATGTTGAAAAAGGCCTCCGGCTTCGTCCTCGCGTCGTTCAGACCCTCAATATACAGAGAATATTACTTGAGGCAAAGGACCTCTCCGCTCGCAGATGATCGAAGCGAGCGGATCAAGCGAAGCTTGGTATGTACCTCCTCGGTCCTTCACTTGCTGCGGCCTTGCCCGTGGAACGGCGCGTCTCGGCGCGCCGGGGTTGGGCGGGTGAGAACAGTGACCTTTTTGACCATCCTGCAACAAGACAAGTTTGGCAACTACGCTAGTGATATGCACAATGATGGCAGGACATTTCGTGGTGACTGAGCGGCATTCCGAGATGTGCGATAGTGCCCAATCCTATTGGGTCGTCATTCCTGCGTATAACGAAGCGCCGACGGTTCGCGATGTGGCCTTGCGAGCCAGACGGCAAGGCCGTCACGTCGTTGTGGTGGATGACGGATCGACGGATGGGACGGCTGAGGCAGTGGCGGATCTTGATGTGGCGCTGCTCAAAAACGAAAAGAATCTCGGGAAGGCGGGAAGTCTGTGCCGGGGATTTGAATTGGCATTGGCCGGGGGGGCGGCCGGCGTCATTACCCTGGATGCCGATGGGCAGCATGCGCCTGAAGAAATTCCGTTGCTCATCGAGCGCGCGCGTGCCGAACCTGGTGCGTTGCTTATCGGCGCGCGCCGTCGCGATCAGCGGAAGCTGTCGGTCTGGCGCTATGCTGCCAACCGCATCGCGGATTTCTGGATCGGATGGGCGGCGGGCGCGCCGATTGAAGACAGCCAATCGGGGTTTCGCCTGTACCCGGCGACCCTGCTTCGGGCAATCGATGTTCCCCATGAGCGGGCGCGAAGTTTTGTGTTTGAAAGCGAGATTCTGATCGAAGCGGCCAGACGGGCGATGGCTATTCGGGCTGTCTCCATTACCGTTGCGTCACGATCGGGCCCCCGCCTCAGTCATTTCCGTCCCGTGCTGGATATCGTCAGAATCACCAGGATGGTGGCGTGGAAGATTCTTTCGAGAGGGCTGCCCCTAAGCGGGTTGTGGTGTGTGCTTCCTGGCGCTGTTTCAGCCTGAACGCACAGCAAAGCGAGATCATGCGTTGAGTTGCAGGCGATAGATGCAGTGGAGGAAAGTGCAGGGAGGAAGCAACGAGGCCCGGGTTGAGCCCGGACCTCATCGGTTTAGAAACAGGACTATTGCGATCCGGCAGCCATCAGCCGACCCTTGATCGCGTTGTCAAGGTTGGTGATCCAACCCTGATAGGCTTGGTGGATGGTCTGTTTGCCCGCGTTGTAGTTAAGGTTGACGCTGTCCTTGTAGGTAATGCTGTAGGATTTAGTCGTGTAGTTGATGTCGACCGTGGCCGTATGGCTGCGGGCGTTCTGCGTGCCGAGGATATGCCCAGGCTTGTCGGCAGCCATGATCCATCTAAGACCTAGCCCGGCTTCCACGATGGCCTTTTGGACCTGCTCCATCGTGAGCTCTTTCCCTGTCGCGGTGGACACCGGCGCGTCAGCGATATTGTAGATCTGTCCGGCGCCTCGGCAGCCGGTTGCCACAACAATCATCAAGCACGCCATTGCAAACGCGGATACGAGTCGTTTCATCGCCGCCCCTCCTCTCGGTAGATAGGTTCTGATTGAAGCCCTCTTGCTCTTAGTACGGCCGGCTGGGTTAAGTCAAGCTGCCGCGCCGCGGTATCGGTCATCCTGGTCGGGGCATAGCCAGCCGCGTGAATATGAGCGAGCAAGGTTTCCACAAGGAGCAGGTTGTCGGGACCCATTCCCCGTTGATTCCATTTCGACATGGACGGAGGGAACGTCTGTTTGGCGGCCAGTACAAATTCGCCTGGATGGCAGTAGAAGACGAGGTGGCGCGAGCATCGTCCAATCCATCGGATCATGCGCTGAAACATGGGAAGGCCAACGGTGCGCAGGGTGGCCAGATTGATCGGAAAGAGACAGGACGAGGGCGGCACCTCCACGATGCTGCTGTCGCCGGGGCGGTTCAGGTTGTCCCGCGAGGGGCGGTAGGGATCCCGTGGGGCCCCGAAATACGCAAGGTAGTGAACGCGGCCGAGCCCCATGTCGAATCGTCTGGCCGGAACCGATGAGTCGCAGCGGTAGCCTTCTTCTTCGAGAACCCGCAGCGTCGTTTCGCCGATCCAGAGATTCGGCGACCGGAACACGACCGGCCTGATGCCGGCGGCTTTCTCCACGGCGTCCGTCGCCCGCCGGATCCATTGCCGTTGTTGCTCATAAGATGCGTGGCGGAAGTCTTCGTCTTCTTCCAGTCCGCCATGTGCCCAGCCGTGGGTGCCGAGCTGGTGCCCGCGATGGAGGCACTCGCGGACAAGGTCCGGATAGGTTTCGGCAAATCTGCCGGCGAAAAAGATGGTCGCTTTGATGCGGAAGCGGTCGCACCGTTCCAGGAGCGATTCCAGCCCGACATGCGAGCCGGGCACCCAGTCGCAATCGATCGTGAAGTAAAACTGTTTTCCCGGTTTGGGAAGACGTCCGGACTCTTGTTCGTTGAGCGGCGGAGCCGCTTGCCAGGATGGGTCAGTCGAGCCCATGACAGGCCTTTCCGAGATGCGACCACTGTTCGGGAGCACGTTGTGAAGCGCGGTATGGAGGCATGGGTGCCGGTTAGTCGGTGACGACCACTCCCTCGATTTCAACCAGGAGTTCTTTCCGACAGAGATCGCCCTGAAGATAGAGGATTTGGCTTGAGGCAAACAGGGGAATGCTGAGGGCCTGTCGGATCGCCTTCAGGTGATCCGGCCGCCGGACGTAGACTTTGTATCGCCCGCGCGCCGGCTGATGGCGTCCCGCGATTCCCGCTAAGTCGTCGGCATGATCGAGCAGGGCTTGCAGATTATCGACGGTTTCCCTGGTCTGGGACTCTGGGAGGCCTGGATGCAGGCTCTCATGTCCCACTATGCTGGCGGTACCGGAGATGAAGAGTTGCGCATGGACATCCGATGACGATTGAAGAAGCGTGGCCCGGGCAAACGATGGGCTGCAGGGACCGTAATGCTCCGGATACTCGTAGGCATGGACCTGGCGGGGGTTTCCCAGATGGGCAGCCGGATGGGTTCCGGCGAGCACGTAGAGCTGGAGCGGACCAGATCGAGTGCCGACGGCCGTGCCGGCCGGAAGCGCGCCGGGAAATCCTTGCAACGTGCCGGCGAGCGCCTGATGGCGCCCGATGCAAAACTGGCGATAGCGTTCCAGGCCGCGCTCCTGATCGTTGATGCCGGGAAAGAAATTCCAGATGCGCCAGAGGTGAGGGTAGCCCAATTCCTGAATGTGCTGAAGCAGGCGCCGGTAGGCCCGTTCCGTCGTCGTCTGGAGGTCTTCGCCTGGTTCTTCTTCAAGTTGCAACGTGCCGGCGAGGGTCTCGCCACTTGTGGCGGCGGAGAACTCATTCATCCGGTGAACGGTGACTGGGCGATCGCTGGTCCATACCTCCACCTGTGCGCGCCCGTCCAATTGAGGCAGGTCCAGTGTGATGGTTGGGCACGAGACTGGCGAGGAAATCGGCGCACCGAACGACACGATGGCGAGGGGGCTGTCGGCGGAGGCTGCCAGCCAGCGGGACAAATCGGCGGCCGCGACATAGTCCATCTGTAGGTGGGCGGCGGCTTCGAGCACCGGCGGTGTCGATCTCTGCGGTTGTGGGGCGTGACGCGATCTCATCTCGTGGTTCCGGTCGTTACTGCGGCGCGTTGGCTTGGTTCACCGCGTAATCTTTGACTTCAGTGACGGTGGCTCTCGTGCCGCGCTTGCGGCGCTGGGCCACGGCCCAATTCTCGTTCCAATTCAATACGAAAACAATGTAGTACACAACTTTAAATAGGAAAAGAGGAACGCGCGCTTGCGATTGAGCGAATACATCTCCGGCCAGCAGCGAGAGCACCGCCCGTTCGATCTTCGGCGGCCGCTTGGTCGATACAAATAGCGACTGAAAGGCCGGCTGGTTGAATCGATGGATAAACCAGGAAAAGGTTTTGATGCCCCGGCGGACCATATGCTCGAATTCGCGGAGATGCGTGGCGTAGTCCGGCGATTTCCGAAGGTAGGCATCGACGACGGTGGCTCCTCTGGTGCCGCTGCTGAGCGCGAGATGGACTCCGCTGGAGAAGACCGGGTCGATGAAAGCAAAGGCATCGCCCACCATCAAATAGCCGTTGCCTGACATTGTATCGCGCCGATAGGAAAAATTCGCGGCGGCATAGGTTTGAGTCAGGGGTTTGGCCTGCTCCATGCGTTGAGCAATCGGAGGGGACTGTCGAAGCGTATCCAGGAGAAATTGATCCAACGGGACAGTTCTCGACTTAATGTAGTCCGGATGACAGACGACGCCGACGCTGGTCGTGCCGTCCTTGAATGGGATCAGCCAGCACCAGCCGTCGTTCAACCAACCGGCGGTGATATTGCCCTCGTCCTTGCCGGGCAGCCGTCCGACTCCCTCGAAGTGGCCGAAGATGGCTGCGCTGCTATGTTGCTGGCTGCGGCGCTTGCCGCCAAGCTGATTCGAGAGAAACGTGTCGCGGCCGCTGGCGTCGACGACAAACTTTGCGTCCCAGGTGTGCAGGCGCCCGTCGCGGTCTTCGGCATGGACGAGCGAGCTCTGCCCGGGGCGGAATTCAACGCGCCGGGCGGTGATGTTTTCATGAACCGTCACGCCGTTGGCGATCGCGTTTTTTAAGAGAATGGCATCGAACTCAGACCGCTTGACCTCGAACGCATAGGGCTGGGATTCGTCGAAGGCCTTGGAGAAATAGAACATCTGCGAGCGTCCGTAGCGGTGTGAAACCATCTCGGCGCCATACTTGACGATCCCGATCCGTTCGACGTCCGCGAGCACGCCCAACCGTTTCAAGATCGGAAGCGTTTGAGGCAGCAGCGACTCCCCGATGTGGAAGCGCGGGTGGGAATCCTTTTCCAGGATATGCACGTTCCAGCCCTGCTCGGCCAGCAGGGTGGAAATGGTGGATCCGGCCGGTCCGCCTCCGACCACCAGCACGTCGCAGGCGGTGAGAGGCGGTGCCGATGCCGTCATCGTGTGACCCAAAGATGCGCTCCTTCAGCTAGAGGCTTCTACCGGCGCGGAGTATACCCAAGAGGTATGAGGATGGCTAGTTCTGAGAGTCTCCCGGAACAGTTTTTTAGAGGCTGGCTATTTTTGCAATGCTCAAACAATTGCTCACCTAAGTATTGTCATGCTAGCATCCGCCCCACGTGAACAGTGTTCCTAAGTTGTTGAGGGGCGACGTCACCATTCATGAGGAGGGCTCTATGAGAGTCAGTTCTATGGTATTGGGCGCATTGCTGCTTTTCTCTACTGTGGCCTGCGTGTCATCGCAGGTCAAGCTTCCTACGGCTGCGGTCGGAGGAAGCGAGAAGGTGTTGGGCCACACGGAAGGGTCGGCGGTGGGAATCATGCTTTTCGGGTATATCCCCATCATGCAAAACGGTCGGTTTGAGAATGCCTATCTGGAAGCAGTGCAAAAAGGCGGTGGAAATAGACTGGCGGATGTCGTCATTTCTGAGCGATGGTTTTGGGCGGGGGTTCTGAACGGATTTATCTTCAAAGTTGAAGGAACAGCCGTCGCCAACAAATAGCAACATATAAGTTTTTTACTCAACGAGGAGGCTTTGTATGAGACAAGGGGGTTTTCTGCTCGGGGCGTTGCTCGTGCTGACGACGGCTGCATGCCATTCGACGCAACTACGGATGCCGTCCGAGCCGATTGGTGCCAACGAGCGGTCAACGGGGATCTCGGAAGGACATAGCGGTGGGTTTATGTTGATGGGGTTTATTCCCATCAATCAGAACGACCGGTTCCAATCGGCGCTTAATACGGCCCTGGCCAAGTCGGGTGGCACACGATTGACCGATGTTTCGGTTTCTGAACGGTGGTTCTGGACTCCGGTTGGCAATGGGTTTGTGTTTAAAGTGCAGGGGACGGGCGTCGCGCCGAAGTAAGCGTGGTGAGTGGGCGCGGCATCGGATTGAATGCCGCGCTCCCTCGGTGGCGGTGACCGCAATGGTCAGCCCGGTTACGCCGCTGGATGCGAATGGTTGCCTCGCCAGCTAGGAGCTTCTATCATCGAAGCCATATGAGCATCCTGGATCAATTCTTCGTCTACCATCCTGAACCATGGGACGACCGCGACTGGAAAGGCGCGAGCGGTCTTCCACTGGAAGACGTGTGGTTTCAGTCGGCCGACGGCATCAAATTGTTCGGCTGGTATGTCGAGGCGCGGGCCGATGCTGGGGTGCTGCTCTGGTGCCATGGCAACGCCGGGAGCGTGGTCCATCGTCTCGACAACCTCCGCGAACTGTACCGGCTCGGGCTGTCTATTTTTATCTTCGACTATCGCGGCTATGGCCGGAGCCAGGGGACGCCGTCGGAAGACGGGCTCTATCGAGATGCGGTCGGCGCGTACGATTATCTCACCAGAATGCGGCAGATTCGTTCGGAGCGGATGGTCGTTTTTGGCCGGTCGCTGGGCGCCGCCGTCGCGACCGATCTGGTCTCACAGAAGCCGGCGGCCGGATTGATTCTGGAATCGCCGTTCCCGTCGATTGCCGCCGTCGCGCAGCATCACTATGGCGGCCTGCCGGTGCATTGGCTGCTGAGGGCGGAATTCAAACTCATCGACCGCCTTCCGCAGCTGTCCCTTCCCACGCTCGTAATTCATGGCGATCGGGACGATATCATTCCCATCAAGTTTGGCCGCCAGGTCTTCGAGGCCGCCAAGCCGCCGAAATGGTGGTATGCGATTGCCGGTGCGGATCACAGCAGCACCTACCAAGTTGGCGGGAATGCCTACTTTCGCCGGTTCGCCGAGTTTATTCGGCAGGCGATTGCCGCCTAGCCGGACTGCACGGGCGTTCCTGAAATATGTATTTGGTGATTGATTCGTATATTTGATACAGTGCCTCGGATATTGCCCATATCAAAATCCAACTCAATGACAACGAGGCCTGACAGGATGAGGATCAAGAAGGAAGACGGAATGACTGATCGGAACGCGGTGCGAGTCGGCGTGTTCATGATGATGGCGTTGCTGTGGCTTTCAGGCTGTGCTGGGCGAACCGGTTCGGCGGCCACACTCGATGTGTCTACGCAACCGGTTTTGTCCGCTGGAGAATCGGCGCTAGCGCGGCCTGTTGCCGATGTTGCAGAGACGGCTTCCGACGAGCCGTTCGATCCCTTCGCGAAGTCCGGCGGAGCCGGCGCCGAGGAATACGATCCGTGGGAGCCGCTGAATACGAAGGTGTTTGAGTTTAACCGGCAGGTGGATCGGTGGGTGCTCAAGCCGGTGGCCAAGGCCTACGATTTTGTGATGCCCAACCCCGTTCAAGTCGGAATCAACAACGTCTTTTACAATATGCGGTTTCCCTCCCGGTTTCTCAATAATGTGTTTCAGGGCAAGGCGCAGGGGGCGGCGACCGAGATGGGGCGGTTCATGTTGAACACGACCTTCGGACTCGGCGGCCTCTACGATGTCGCGAAGGACATGAACATCACCACGCCCGAGGAGGATACCGGGCAGACGCTGGGGTTTTATGGCGTCACGCCGGGGCCCTATATCGTGCTGCCGCTGCTTCCGCCCTTCAATCTTCGCGACCTGGTTGGATTTGCGGGCGACATTGCGTTGAATCCGATTAACTGGCTGGTCGCGCCGATCATTGAAATCGATGGCGTGCCCTCGGCGATTGCCCATAAGAATCGCATGACCAGCACGATGGTCCAGCTCGGCGGCCGGGTCTTTGAAATCGTGAACGACCGGTCGTTGAACCTCGAAAAGTTCCAGGGCGTCGAGGAAGCCACGCTGGATCTGTACGCTGCCGTTCGCAACGCCTATCTCCAGAAACGGGCGCTCGCGATTCGCGAGTAATTGCGAGCTCTACTGCTGCTGGACTGCTCAAATCTCTCCCACGACCAGTCGCGCGCGACTGGCTCAATGCCTTCTCCGCTTCAGTTTTTCGACAAATCTCCGACAAAGAGATGCAGACCTTGCGAGTCAATCCGCAAGGCCTGCACTCACTATGAATATTCCTGCATTGAGCCAGAGCCCAGGTTTCCCCGCCGCTGTTCATACGGCGCCGCCGGAGGTGTCGGTGTATGACGCTGCGCGGATTATGCATTGGCGGACAGTCGGGGCCGTGGTTGTTGTGCGGCGCCATCGCGTGGTAGGGATCGTCACGGATCGGGATCTGGCGACTCGCGTCGTGGCTAATGGGCTCGATCCTCGGGCAACCTCGCTGGGCCGCATCATGACCGCGCCGCTGGTGACCGCGTCGGTTGATGCGTCCGACGAACAGATTCTCAGTACATTGGCGCAGAGCCGAGTGCGGCAGATTCCATTGGTTGACGGCGAAGGGAATATGGCCGGCTTGGCTGTCTGGAACGTCGCGGAAACCGCCGATGGATCGGGCCTCTTTGGCGTCAGGCTAGTTCGGTCGACGGCCATGATCCCGATGGTGAAGCGTCGTACGCTTAGACGGGCGCTCTATGGCGTTTTGCAAGAAGTCCGTCAGCATGCCCGCTGGATCGGAGCGACGGTTGCCCTGGCTGCGATCGGCGCGATCGTCTCGCTCATTGCGGTGGGCCACTGGAGCCCCTGGCGTTCGGCCCCCGTGGCGTCGCTGCATCTGAACGAATCCGGTCGATCGAGCAAGCCCTCGCCGGCCGCGCAGCCGCCCCTTCAGCCGGATTCAAAACCGGCGCCTCCTTCAGTCACCCCGGCTCGATAATACCCAGTTCTCCACCGACTTTCGCAAACGCCGAGACGGCCTGCTCCAACTGGGCCCTGGTATGGGCGGCGGACATCTGCACGCGGATGCGCGCCTGATCTTTCGGCACGACCGGGAAACTGAACCCGACCACATAGATGCCTTCCCGCAGAAGCCGGTCGGCCATGTCGGCGGCGAGCGTCGCGTCGCCCAGCATCACAGGAATAATGGGGTGATCGCCAGGGACGAGCCGGAATCCGAGCGCGGTGAGCTGTCCGCGAAAGAATTCGGCGTTCTCCCTCAGGCGCGCGCGCACCGCATCGCCTTCCGCAACCAGCTTCACAGCCTGCAGCGCGGCGGCGGCGATGACCGGGGGCAGGGCGTTGGAAAAAAGATAAGGGCGTGAGCGCTGGCGCAGCAGCTCGACGATTTCCGCCCGTCCCGAGGTGAACCCTCCGGCCGCCCCGCCGAGGCTTTTCCCGAGCGTGCTTGTCACAATATCCACTCGATCCGCCAGGCCGAAATGCGCCGGCGTGCCGCGGCCGTTCGGGCCCAGCACTCCGGTGGCATGGCTGTCGTCGACCATGACGATGGCATCGTAGCGGTCGGCCAGCTCGACGATCCGGTCGAGCTTGGCGAGGTCTCCATCCATGGAAAAGACCCCGTCCGTGGCGATCAGGCGCAGCCGATTCCTGCGCGAGTCCTGCAGGCGGGCTTCGAGTTCGGCCATATCGGCATGGGCGTAGCGCAGCCGGGTGGCTTTGCAGAGACGGATGCCGTCGATCACGCTGGCGTGATTCAAGGCATCGCTGATGACGGCGTCTTGTTCGTCGAGCAGCGTCTCGAAGAGTCCGCCGTTGGCATCGAAGCAAGAGCTGTAGAGAATCGTGCGTTCTGTGCCGAGGAAAGCGCTGATGGCCTGTTCCAGCCGGACATGCAGACCCTGCGTGCCGCAGATGAAGCGCACCGAGGCCATGCCATAGCCCTGTTCGGTTAATCCGTCGGCGGCCGCCCGCAGGATGTCCGGATGATTGGCGAGGCCCAGGTAGTTGTTCGCGCAGAGATTCAGCACCGGGCCTTGCGCGACGCGGATGGTGGCGTCTTGCGGACTCAGGAGGTGCCGTTCGTGCTTATAGAGGCCGGCCGCGCGGATGTCGGCGAGTTGCTGATCGAGAATCTTCTTGAGCGAGGTGTAGGCCATAGATTGTTATGCGAGGCCGGCGTAACGCGGAGATTCAACCATGCGCGTTAGGGAAACAGCACCACTTTGCCGCACTGGCCTGAATTGATCAACGCAAACCCCTTGGCGTAGTCGCTCATCGGGAAGGTGTGGGTGATGACGGGCTTGATATTGAGGCCTGCCTTGAAGAGTCCGGCCAGACGATACCAGGTGCTGAAAAGGCGTCGCCCTGTAATGCCATGCACACGAATGCCTTTAAAAATAATTTCGTTGGCCAGATCGAACGAGATCGGGCCGGTCGGAATACCAAAGAGCGTCACCCGCCCGCCGTTTTTCACCGCGCCGAACGCCTGGTGCAAGGCGGCGGGATGCCCGGACATTTCCAGCGAGGCATCCACGCCTTCCCCGGCGGTGATCTCGCGAATCGCCGCCGCGATCTGCTCGGGCGTCTCGGTCTTGGCGTTCAACACGTAGTCTGCGCCGACTTGTTTGGCTAGGCCGAGGCGATAGTCGCTGACGTCGGTGGCGATGATCGTGGCGGCTCCCGCAGTGCGAGCGACGGCGGCCGAGAACAATCCGGTCGGTCCGCAGCCGGTTATCAGGACAGTGTGACCGGTCAAGTCTTCCGCGAGGGCGGCATCGACCGCATTACCGAGCGGCTCCTGGACCGAGGCGAGTTCCGGCGGGATGGACGGCGCGGTGTTCCAGAGCACGCTGTCGGGCAGCACGACATACTCGGCAAACGAGCCGTCGCGATCGACCCCGAGGATGCGATACTGTCGGCAGACATGCGCCTGGCCGGTGCGGCATTGAAAACATTGGCCGCAGGTCAGGTGCGATTCGGCGGCGACGTAGTCGCCGATCTTGACGCGCGCGACATCCTTGCCGACCTCGACGACTTCGCCGCACATTTCATGGCCGATGATGCGCGGCGGGTGTATGCGGTTATGCGCCCAGGAGTCCCAGTTGTAGATATGGGCATCGGTGCCGCAGAGCGATGTCGCTGTGACCTTCACAATGACATCGTTGGGTCCAGCGGTAGGGTCTGGGCAGGTCATGGCGGTCAACCCGGGACCGGCGTCGGTTTTCACCAGCGCATGCATAGGGACATTCTAACGCAACCTTGGAACGGAGGCACGCCCTGGTCGAAAAAACGGGTTGCACTCATTCGTGGGGCTGAGTAGGATGCGCTCTATGTTCCGCTCCGCGCCTAGATTCTTCGCAGTGCTGGCCGGCGTCTCCGTGTTGTGTCTTTTTCCTCTCACAGTTGGATCGATCAATCAGGCCGGTGCGGCGTCCGAGGCGTCTTCCGCGCCGTCCGGCGCGCGATGGATCAAAATCGATCTCGAGGCGGTCGATGAGCCTGGCGACATTCAGCTCGGAAAGCCGTTTGAGCTGTCGATCGCCGTCGGAGGCGTGGCCGAAGGCAGCGCTCCGCTGGTGGCGATTTGCGAGTCGGTCCTCTTTCAGCGGCATGTCGTCGCGTTGGGGCTCGACGACGTCGATCGGACGATGAAGGGCTCAGCCGTCATGGAGCCGATCCCGCCAGGAAAGCTCTCGGTCCATCCCAAGGCTGCCAGGGTGCAAGTCACCATCGCCCGTGTGAAGAAAGACAAGTTCGAGCGGGTGCTCACCCGCGTGGTCTATGTCACACTGGGAGAGCAGCCTGCAGCCGGAGAAGGCAGCGATGCGCCGCTGCCGGGTGCGGAAGAGCCGCCGGCCGGCGGGGAGGTGGCTCAAGATGAAGTGCAGCCGGATGCCTTGCCGGTCTCGGGCGGGCCGGTCGCCGAGGAAGATCTGTTGCCGCCGGCGCCTGTGCAAGAACGAGCCTATTGGCAACAGGTCAGTTATCTGGTGAGCCGTAGCTGGAGCCGCACGGTCCGCCATGTCCGGCATGCGCCGACCCGCGAGACGGTCCGGGTGAAGTTCCGGCTCTATCCCAGCGGCCGCGCGCAGTTGATTCAGGTTGAACAGGGGTCCGGTGCGCGGGACGTCGATGAGGCGGGGATTTATGCCGTGGTGCATGCGCAGCCGTTTCCCCCGTTCCCGGACAATCTTGAGCCCGAAGCCGTTGAGGTGCATGTGCGGATGCGAACGGGCGCGAAGGCCGGCGGGCGTGAGGTACAATCGATTGTGAACAAACAAGCGCTCGCGCCCGAGGCGGGGCCGTCCAACAAGTGACGGCAAGTGACGGAATGGTATGCTGGTCGGTGTTCGCGGTTTCATTGATCTCATTTATCCATTATCCATGGAGGGGCACATGTATCGACGGACGATGATGAAAGCCGGTGTGTTGTGCGCGTTGTTGCTGGCTGGCTGGCCGGCGGGGGCCGGCGCCGAGATGGCGCGGTGGGACTTGGATCTCGAGCATTCCATCGTTGAATTTCGCGTCGCTCACATGGTCGTGTCGAAGACGGCGGGCCGGTTCATGGACTACAGCGGTGTCGTGGAGATGGATGCCGAGGCGCAGCAGTTCAAGACGATTGAAGCGACGATCAAAACAACATCGGTCAACACCAACCACGAGAAACGCGATGCGCACCTCCGAAGCGCGGACTTCTTCGATGTCGAAAAGTTTCCGGCCATGACCTACAAAATGAAGAGTTACAAGAAGGTGGGCGAGGGCTATCAGGCCGTCGGCGATTTGACGCTTCATGGCGTGACGAAAGAGATTACGTTGACCGGCACGTTCAACGGCGTGAGCAAGGATCCCTGGGGCAATACGCGGGCTGGGTTTACGGGCGAGGGGAAAGTGAATCGCAAGGATTTCGGGATGGTTTGGAATAAGACGCTCGATAGCGGCGGGTTTGTCGTCGGTGACGAGGTGAGCATCCGGCTCGATATCGAGTGCATCAAGGCGAAGAAGCCGTAACGACTTTCCGTTTCCGCACTATTCTAGTCCTTCTCTCTCCCGGCCGCCTCACGAGTGAGGCGGCCGGGCCGTTTTCACCTACCCTGACCTATCTGGCCGTCCAGGAAGCTCCGGTCATCGACCGCGCCGGGCTCACAATATGACCCAAAACCATCTAGCAATCGGTCATGCAGATTAGGTAGATTGTGCGGCTATGCGTCGAGTTTGCACCGCTCTGATTGTGGCTCTGGGAATCTGCTTCGGCGGCGCTGCCTGGGCGTTGGAGTTTACTGCCGACCGGATCACGAAAATCGATGGCCGTACGAGCAAAGCGGTTATTTATTACCGCGCCAACATGTGGCGCATCGAGCACCACACGATGGGGCCGGTGAACGTCAGCATCGTGCGCAAAGACAAGCAGGTCGTGTGGATGTTGCTGTCGCGGATGAAGCGCTTCAAGACCGTGCCCTACAGCGCGGATCAGGATTTGTGGGTGACGGAGAAGTTGGACGGAGAGGTTTCCCGAGAGGAAATCGGCCAGGAAACCCGGGAAGGTCATCCGACGATTTTATACGAAGTCGTCACGAAGCATGGGGAGCGCACCGAGGTCTATTACCAGTGGCTGGCGACCGATCTGCATTTCCCGATGAAGCTGGCGAAGAAAGACGGGAGTTGGATTGTGGAGTATCAGCACGTGAAATTCCGTGCTGTGACGGATTACCTGTTCCAGCTTCCGCTGAATTTCCAGCCATTGGAAGATTTCAATACAAAGACGGAGCCTGAACAGAAAGAGCAGGGGATGTAGCATGCAAGGAGGCCGGAGCGTGAGAAGGACGAGCATCGTGAGCGGAGCGGCGATTGCGGGATTGCTGAGTTTCACCGGGCTGGCTTGGTCGTTGGATGTGGGCGATGTGAAGCAGGAATGGACGGTGGAAGGAAAAGCACTGGCCGCCGAACGGGTGAAGCTGCCAGCCTATGACGAGATGGTCCGCATCCCGGCAGGACCCTTCACGATGGGCAGCGACAAGAAGGCCGATAGGAACGCCTATCTGGTGGAGATGCCGCAGCGTTCGGTCTATCTCGATGCCTACGATATCGATAAATACGAAGTGACGACCGTTCAGTATTTGAAGTATGTGCTTGCCACGAATCGCGATCCGCAAGTGGACTGGAAATTCGACGGCGGCAACTTTCAGGACACGATGGTCTCGCATCCCATCATGCATGTGACCTGGTCTGAAGCCGACGAGTTTTGCAAATGGGCCGGGAAGCGGTTGCCAACTGAAGCCGAATGGGAAAAGGCGGCGCGCGGTGCAGTGGATGCCCGCGTGTATCCTTGGGGAAATGAAATGGCTGGTCTGTCGCGGGCCAATTTCGGCCGGACTGGCCTGTCTGGCCCAGTGAGAGATCGTCCAGAGCGGCTGTTGCTCTATCCCCCGATCATCTCCGTGTTCAAGTATGACAATGCTGCGAGCCCATACGGTGTGTTTCAAATGGCGGGTAACGTGGCCGAGTGGGTGTCCGACTGGTACGACAAGGACTATTACAAGACCGCGCCGAATCGGAATCCAAAAGGCCCCGAGAAGGGCTCACAGAAAGCCTTCCGCGGCGGTGGATGGATCGACAGCACGCCGAGCGTGCGGGTCTCGCAGCGCAACGGGACCGATCCGAAAACCTCGATGAACTGGATGGGCTTCCGCTGCGCGCGCGATGCGAAAGAGGGCGACGCGCCGGGTGCCGCTCCGGCTCAGACGACCGTCACCCCGTAAGCATCACTTGCCTAGAAAGACCGGCCCGATAAAGCGGGCCGGCCTGTTCGATTTCATCCATCTGCCAGGCTTGAGTTCGCCCAGTAAGAAAATCAAATAAATAATGCGGTAGCTCTCGACGAGCAGTTCCAGAATTTTGGGGTCCGCCGATTCTGGCACGCGTCGGCCGCTTTCAGGAAGTGCCTCAAGCTGATCGACGGAGAGGATCAACTGCTCGACGATTGCATCGGCATAGTCGGCTGAGGCTCTGCGATATAGGTCCGGATGTTTTCGAGATCGGTAACGGCGGGTTCGGTCCACTCGACGCGGGTCATTTCTTGAGAAAACGTTTTTTTACGGCGGTGACACCCGCATCAATCTTTTTCCGGACGTAGATCTCATGCATGATGTCATCCCACGTCGCCTTTTCAGGCAACTTCTTCACCATTGCCAGAGCTTGTTTTTCGCAGTCGGCATGTGCGCCTCCCTCTTCAATACGCAGTGTAAAGCCTAGGCTCCACCTGACGGAGAGTCAAGAATTCAACCGCAGTGGCTGTCTTGGTCGATTCCTACCTCGCCCTCTCCCTCGAAGCCTTGCGCTGGGACGTCTACGCGGTCACAGGAAAACTTGGCAAGGGGAAGATCTTGCGCTGGGAGCGATGCTCGATCGAAGGCCATGCAGAGGAGTTCGGCGAAGAAGCTTACAGTATCCAGGTGTCAGATGAAGAAATGAAGAATGTGGTGGAATCGGTGTATGAGAGGTTGCCCGAAGTGGAGTGAGTGATCGTTCAGGGTTTAACGGTTGAGCAGCTAGGTTGACTCAACCTATGGTTGCCAGGACTTTTTGGCTCTTGAACGTTGCACATGGGTTTAGAGGATTGAAGCAGTGGATATCGGAAGACGTTATTCAATGTCTGGGTCTTCACCAGCTGACTTAAATTTTCAGTAAAGCTCTTTTGCGGGCGCTCAGCAAAGTTAATACAAGGCAAAACGAAGTAGACTTGTGAGAACTCAACTCATCAAGGATCATAGTGCGGCTGGATATTCCCCTCACCAGTTGGATGTTAAGCATTATGCGTATTCTGATCTGTCCAGTTGCACGCAATGCATTCCTTATCTGCTGGGAAAACATGGCACACATCATTATAATTGCGCACGGATAAACTGTATGCCTTGAGGGAGTTCCTATTTCTGTATGGAAGCTATAAAGATAATTCAACGGGCCGCTCCATCAGCTGGATCCATGGAAGTACTTAAGGAGCATGCTGCCAATGAATTGATCTTTGCTGTAGTTGGTCATGTTGGCTCTGGGACTAGTGAAGTGGCCAAGAAGTTGAAGGAGATATTAGGGAATAGCAGCTTGAAAGACGGCCCTTATCAAACCGAAATTCTTAAAGCTCGGGAATCTATAACCGAATGGGCCAAGACTCATGAACTCCCTGTTCCTAGTACTCCTCGCAATGACTTAGAAACCGCCTATGCGTTGCAAGATTTAGGTGACAGAATGCGGCAAAGTGACCATTCTGCGGTTGCGAAAGCCCTTATTGGTCGCATTCGTGAAACAAGGGCACGAAAGCAGGGGATGACTTTAGGTAAAGATCCCGTCTTTCCTACTGGAGAAAAAAAGGCATATATACTCGACTCTATAAGACACCCCGAAGAGGTTAATCTGTTACGCGCAGTTTACGAAAGCGCTTTTACGCTAATTGGGGTGGTATGTGAAGAGGAAAGACGCCGAGAAAGGATAAAGAAGAAATTCAAAAATGCGGGTGATGAAAAAGCTACTGAGTTTATGCAGCGAGACGCGGACGGAACTGAAAAGTTTGGACAGCATGTATCGGACACCTTTCATCTTTCTGATTTTTTCATAGATAATACTGCTGAGAGGTTCTTGCAGCCTGATGTGTCGAACGAGCATTGGAGAATAGGTGATGAGCTTTGGAGGCTTGTTAATATCATTACGCATCAGGAGATGGTACGCCCCACAACGGCTGAAACGGCGATGTACCAAGCAGCGGGAGCTTCGATGCGAAGCGCATGCCTTTCCCGACAAGTGGGTGCGACACTTGTAAATAGTGAAGGGGATATTATTTCATCTGGTACAAATGAAGTCCCTAAAGCAGGTGGAGGCACATACGGCGTTGGGTTTGACGTTAATGACAAAGATTATCAGGATGAGCGGTGTGCGTACTGGTCAAAGCAAGAGAAGTTTTGTAGTAACACAAAAGAGCAAAATGAAATAATAGATGAACTGATAGAGTCTATCGAGGAACTCAAGAAGGCTCTAGCAAAGCCGGAAGTATTACGTGCTCGACTTCGCAAGACACGAATTGGCGGACTGCTGGAGTTTAGTCGGGCAGTCCATGCTGAAATGGACGCGCTTCTCACAGCTGCTCGAAAAGGCCAACCAGTAGTAGGCTCACGCATGTTCGTAACCACTTTCCCATGCCACTATTGTGCGCGGCACTTAGTAGCTGCGGGTATTGATGAGGTTCAATACATAGAGCCGTATCCCAAGAGTAGAGCACTTAAATTACATTGGGATTCTATCGCTACCGATCCCACTGGGTGGAATGCACCCAGTGGGGGCGGTGATAAAGTTCTATTTCGTCCTTTTACGGGAATTGCACCACGACTCTATCGAAATTCTTTCCTGAAACAGCGTGAGTTGAAAGATGGACAAACTGGAACTATGCGAGTTGCTGCAGCTGAGTGGGGTAGTCCTTGGAATATTCCTCGCGTCAGTTATGTAGAGTTGGAAGCGAAATTAGTTTCGGAGTAGAGCAATAAATAACTGCATGGAAGCTCCTTATTTAAAACTTGTCCCAGTGGCTCGATCACAGGCTGAAATCAGTAAGCTTTGCCATAATCAAGCCCTGGAGCAACGTACGCTTTTCCCCATGGCCGATTCTGCGCACATGGTCTTTTTGAATACTGCTGATTTATCGGGAGATGACTTTATTACTTTTCTTAAGGATGTAAGTCCCAGTATTTTAATAGATCTTCGAACCGCTCCACGATTTGATTATGGCAAGGTAAACAGAAGGCAAGCGTTCAAGATCTTTTCTGAACAAGAGATTAAGTACATTGATGTTGCGGGTGTAATGGAAATCTCATCTAAGCGGGACGCTAATTTGAACCCGGGCCTCCTTGTCGATTTTCTAAACGCAAAGCTTACGGAGCCATTGCGGGTATTAAGAGGTCCGGTTGCCTTTCTATTCGATGAAGTGGAATCAATAATGTCTGCCGCAGATGTATTTCCTAAGTACCTAAACAATCACGATAAAAAGAAAGTTTGGGAGCTCTTTATTAAATAAATACAAACCTCGAGTTGGTGTGAAGCATTGGTTCTCACCATTGCCATGTTTATTTGCTGGCCTGTTGTGAAAAGGGTAAGAGAATAGGTGCATGGTGGTTATCTTCTAGATTCCTCGGAGTGTCATGTCGTCCGCCGATAAAGCTTAAGGTGCCTCACTTCTTAAAAATCAATCTCGGCTCCGTTATATTCCCCATCGAGACAGCGACCAGTTCCCACCCGTGTAGTGCTCCCCTGAAATCAAGCCACCAGGGTTGATTGTTGCGCACGAAATTGGACCGGGCTTCGGTAGCCAAGGCGTAAGCTCCCCTGTCAACGAGACAGTGTCAGAGGAGAACCTCCGGCTTCGAGTTGGGCTCGATACGTGGCCGGCGGCAAGCCCGCCAGCGCGTCATGGGGCCGTTCTTCGTTGTAACTCTGTAGCCATTCCGCACTGATCTCGCGCACCTGCTCCAACGACTCAAACACATACGCATTCAGCACTTCGGTCCGATACGTCCGGTTATAGCGCTCGATGAACGCATTCTGATCCGGCTTGCCCGGTTGAATGTGCCACAACTGAATCGCCCGTTCCGCACACCAGCTGATGAACTGCTCGGCGATGAACTCCGGCCCATTGTCGAGCCGAATCGCCTGAGGCTGCCCTCGCCAGCGTACCACTTGCTCCAACACGCGAATGACGCGCTCCGCCGGGAGCGACGTATCAATCTCGATGGCCAATCCCTCGCGCACGCCTTCATCCAGAATATTGAGGGTCCGGAATCGTCGCCCGCCGTACAGCGTATCGCTCATGAAGTCCACG